>NC_020504.1:8261879-8563064 GCF_000349325.1 Streptomyces davaonensis JCM 4913
GCCTCGGACACCGAGGCAGCGCTGTGCGCCAGCATCGGCAGGACCGGCCGGCCCACGGTGAGCCGGAACCGATCCAGCGCGCCGGGACCGTCGCCGAGCAGCGCCTCGGCCACCGTCTGGAGCGAGCCGGCCAGCATCACCGCCCGCCGTACGTCCGCCGCCGGGGCGCCGGTCGCCTCGGCCAGGCCCTCCACGGCCACGGCGTCCAGCGCCCCTTGCCGGACCTCACCGGTGATCAGCCCGAACAGAAAGCGCTGCTCGTCCTTTGTCGCCGAGCCCATCAACTCGCCCACCAGCCGGGCCCGTTCGGCCTGGGATCCGGCGCCCGACACCTTGGCGAGGGTGGAGAGCAAGGCATCGACCTCGGCGACGGTCAGGGTGGGTCCGTCGGCGGGAGTGACCGGACGGCTGAGCACCTTCCACCCGAGCCCGATCCGACCCTGCGGCAACCGCCCCGCCAGATACGGGATGACGATCGGCACATCCGCGGCTTCGGCGTCCCGGAACAACTCCGCCAGCAGAGCGACCTTCCGGGACCGGGCCGAGGTCGCGGCGACCTCCTGGGACACCTGGGCGATCCGGGTCAGCAGCATGCAATCCATGGTGCGACGCGCTTCGCTGATTTACACGTGGAGGGGAAGGGCCGTTTCCTCAGAGGGCTGCGTCCAGGTCGGACATCAGCAACTCTCCGTTGATCGTGGCCCCGGCCCGGTACCCGCCCGCCGCCGCGTTGACGACCTGTTCGGCGAACCCCATCGCGTTGCCCGCCGCCCACACCCCAGCCACACTCGTCAGCCCCGTCGGATCGACCACCGGATACGCCCCGAACGGCGTCTCGGTGAGCTCCGCCCCCAGCCGCTGGAGCAGATCGGTCTGCGGAACGGCGCGGGGCGCGACGAAGAGGGCCTCACGGGCATGCGTGGAGCCGTCCGCGAGGCGTACCCCGGTCAGCCGGTCCTCCTCGACCAGCACCTCGGCGACCGCCCCCGGCACCACCTTCACCCCCGCCACCCCCAACCTGCGCACATCGTCGGCAGACAGCTCGCTCTCCTCGACCTCGTGCAGGAACAGGGTCACGTCCTTCGACCACTGGGACACCATGAGCGCCTGGTGCACGCTCAGCGGAGTCGTCGTGAGGACGCCGAACGCTTGGTCGCGGACCTCCCAGCCATGGCAGTACGGACAGTGCAGCGCGTCCCGTCCGAACCGCTCGGCGAGTCCGGGCACGTCCGGCAGCTCGTCCTTGAGGCCGGTGGCGATCACCAGGCGCCGGGCCCGCACACTCCGCCCGCTCTCCAGGGCCACGGTGAAGTCGGAGTCCTTCGTGACGTCCACCGCACGGTCCCGGACCAGGTCGACGCCGTACCGGGCGATCTCCTCGCGCCCGATGGCCAGGAACTCGGCCGGCGCCATGCCGTCCCGGGAGAGATAGCCCTGCATATGGGCGGAGGGCGCGTTGCGGGGTTCGCCCGCGTCGATCACCAGGGTCCGGCGCCGGGCGCGGCCCAGCACCAGGGCCGCGGACAGGCCCGCCGCGCCGCCGCCGATCACGATCACTTCATAGGTCTCGGTCATGTCGCCACGGTCGCTCCACAGGCGCGGGATTGACAAACATCTTTGCCGATTCTGCAATATGTCCATGAGTACCGAAGACGTTCTCGCCGAGGTGGGTGCCCGGCTGCGGCGGCTCCGCAAGGAGCGCGAGGTGACCCTGGCGACGCTGTCCGAGACGACCGGCATCTCCGTCAGCACCCTGTCGCGCCTGGAGTCCGGCCTGCGCAAGCCGAGCCTGGAGCTGCTGCTGCCGATCGCGCAGGCGCACCAGGTGCCGCTGGACGAGCTGGTCGGGGCGCCGCCGGTGGGCGACCCGCGGGTGCGGGCCGAACCCCTGGTGCGCCACGGCCGTACGTTCTGGCCGCTCACCCGGCAGCCCGGCGGTCTCCAGGCCTTCAAGGTGCTGGTGCCGCAGAGCCAGGAGCAGCCCGAGCCGCGTACCCATGAGGGCTACGAGTGGCTGTATGTGCTGTCCGGGAAGCTGCGGGTGGTCCTGGGCGAGCACGACGTGGTGATGACGGCCGGGGAGGCGGCCGAGTTCGACACCCGGGTGCCGCACTGGTTCGGGTCGACGGGGGAGGGGCCCGCGGAGTTCCTGAGCCTGTTCGGGCCGCAGGGGGAGCGGATGCACGTACGGGCGAAACCCACCCGGACGCGTGACCTTCCCTGATCGGCAAGCGACCGCTTAGTATGCGAACCGACCCCGGTCAGACGACGCAGTCCCGTGGAGGCACCGCATGCAGGCTTGGCAAGTGCACGAGAACGGCGAGCCGAGTGAGGTGATGCGGCTTGCGGACGTCGAGCGGCCCACGCCCGGCGACGGCCAGGTCCTGCTGAAGGTGCGCGCCGCGAACATCAACTTCCCGGACGTGCTGATGTGCCGGGGCCACTACCAGGTCCGCCCGCCGCTGCCGTTCACCCCGGGCGTGGAGATCTGCGGCGAGACCGCGGACGGCCGCCGCGTCCTCGCCAACCCCGCACTGCCCCACGGCGGCTTCGCCGAGTACGCCGTTGCGGACGCCGCCGCCCTGCTGCCCGCCCCGGACTCGCTGGACGACGCCGAGGCCGCCGCGCTGCACATCGGCTACCAGACGGGCTGGTTCGGACTGCACCGCCGGGCCGGGCTCGAAGCGGGGGAGACGCTGCTCGTCCACGCTGCCGCAGGAGGAGTCGGCAGCGCGGCCGTGCAGCTCGGCAAGGCCGCCGGCGCCACCGTCATCGGTGTCGTCGGCGGCGCCGAGAAGGCCGCGGTCGCCCGGGAGCTGGGCTGCGACGTGGTGATCGACCGGCGTGCCGAGGATGTCGTGGCCGCCGTGAAGGAGGCCACCGGCGGCCGGGGCGCCGATGTGATCTACGACCCCGTCGGCGGTGAGGCGTACGCGCAGTCCACCAAGGTCGTCGCCTTCGAGGGCCGGATCGTCGTCGTCGGGTTCGCGAGCGGCACGATCCCCAGCCCGGGGCTCAACCACGCGCTGGTGAAGAACTACTCGATCCTCGGCCTGCACTGGGGCCTGTACAACACCAAGAACCCCAAGCTGGTCCAGCACTGCCACGAGCAGCTCACCGAACTGGCCGCCCGGGGCGCGATCAAGCCGCTGATCAGCGAGCGCGTCCCGCTCGCCGAGGCCGCGGCGGCCGTGCAGCGCGTCGGCGACGGCGTCACCACCGGCCGGGTCGCCGTCGTACCGACAGGAGCACAGGCATGACCGACGCCGCCGAACTCAAGCGCCGCACCGCCGAGTTGCTGGCCGCGCACCCGCCCGCCACCACCGACCGTCTCGACTTCCTCCGGGCCCGCTTCGACGCCGGACTCGCCTGGGTGCACTACCCCGAGGGCCTCGGCGGCCTCGGCGCCCCGCGCTCCCTCCAGGTCGTCGTGGACGCCGAGTTGGAGGCCGCGGGCGCTCCCGACAACGACCCGCGACGGATCGGGATCGGCCTCGGCATGGCCGCCCCGACGATCCTCCAGTTCGGCACCGAGGAGCAGAAGCGGACGTTCCTGCGTCCGCTGTGGACCGGCGAGGAGGTCTGGTGCCAGCTCTTCAGCGAGCCCGGCGCCGGGTCCGACCTGGCCGCGCTCGGCACCCGGGCCGTCCGTGAGGGCGAGGACTGGGTCGTCAACGGGCAGAAGGTGTGGACGTCCAGCGCCCATCTCGCCCGCTGGGCGATCCTCATCGCGCGCACCGACCCGGACGTGCCCAAGCATGCGGGCATCACCTACTTCCTGTGCGACATGACCGACCCGGGCGTCGAGGTGCGGCCGCTGCGCCAGATCACCGGTGAGGCCGAGTTCAACGAGGTGTTCCTCACCGATGTCCGGATCCCGGACTCCCGCCGCCTCGGCGCGGTCGGCAACGGCTGGAAGGTCGCGCAGACCACGCTGAACAACGAGCGCGTCGCCATCGGCGGGATGCGGCTGCCCCGCGAGGGCGGCATGATCGGTCCGGTCACCAAGACCTGGCGCGAGCGGCCCGAACTGCGCACCCACGAACTCCATCAGCGGCTGCTGAAGTTGTGGGTCGACGCCGAGGTCGCCCGGCTCACCGGCGAGCGGCTGCGCCAGCAGCTCGTCGCGGGCCAGCCCGGCCCCGAGGGCGCCGGGATGAAGCTCGGCTTCGCCCGCCTCAACCAGGAGATCAGCGGCCTCGAGGTCGAACTCCTCGGCGAGGAGGGCCTGTTGTACGAGGACTGGACCATGCGCCGGCCCGAACTCGTGGACTTCACCGGACGCGACGCCGGATATCGCTATCTGCGCTCCAAGGGCAACAGCATCGAGGGCGGGACGAGCGAGGTCCTGCTGAACATCGTCGCCGAGCGCGTGCTGGGCCTGCCCGCCGAGCCGCGCACCGACAAGGACGTCGCATGGAAGGACCTGGCCCGATGAGCGCACAGCCCGATCTGCTGTACTCGGAGGAGGAAGAGGCGCTGCGCGCCGCCGTCCGCGACCTGCTCGCCGACCACTGCGACGCGCCCGGCGTCATCGCGCGCACCGAGTCGGGCACCCCGCACGACCGCCAGGCGTGGAAGGCGCTCACCGACGGCATGGGCCTCGCGGGCCTCCTGGTCCCGGAGGAGCACGGCGGCCAGGGCGCCACGCACCGTGAAGCCGCCGTGGTACTGGAGGAGTTGGGCCGCGCGGTCGCGCCCGTCCCGTACCTCACCAGCGCCGTGGTCGCCACCGAGGCAGTGCTGGCCTGCGCCGCCCACGACCTCCTCGCCGACCTCGCGTCCGGCCGGCGCATCGGCGCCCTCGCCGTCGCCCTGAACATCGCTCCGGGCGCCGCCTACCAGGTCGTACGGCATGAGGACGGCACTCTGCACGGAGAGCTGACGGCGATCGCGGACGCGGCCGTCGCCGATGTCCTGCTCGTGCCCGCGGACGACGGCGGTCTGTACGCCGTGGACGCCGAGGCCGTCACCGTCACCCCGCAGGTGTCCCTGGACCTGACCCGGCCGGTGGCGACGGTGACCCTGGACGGAGCTGCCGGGCAGCTGCTGGGCGACGCGGAACCGGCCGTACGGCGGGCTCTGCTCGCCGGTGCCGGGCTGCTCGCCTCCGAGCAACTCGGCCTCGCCGAATGGACGTTGACGGAGACCGTGCGCTACCTGAAGGAGCGCAAGCAGTTCAACCGCCCCGTCGGCGGCTTCCAGGCGCTCAAGCACCGGCTCGCCCAGCTGTGGCTGGAGGTCGTCAACCTGCGCGCCGCCGCCCGCAACGCGGCGGACTCCCTTGCACGCGGCGAGGACACGGAGGTAGCGGTCGCCGTGGCCCAGGCCTACGCGGCGCCCGTCGCCGTGCACACCGCCGAGGAGGCGCTGCAACTGCACGCCGGGATCGGCATGACCTGGGAGCACCCGGTACACCTGTACCTGAAGCGGGCCAAGGCGGACTCCATCGCCTACGGCACCGCGGGTGCCCACCGTGCCGCACTGGCCGAACTGGTCGACCTCCAGGCCCCCTGACGCAGCCCGGAGTTCACCCGGAAAAGCCCGCCCTGCCTGGGGCGGGCTTTTTCGTGCGGGTGGGCGGAAGGAGTGAACGGGTGGCGGCAGTCCGGCCAACTCCTTGCACGTACCGGTTCGTTGAGCGCCTGACCGCTTCATACTCCCTGTGGTTCGGATCGGCCCACAGGGAGGCAGAACATGGCGCTCATCACTCGTCGCAGAGCCGTCACCACGGTCGGCGCCGCACTCGCGGGTGTCCTCGCCCCGCCCGTCGGCAGCGCGTTCGCCACTGAGAACAAGCACCGTCCCCGCCCGCTCTGGCGCGCCCACGCCCACAACGACTACGAGCACCCGCGCCCCCTCCTCGACGCGCTCGACCACCGCTTCGGCAGCCTGGAGGCCGACATCTACCTGGTCGGCGACCAACTGCTGGTCGCCCACGACCCGGAGGACCTCGACCCGGCGCGCACCCTGGAGTCCCTGTACCTCGACCCGCTCGCCGCCCGCGTCAAGGCCAACCACGGCTCCGTGTACCGCGGTCACCGCAAGCCCCTTCAGCTGCTCATCGACATCAAGACCGAGGGCTCCTCGACGTACCTCGAACTCGACCGTCATCTCCAGCGCTACAAGCACCTGTTCACGACCTACGCGCACGGCCGCGTCCACTCCGGCCCGGTCACCGCCGTGATCTCCGGTGACCGCGCGGCCCGGGTGCCGATGGAGGCACAGAGGACGCGTCGCGCCTTCTACGACGGCCGCCTCGCCGACCTGGGCAGTGCGGCCCCCGCCTCCTTCATCCCGCTGATCAGCGACAACTGGAACAACCACTTCACCTGGCGGGGCGTCGGCGCCTTCCCCGACGCCGAGCGGCAGAAGCTGACGACGATCATTCAGGCGGCGCACTCCCGCGGCCAGCGCGTGCGGTTCTGGGCCACCCCCGACCTTCCGGGCCCGGAGCGCGACGCGCTGTGGACCGAACTCGTCGCCGCCGACGTCGACCACCTCAACACCGACGACCTCGCGGGCCTCGAAGCCTTCCTGGAGGCGAACGACCGGGCCTGAGAGCCGGCGTGACACCACACGTTCGGCGGACAGGTCAGCCGCCCGGACGAACCCTCCGCTACGCCACACTTACGGCCGAACGCCGTGAACCGGACGTGTGCGGCGTGGCGGAGGAGGTTGACGATGGCCGTGTCCATCTCTGTGGTGCTGCTGCTCCTGATCCTTGCGGTGATCTTCCTGCGCAACGGCGGCCTGAAGGTCTCCCACGCGCTGGTGTGCGCGCTGCTCGGCTTCTACATGGCCAGCACGAGCATCGCGCCCACCATCCACAGCGGCCTCACCGCCACTGCCGACATCGTCAGCAGCCTGAGACCGTGAGGCCGCCGTGGCGCCGCGTCACGGGGTGGTGAACACTCCGATGCCGTTCGGGACGGCGCGTTCCGCACCGCCCGAGGGATGATTGCGCACCGTGACCCCGGCGGCCCCCGGGGCGCGGGCGACCAAGGTCGAGGACCCGCCGCCGTCCAGGCTGAAGGCGTCGACCGAGCCCAACTCCCGCATGGTGTCCGCGATTTCGGCGATGGTCAGCCCCTTGTACGCCGCCCCGCCGTCGAGCGAGAACAGCAGCACCTGCCTCCCGCCGTCCCCGATGCCCACGGCGCTGCGCACCGCCGCCGTCCGGTCGTCGAGACCCGCGAGCGGCTGTCCGCCGGCCAGTACCGGATACCCGCCGAGCGCGAACCGGTAGGGGATCTTCGAGTCGGCCGCCACCAGTCGGTGCCGTACCTTCACCGGCTGCCCAGTGGCGAGCTTGCGCAACTCCTGCGCCCCCGCCTCGCGGCCCACCAGCACGGTCGTCCCGGCCTCGATGGCACCGCGGCCCGGAGTGTCGGCCGTGGCCACCACCCGGCCGCCCTTGATCGTCACCTCATGGGTGTCCGTGCTGCACGGCGCGGCCCGGTTGGTGTCGGTGCCGCAGGTCGCCCGCACCCGGGAGACCGAGCCCCAGTCGGCGGTGAACGCCCCGACGGAGTTCACCGGCAGCGCGTACTGGTTGAGCCCGCCGAGCCCGAAGTTCCCGGTGGCCGTGCGCACCGAGCCGGTCAGCGCCAGGTCGTCAAGACGGGCCCGCCGGTCCACGCCCATGCCGAGGACGTCCTCGGTGGAGGTGCCGGGCGGCAGCGCGGGCCCGAACCGCTGACCGTTCGGCACCGCCGCCTTGAGCGTACGGCCGCTCGCGACCGCGGGGCCCACGCTCGCGCCGGTCACCTCGACGCCCGGGTGCTGGGTCTCGGTGATGTTGAAGAAGTCGCCGTTCACCCCGGCCACCGCGCCCCGGGTGTCGGCCAGCCGGGACACGGTGTCCCGCGCGGCCACCTGCCCCGGGTACAGCAGATCCAGGGTGACGTGCGGGTCGGTCAGGTCGACGCGCAGCAGATGGCCGTGGGCGGTGCCCTGTGCTCCTTGGATGTCGAACTGTTCGTACGTCACGCCCGGCGCGATCCGGCCGCCGGGAACGCCGCTGGCCGGTGCCGCCCCCACCAGGGCGGTACCGGCCAGCGAGCCGAGTGCGGTGAATAGGGTCAGTGCCGTTCTGGCTGCCGTGAAACGTCTCTGACGCTCTGTCACAGTCCCCCCTGAGGGTTCGTCAACTGTCCCAGGACTCAGGGGAAGTGCATCAGATCGAGGCGGTCATCGGGGTGGCTATGTGCCGACGACGCGAGAACGGGTCAGAAAACGCACCCCCTCGGGCGCCTCCAGCGAGAATCCGCTGCCGCGGCCCTCGACCACGTCGACGATCAGCCGGGTGTGGCTCCACGCCTGGTACTGGCTGCGGGACATCCAGAAGGACACCGGCTCCTCGACGCCGTCCACGTACAGCTCCGCGAGCAGCACGTCCGAGTTGCCGGTGCGGAACTCGCCGTCCGGGTAGCACATGGGCGCGCTGCCGTCGCAGCAGCCGCCGGACTGGTGGAACATCAGCGGGCCGTGCGCCGCGTGCAGCCGCCGCACCAGATCGGCGGCCGCGGGCGTCAGCTCGACGCGCGGGATCTCCTCGTACATGCCAACCATCCCCAGGGGAGCCGGATCCGGATCGACCAGGGGAGCACGGGGGAGGTTGCGAGAGCGTTGCAGGGCGAGACCCGGCCGGCGCTGCCTCCGTCTTGACCGCCGGTCGGCGCTCCCTGATGCTGTGTTGCGGCAAGTGAAATGTGTGCCGTAATAAGCAACATCTGGATCATGTCTCGAACCAGCCGAGGAGTGGCCATGACGCATCAGGTCCGTGCTGTCGTCGCGCGGGGCAAGGGTGCCCCCGTAAGCCTGGAAACGATCATCGTGCCCGACCCGGGGCCGGGTGAGGCCCTGGTGAGGATCGAGGCCTGCGGGGTGTGCCACACCGATCTGCACTATCGCGAGGGCGGGATCAACGA
The DNA here is from genome assembly GCF_000349325.1 of Streptomyces davaonensis JCM 4913. Lineage (GTDB taxonomy): Bacteria > Actinomycetota > Actinomycetes > Streptomycetales > Streptomycetaceae > Streptomyces > Streptomyces davaonensis. The sequence goes on from NC_020504.1 coordinate 8,270,813, forward strand.
CGACTTCCCGTTCCTGCTGGGCCATGAGGCCGCGGGCGTCGTGGAGTCGGTGGGGGAGGGGGTCACGGACGTCGCTCCTGGTGACTTCGTCATCCTGAACTGGCGTGCCGTGTGCGGTCAGTGCCGGGCCTGTCTGCGCGGGCGGCCCTGGTACTGCTTCAGCACCCACAACGCCAAGCAGAGGATGACCCTGCTCGACGGCACCGAGCTGGCGCCGGCCCTGGGCATCGGCGCCTTCGCGGAGAAGACGCTGGTCGCGGCCGGACAGTGCACCAAGGTCGACCGTGCCGCGTCGGCGGCCGCCGCCGGTCTGCTGGGCTGTGGTGTGATGGCGGGTCTCGGCGCGGCCATCAACACCGGGAACGTCGGCCGCGGGGACTCGGTCGCCGTCATCGGCTGCGGCGGTGTCGGGGCCGCGGCGATCGCCGGGGCGAACCTGGCGGGCGCGGCGAAGGTCATCGCGGTCGACATCGACGACCGCAAGCTCGCCACGGCCCAGAAGCTGGGCGCCACCCACACCGTCAACTCCAAGGACGTCGACGCGGTCGCGGCGATCCGTGAGCTGACCGGCGGCTTCGGCGCCGACGTCGTCATCGAGGCGGTCGGCCGCCCGGAGACGTACCAGCAGGCCTTCTACGCCCGCGACCTCGCCGGCACCGTCGTCCTGGTCGGCGTGCCGACGCCCGAGATGAAGCTGGAACTGCCCCTGCTGGACGTCTTCGGCCGCGGCGGGGCGCTGAAGTCCTCCTGGTACGGGGACTGTCTGCCCAGCCGGGACTTCCCGATGCTCATCGACCTCCATCTCCAGGGCCGGCTCGACCTGGACGCGTTCGTCACGGAGACCATCGCGCTGGACGAGGTGGAGAAGGCTTTCGAGCGGATGCACGACGGCGACGTGCTGCGCTCAGTGGTGGTCCTCTGACACCCGTCGGCGTCCACTGTTGTTGTTCTATGCGAGATAAGTTCTTCATGGCGCAACATGAAAATGGCGCTCGGAGCGCCCTCTGAACTTCTTGACAGGGGTTCGGGGCGACCCCAGACTGATGTTGCGCTTACCGCAATCCGTTTCGTTATACGCACCCGAGGTGTCATGATGATTCCCGCGTGCCGTCTTGCGGACCTTCCGCGAGGCGAGGCCCACCGGCTGGACATCGATCCGCCGGTCTCCGTGTTCCACACCGACGACGGCGAGCTCTTCGCGATCGACGACACCTGCACCCACCAGGACGCGTCGCTCGCCGACGGCTGGCTGGAGGGCTGCGAGGTGGAATGCCCGCTGCATGCTTCCAAGTTCGACCTGAGGACCGGCGCGGTCGACGCCCCGCCGGCCAAGCTGCCGGTCCGGACGCACGAAGTCGTGGTCGAGGACGGCACGGTCTACGTCCGGCTCTCCACGGACGCGCCCAACCTGCCGCCCTGCGTCGCCGCCCGGCTCGCCGGGGGGCCCGCGTGAGGACCGTCGCCGTGGTCGGCGCCTCACTGGCCGGCCTGTCGGCGGCGCGCTCCCTGCGCAAGCAGGGCTTCGACGGCCGGCTGGTCGTCATCGGGGACGAGCTCCACCGCCCGTACGACCGGCCCCCGCTCTCCAAGGAGTTCCTGGCCGGCGCACTCGGCGAGGCCGAACTCGCCCTGGAGGCGGCGGAGGAGGACCTCGGGGCCGAGTGGCTGCTCGGCGTCCGCGCCACCGGGCTCGACCATGCACGGCGTGCCGTGCGCCTGGCCGGCGGACGGGAGGTGCGGGCGGACGGCGTCGTCATCGCGACCGGCGCCGCGGCGCGCGCCCTGCCGGGATCGGAGGGCCTGGCCGGGGTGCACACCCTGCGCACCCTGGACGACGCCCGCGCCCTGCGGGACGAACTGGCCCGCGGCGGACGGCTGGTGGTGATCGGCGGCGGGTTCATCGGAGCCGAGGTCGCCTCCACCGCGTACGCCCTCGGGCTCGACGTGACCGTCGTGGAGGCGGCCCCGACACCGCTCGCCGGACCGCTCGGCGAGACCATGGGCGCGCTGGTCTCCGCACTCCACTCCGACCACGGCGTACGGCTGGTGTGCGGTGTCGCCGTCAAGGGGCTGAGCGGGGAGACCCGTGTCGACGCCGTCCTGCTGGAGGACGGTCGCGGCATCCCCGCCGACATCGTCGTCGTCGGTGTGGGCGCGCGCCCGAACGTGGAGTGGCTGGAAGGCTCCGGCATTGTCCTCGACAACGGCGTCAAGTGCGGCGCCGACGGCCGCACCAGCCTGGCCGGCGTGGTCGCGGTCGGCGACTGCGCCAACTGGTACGACCCGCGTGCCGGTCTCCATCGCCGCGTCGAGCACTGGACCGGCGCACGCGAACGCCCCGACGCCGCGGTCGCCACCCTGCTGGCGGGCGGTGCGGTGGAACCGGGTGTGCCCCGGCCGCCGTACTTCTGGTCGGACCAGTACGGCGTGAAGATCCAGTTCGCCGGTCACGCGGCCGGCGCGGACAGCGTCACCATCGAGGCGGGCAGCGCGGACGACCGCGATGTCCTCGCCGTCTACCGGCGGGCCGGCCGGCCCGTCGCCGTGCTCGGGATGAACCAGCCGCGGCTGTTCATGCGCGGGCGCAAGCAACTCGCCGCCACCGCGTGAATGACCCCTCCACGACGTTCTCCCGAGGAGTGCCAGTGACCTCGACCAGCCTGCCGGACAGCCTGATCGCCACTCTTCCCGGCTCCGCCTACACGGATCCCGGCATTTTCGCCCAGGAGCAGGAGCGCATATTCGAGACCATGTGGTTCTGCGTCGCCCGCGCCTCGGAGTTGGCGAAGCCCGGCGCCTTCCGCACCGTCGATGTGGGCCGGGAGAGCATCCTCGTCACCCGGGCGCGGGACAACAGCATCCGCGCCTACTTCAATGTGTGCCGTCACCGTGGGGCGCGGGTGTGCACGGAGGAGTCCGGCGAGGTCAAGCGGGCGTTCCAATGCCCGTACCACGCCTGGACGTACGACCTGAACGGGAAGCTGGTCGCGGCGCCCAATCTCACCAAGATGCCCGATGTGGGCCGTACCGAGTACGGGCTGGTGAGCGTGGCCGTGCGGGAATGGCTGGGCTATGTGTGGGTCTGCCTCGCGGAGGACCCGCCCTCCTTCGAGGAGGGGGTCATGGGCGAGGTCGTCGACCGGCTCGGTGATGTCGAGTCGATCGAGCACTACGGCATCGAGAATCTCTCCGTGGGCAGGCGGATCGTCTACGACGTGCGGGCGAACTGGAAGCTGATCATCGAGAACTTCATGGAGTGCTACCACTGCGCCACCATCCACCCCGAACTCACCGAGGTGCTGCCGGAGTTCGCGGACGGATACGCCGCCCAGTACTACGTGGGGCACGGCGCCGAGTTCGGCGAGGAGGTGCAGGGGTTCACGGTGGACGGTTCGCAGGGCCTTGACCGTATCCCGGGAGTGGCCGAGGACCAGGACCGCCGCTACTACGCGATCACCGTCCGGCCGCAGGTCTTCATCAATCTCGTGCCCGACCACGTGATCTTCCATCGGATGTATCCGGTGGCCGTGGACCGCACGGTGGTCGAGTGCGACTGGCTGTATCTGCCGCATGTCGTGGAGGGCGGCAAGGACGTCAGCCGGTCGGTGGAGTTGTTCCACCGGGTCAATCAGCAGGACTTCGACGCCTGCGAGCGCACCCAGCCCGGCATGAGTTCCCGTATGTACGCCAAGGGGGGAGTGCTGGTGCCCAGTGAGCACCACATCGGCGCGTTCCACAGCTGGGTGAACGAGCGCCTGGGCACCCCTCAGGGGTGACTCAGCCCAGGTAGCCCATCCGGTGGCTGATCTCCTCGGCGCCCTTGAGCAGGATCGGGGAGAGCTCGTGCAGCCGCTCCTCGGTGAGCCGGTACCCGGGTCCGGAAGCGCTGAGCGCCGCGATGACGTCGCCGTCCCGGTTGCGGACCGGGGCGGCCATCGCGTGCAGACCGATCTCCAGCTCCTCCAGCGTGTACGCGTAGCCCCGCTCGCGCGCCTCCGTGATGTTCTTCTCCAGCTTGGTCTTCGCGGTGATCGTGCGCGGGGTGACCTTCTTCATGCCGGCGGCACCCAGCAGGGCGGCGCGCTCCTTGGTGGGCATGTACGCCAGCAGGATCTTGCCGCTGGAGGTCGCGTGCAGCGGGGTCAGCTGGCCCACCCAGTTGTGCGCGGTGATGGCTCCCGGACCGCGCACCTGGTAGAGGTTGATCGCGTAGTGCTCCTGCATGACGGCGATGTTGACCGTCTCGCCGAGCTCCTCCGCGAGCCGCTCGCAGATCGGCCGGCCCTGCTGGGTGATGTCGATGCGGCCGGTGACCGCACCGGCCAGCCGGACGATGCCGAAGCCGAGCCGGTACTTGCCCCGCTCACCGGCCTGCTCCACCAGACCGCGCGCCTCCAGGGCGCCGAGCAACCGGAACGCGGTCGACTTGTGCACGTCGATCTCGCCCGCCACCTCGCTCACGCCCGCCTCGCCGCGCTGCGCGAGGATCTCCAGGACGCTGATGGCCCGATCCACCGACTGCACGCCGCCCGCGGATGAACTCGACGTTTCCGGGTCAGGGCTGTAGTTGCTCATAGTGAAACTATACGCGTAGTAAACAACTTCACTGCAAGTAACAGCACCGAAATCAAGATCTCGAAGTTGCGCTGTTCGCAACCTGGTGCGCATGGCGGGACCCGGACTAGCATGCCTCGCACATCTACACCGCGAGCGAGACGAGGCACCATGGCTCCTGTGCAGTACGACTTCGTCATCGTCGGCGGCGGGTCCGCCGGCAGCGCGCTGGCGAACCGGCTCTCCGCGGACCCGGGCAACCGGGTGCTGGTCCTGGAGGCGGGCAGGTCGGACTACCCGTGGGATGTCTTCATCCATATGCCCGCGGCGCTGACCTACCCGATCGGCAGCCGGTTCTACGACTGGAAGTACGAGTCCGAGCCCGAGCCCCACATGGGCGGCCGACGCGTCTACCACGCGCGCGGCAAGGTGCTCGGCGGCTCCAGCAGCATCAACGGCATGATCTTCCAGCGCGGCAACCCCATGGACTACGAGCGCTGGGCGGCCGACCCGGGCATGGAGACCTGGGACTACGCCCACTGCCTGCCGTACTTCCGGCGCATGGAGAACTGCCTGGCGGCCGACCCGGACGACGAGTTCCGCGGCCACGACGGCCCCCTCGTCCTCGAACGCGGCCCGGCGACGAACCCCCTCTTCGGCGCCTTCCTCAAGGCCACCGAGGAGGCCGGTTACGCGCCCACCGACGACGTCAACGGCTACCGGCAGGAGGGCTTCGCGAAGTTCGACCGCAACGTCCACCGGGGCCGCCGTCTGTCGGCCTCCAAGGCGTACCTCAAGCCCGCGATGAAGCGCCCGAATCTCACCGTCCGCACCCGCGCCCTGGTGACCCGCGTCCTGTTCGAGGGCAAGCGTGCCGTCGGTGTCGAGTACCGGCGCGGCCGGGGACCGCTCCAGCAGGTCCGTGCCGCGGAGGTCATCCTGTGCGGCGGCGCCATCAACTCCCCGCAGCTCCTCCAGCTCTCCGGCGTCGGCAACGCGGCCGAACTGCGCGCCCTGGGCATCGACGTCGTCCACGACCTCCCCGGTGTCGGCGAGAACATGCAGGACCATCTGGAGGTCTACGTCCAGTACGCGTGCAGGCAACCCGTCTCCATGCAGCCGTACATGGCGAAGTGGCGCGCCCCCTTCATCGGACTCCAGTGGCTGTTCCGCAAGGGCCCGGCCGCGACGAACCACTTCGAGGCCGGCGGCTTCGCCCGCAGCAACGAGGACGTCGACTACCCCAACCTGATGTTCCACTTCCTCCCGGTCGCGGTCCGCTACGACGGCTCCTCGCCGGCCGGCGGACACGGCTACCAGGTGCACGTCGGGCCCATGTACTCCGACGCCATCGGCTCGGTGAAGATCAAGAGCAAGGACCCGCGCGAACACCCGGCGCTGCGCTTCAACTACCTCTCCACCGAGCAGGACCGCCGCGAGTGGGTGGAGGCGATCCGGGTGGCCCGCAGGCTCCTCGACCAGCCGGCGCTCGCTCCCTACAACGGCGGGGAGATCTCGCCCGGCCCGAAGGTGGAGACCGACGAGGAGATCCTGGCCTGGGTCGCGAAGGAGGGCGAGACCGCCCTGCACCCGTCCTGCACATGCAAGATGGGCACCGATGAGCTGGCCGTCGTAGACCCCGCCAGCCTGCGGGTGCACGGCGTGCAGGGTCTGCGCGTGGTGGACGCGTCGGTGATGCCGTACGTCACCAACGGCAACATCTACGCTCCGGTCATGATGATCGCCGAGAAGGCCGCCGACCTGATCCTCGGCAAGGAACCGCTCGCGCCGTCGAAGGCCGCGTACTACCGCCATCGCGACGCCCAGAAGCAGACGGGGTAGGCGTTGGGCACCGCAGGGCTCAAGGCGCTGCTGCACCGCGTCCGTTACGAGGTGCTGCCCGCCAAGTCGACCGAGGACAAGGTCCTCGCCCATGTGCCGCGCGACGTCGTCGTCACCGTGACGGCGTCACCGGTCAAGGGCCTGGAACCGACCCTGGACCTCACCGCCCGGCTCGCGGCGCACGGCTACCGGGTCGTTCCGCATGTGCCGGCCCGGCTGCTCCGCGACGACCGGCACCTGAAGGAGGTCGCGGGCCGGCTCCGGGAGGCGGGCGTGGACGACGTCTTCGTCCCGGCCGGCGACGCCGACCCGCCGGCCGGGGGCTTCGAGGGGGCGCTTCCGGTGCTGCGCAGGCTGAGCGAGCTGGGCAGCCCCTTCGCCCGCGTCGGCGTCACCGGCTACCCCGAGAGCCATCCGCTCATCCACGACGACGTCACCATCCAGGCGATGTGGGACAAGCGCGCGTACGCCACCTACATCGTCAGCAATCTGTGCTTCGACCCGCGGGTGTTGGGGGAGTGGCTCGCTCGCATCCGGCGCCGGGACGTCGCCCTGCCGGTCCATGTGGGCGTCGCGGGCCCCGTGCAGCGGACGAAGCTGCTGGCGATGGCCACGAGGATCGGAGTGGGGGAGTCGACGCGCTTCCTGGCCAAGCACCCCGCGTGGTTCGCGCGTTTCGCGGCTCCGGGCGGGTACGCCCCCGAGCGGCTGCTGACCCGCACGCAGGAAGCCCTGACCGCACCCTCGGCGGGCGTGGCCGGTCTGCATGTGTTCACCTTCAACCAGATCGCCGAGACGGAGCGATGGCGCCGCGCACTGCTGGACCGGCTGGGTGGCTGAACCCGCGCCGTATACGACAAGGGCGGGACCGGAGTCCGGTCCCGCCCTCGGTGCGGTGGCTCAGCGGAAGATCACCGTGCGGTTGCCGTCCACCATCACGCGGCTCTCGCTGTGCCACTTCACCGCGTGCGCGAGCACCTGCGCCTCCACGTCCCGCCCGACCGTGACCAGTTCTCCCGGGTCCAGCGAGTGATCCACCCGGACCACGTCCTGCTCGATGATCTGACCCTCGTCCAGGTCCGGCGTCACATAGTGCGCCGTCGCCCCGACGAGCTTCACTCCGCGCTGGTAGGCCTGGTCGTAGGGGCGTGCGCCCTTGAAGCTGGGCAGGAAGGAGTGGTGGATGTTGATGGCGCGGCCCTCCAACTGCTTGCACAGGTCGTCGGAGAGGATCTGCATGTACCGGGCCAGGACCACCAGGTCGACGTCCAGTTCACGCACCAGCTCCAGCAGCCGCGCCTCGGCCTCGGGCTTGGTGTCCTTGGTCACCGGGATGTGGTGGAAGGGGATGCCGTAGGTCTCCGCGAGCCCCTCGAAGTCCCGGTGATTGGAGACGATCGCGGGGATCTCGATGTTGAGGGCGCCGGTGCGCCGACGGAACAGCAGGTCGTTCAGGCAGTGGCCGAACCTGGACACCATGATCAGCGTCCGGGTCGGCGTGGCCGCCTCGCTCAGGGCCCAGGAGATGGCGTAGGCCTGGGCGACGGGACCGAAGCGGCTGCGCAGACTCTCCAGGCCGGCGTCCGGATCGGAGACGTCGAAGTGGACCCGCATGAAGAAGCGGCCCTGAAGTCGGTCGTCGAACTGCTGGCTTTCCAGGATGTTTCCGGAGTTCCTGACGAGAAAGCCGCTCACGGCGTGCACCAGTCCCGCGCTGTCGGGACAGGAGAGGGTCAGGACGTACTCACGGCCGGGTTGGGGGCGAGGGGACATGCGCGGCCTCCGTCGGTGCGTATTGCACAACATGGTGAGCGATACGCAACATCGTCGGCTCGGTGCCGCTTGCGGTCAAGGGTGGGCGGGTAAAGGGGCGCATGGCGAAATCGTCATCCGCCGACCTCTTGACGCGGCTCTGTCCATTCGACACTGTGTTCCACCACAAGCAATCGGGTGCACGATGCGCAACGAATCCTCAGGGAAAGGCTCGTCGCGTGGCAGACCTGTATGTAGACGGCGAATGGCGGGAGCCGGTGGCCGGTGGGCACCGGGACATCCGATGTCCCGCCGACGGCACGCTCGCGACGACCGTCTCGGAAGGGACCCGCCCCGACGCCGAGGCCGCGATCGCGGCGGCCCGCCGGGCCTTCGACACGGGGCACTGGCCGGACACCCCCGAGCGCGAGCGCGGTGCGCTGCTGCTGCGCACCGCCGACATCATGGAGCGCGACGCGAAGGTCTTCGCCCGCGCCGAGTCCCTGGACACCGGCAAGCGGCTGGTGGAGAGCGAGTACGACATCGCCGACGTCGTCTCCTGCTTCCGCTACTACGGCGGCCTCGCGGGCACCGACGCGGGGCGGGCCATCGACACCGGACGGGACGACGCCGTGAGCCGGGTCGGGTACGAGCCGGTCGGTGTATGCGGCCTCATCACCCCCTGGAACTACCCGCTGCTGCAAGCCAGTTGGAAGGTCGCCCCGGCGCTGCTCGCCGGCAACACGATCGTCCTCAAGCCCAGCGAACTGACCCCCTCCACCTCCATCCTGCTGATGAAGGCACTGGAGGAGGCCGGGCTCCCGGCCGGCGTCGCGAACCTCGTCCTGGGCGCCGGACCCGCTGTCGGCGCACCGCTCTCCGAGCACCCGGCCGTGGACATGGTCTCCTTCACCGGGGGCCTGGAGACCGGCAAGCGGATCATGGCCACCGCCGCCGCGACCGTGAAGAAGGTCGCGCTGGAGCTCGGCGGCAAGAACCCCAACGTCGTCTTCGCCGACGCCGACTTCGAGACCGCCGTCGACTTCGCCCTCACCGCCGTGTTCCTGCACTCGGGCCAGGTCTGCTCGGCCGGCGCCCGGCTCATCGTCGAGGACTGTCTGCACGACCGCTTCGTCGACGAACTCGTGCGCCGCGCCCGGCAGATCCGCCTCGGCGGCCCCTTCGACCCCGACGCCGAGACCGGGGCGCTGATCTCCGCGCAGCACCTGGAGAAGGTCGAGGCATACGTCGCCGCAGGCCTCGCCGAGGGCGCCGTCCTGCGCTGCGGCGGCGCCCGGCCCGGCGATCCCGCCCTCGCGGACGGCCACTTCTACCTGCCCACCGTGCTCGACGAGTGCCGGCAGGACATGCGGGTGGTGCACGAGGAGTCCTTCGGACCCGTGCTCACCGTGGAGCGCTTCACCGACGAGGACGACGCCGTACGCATCGCCAATGACACCGAGTACGGACTCGCCGGGGCCGTGTGGACGCAGGACGCGGGCAAGGCCCAGCGGGTCGCCCGGCGGCTGCGCCACGGCACGGTGTGGATCAACGACTACCACCCCTATGTGCCGCAAGCGGAATGGGGTGGCTTCGGGCACTCGGGCGTGGGCCGGGAGCTGGGACCCACCGGACTGAACGAGTACCGAGAGCCCAAGCACATCTGGCAGAACATCCGTCCCCGGCCGCAGCACTGGTTCCGCGGCTGAACGCCGAAAGAAGGTCGAACATGACCACACAGACCGAGGTGCCGCAGCGGCGCGGCACGCCCCAGGACTCGGGCTCCACCCCGGTCATCTCCGTGCGCAGGCTGTGGAAGGTGTTCGGCCCGAAGGCCGACCAGGTGCCGGACTCCGAGGAACTGTGCGGCCTCACCCGCCGCGAGCTGATGGACCGTACCGGCTGCACCGCCGCCGTGCGCGACGTCCACTTCGACGTCTCGCCCGGCGAGGTCTTCGTCGTCATGGGCCTGTCCGGCTCCGGCAAGTCCACGCTGGTGCGCTGTCTCACCCGGCTGATCGAACCCACCGCGGGCGAGATCGTCTTCGAGGGCGAGGACATCCGCAAGGCCGACGCGGCGCGCCTGCGCGAGCTGCGGCGCCGCAAGTTCTCCATGGTCTTCCAGCACTTCGGTCTGCTGCCCCATCGACGCGTCGTCGACAACGTGGCGTTCGGGCTCGAGATCCGCGGCATGGGCAGGACCGACCGCGTCAAGCGGGCCCAGGAGGTCGTCGAGCTGGTCGGCCTCGCGGGCTACGAGAACTCCTACCCCGACCAGTTGTCCGGCGGCATGCAGCAACGCGTGGGCCTTGCCCGGGCGTTGGCCGGTGACCCCGATGTCCTCTTCTTCGACGAACCGTTCTCGGCGCTCGACCCGTTGATCCGCCGCGACATGCAGAACGAGGTCATCCGGCTGCACCACGAGGTCGGCAAGACGATGGTGTTCATCACCCACGACCTCTCCGAGGCCCTCAAACTCGGCGACCGCATCCTCATCATGCGCGACGGCAAGATGGTCCAGTGCGGCACCGGCGACGAACTCGTAGGAGCCCCGGCCGATGACTACGTCCGCGAGTTCGTCAAGGACGTGCCGCGCGGCGACGTGCTCACCCTGCGATGGATCATGCGCCCCGCCGAGGACGGCGACGAGCTGGACGGCCCCGAACTGGGCCCGGACGTCGTGGTGAAGGAGGCCACCCGGGTGGTCCTCTCGGCCGACAAGCCGGTCAAGGTCGTCGAGAACGGCGAGCTGCTGGGCATCGTCGGGGACGAGGAGATCCTCGGCGTCGTCGCCGGGCGCGAAGGCGGCGCATGATGACCGTCGCCATCGAGAAACCCCAGAAGACGGGCCCGGCCGAACCACCGGTGACCCCCGCCGAACAGATCCGCAAAATCAGCCGCTCCATGGTGATCGGCGCCATCCTGGTCGTCTGGCTGGTGCTGTTCGCCGTACTGCGCGGAAAGCAGACGCTCTCCCTTGCCGCGGCCGACCTCACCGATCTGCACCGGTGGATCAACGACCTCAACGACTCCATCGGCGCCAACCGCAATTCCAACCCGCTCTTCCTCTACTTCTTCAACGAGATCCGCCTCGTCATCGACACCCTGGTGACCTTCGTCCAGGAGCTGATCTCCCAGCCGACCGATGCCCGCCCGGTCCCGCAGATCGGCTGGCTCGGCGTCGTCGGCATCGCCGGCTATGTCTCCTGGGCCGTGGGCAACTGGCGTGTCGCGCTGCTGGCCGTGGCGGGCTTCACCTTCCTGGGCCTCCAGGGCCTGTGGCAGGAGAGCATGGACACCCTGGCGCTGACCCTCTCCGCGGTCTTCGTGGCGCTGCTGTTCGCGATCCCGCTGGGGGTGTGGGCGGGCCTGTCCGACCGGGTCAACCGGATCATCACGCCTCTGCTCGACTTCATGCAGACGATGCCGACCTTCGTCTATCTGGCCCCGCTCACGCTGTTCTTCCTCATCGGCGGCGCCTCCGCCACCATCGCCACCGTCATCTACGCGGCCCCGCCCGCGATCCGCATCACCGCGCACGCCATCCGCAACGTGCCGAAGACGACCGTGGAGGCGGCCGACTCGCTGGGCGCGACCCGACGGCAGTCCCTGCTGAAGGTCCTGCTGCCGATGTCCAAGCGGACCGTGGTGATGGGCGTCAACCAGACCATCATGGCCGCCCTGGCCATGGTGACCATCGCCGCCCTGATCGACGCCCCCGGCCTCGGCAAGACCGTCGTGCAGGCCCTCCAGTCGCTCGACGTCGGCACCGCCTTCAACGCGGGCCTCGCCATCGTCGTCATGGCGATCGTCCTGGACCGCGTCACCACGGCGGCGAGCGCCCGCGAGGAGGCCGCCCGGCGCTCGAAGAACCGCTTCCGGACCTGGCGCCGCCCCCTGCTGAGCGCGGGTGCGGCGGTCACCGCCGTCCTCGTCTACCTTTCGCACACCTACCTCTGGGCGGCGGAGTTCCCCGGCGAGGGCAGCACCGGCAGCGCCATCGCCGACGGGGCGGACTCGGTGACCACCTGGGCGCAGGACAACCTGTCCGGGATCACCAACGCCTTCCGCGACGCCATCACCAACGGTCTGCTCAACCCCTTCCAGACCCTGCTCACCGACTCTCCCTGGTGGCTCGTCGGCGCGGTGCTGATCGCGTTGGCCGTGGTGCTCGGCGGCCCCCGCTCGGGCATCACCACGGCCGTGTGCGTGAGCCTGCTGGTCGGCACCGGCCTGTGGTCGGACGGCATGACGACGCTGGCCTCGACGCTCGTCGCGACCGTGCTGGTGATGGTGCTCGGCCTCGTCTTCGGGGTGTGGATGGGGCGCAGCGCGCTGGTGGACCGGCTGATCCGGCCCAGCCTGGACGCGGCCCAGGTCATGCCGCCGTTCGTCTATCTCGTGCCCTTCCTCGCACTGTTCGGCGCCACCCGCTTCACGGCCATCGTCGCCGCCGTCGTCTACGCGGCACCCGTCGCCGTGAAGATCATCGCGGACGGGATCCGGGCCGTGCCCGCCACCACCGTGGAAGCGGCCACCTCCGCCGGGTGCAACACCTGGCAGATCATCACCAAGGTCCAGCTGCCGATGGCACGCAGCGCCCTGACCCTCGCGACCAACCAGGGCCTGATCTATGTGCTGTCGATGGTTGTGGTGGGCGGCCTGGTGGGAGCCGGCGCCCTCGGCTACGACGTCGTGGCCGGTTTCTCGCAGGGCCAGTTGTACGGGAAGGGGCTCGCCGCGGGGCTCGCCATCGTCCTTCTCGGTGTCATGTTCGACCGGATCACTCAGGCAGCGGCGCGGCGTACCAGCGCGTAAGGAGCGACTGACCATGGCAAGGCAAGCAAGACAGTGGCGAGTCGGCGCGGCCGGCATAGCGGTCCTCGGCCTCACCCTCACCGCCTGCGGTGGTGCGAAGGTCGGTGACAGCTCCTCGGACGCCGGTGGTTCCGGCAGTTCCGGCAAGTGCGGCACCTTCAACATCGCGGTCAACCCGTGGGTGGGCTACGAGGCCAACGCGGCGGTCATCGCGCACGTCGCGGAGAACGACCTCGGCTGCAAGGTCACCAAGAAGGACCTGAAGGAGGAGATCGCCTGGCAGGGCTTCGGCACCGGTGAGGTCGACGCCGTCGTGGAGAACTGGGGCCACGACGACCTGAAGAAGAAGTACATCACCGACCAGAAGACCGCCGTCGACGCCGGAGCCACCGGCAACGAAGGCCTCATCGGCTGGTACGTGCCGCCGTGGCTGGCCAAGGAGCACCCGGACATCCTCGACTGGAACAACCTCGACAAGTACGCGGCCGAGTTCAAGACCTCCGAGTCCGGAGGCAAGGGCCAACTCCTCGACGGCGACCCGTCGTTCGTCACCAACGACGAGTCGCTGGTGAAGAACCTGAAGCTGGACTACAAGGTCGTGTACGCGGGCAGCGAGACCGCGCTCATCCAGGCCTTCCGCAAGGCGGAGAAGGACAAGGAATGGGTGATCGGCTACTTCTACGAGCCGCAGTGGTTCATGTCCGAGGTGCCGCTGGAGAAGATCAAGCTGCCCGAGTACAAGGAGGGCTGCGACGCCGACCCGGAGAAGATCAGCTGCGACTACCCGGTGTACAAGCTGGACAAGATCGTCAGCGCGAAGTTCGCCAAGTCCGGCAGCCCGGCCTATGACCTGGTGAAGAACTTCACCTGGACCAACGACGACCAGAACGTCGTGGCGAAGTACATCGCGGTGGACAAGATGACGCCCGAGGCCGCGGCGGAGAAGTGGGTCGAGGCCAACCGCGACAAGGTGGAGGCCTGGATCAAGTAACCCCCTCTTCGATGCCCGGTGGGCGGTGCGCAGGGACACGCACCGCCCACCGGGCATCCCTGTTTTCCGGGCCGTTCTCCGACGTCAGCGCACCTCTTGACACCCACCTGGACGGCAGGCACATTGAGTTGCGCAACCTGAATCAGGTTGCGCACAAAGCAACTCGACCGGAGGTGCGGCGATGGCGGGACCCCGAGTGGTCATCATCGGAGCGGGAGTCGTGGGCGCGGCACTCGCGGACGAGATCTCCGCGCGAGGCTGGACCGAAGTGACCGTGGTCGACCAGGGTCCGCTCCCGGCCACCGGAGGATCCAGCTCGCACGCCCCGGGCCTGGTCTTCCAGACCAACTCCTCCAAGACCATGACCGAGTTGGCCCGCTACACGGTCGAGAAGTTCTGCTCCCTCGACGTCGACGGCAAGCCCTGCTTCCTCCAGGTCGGCGGCCTCGAAGTGGCGACCACGCCGGAGCGCCTGGCGGAACTGCACCGCCGCCACGGCTGGATCACCGCCTGGGGCGTCGAGTCCTGCATCCTGACCGCCGACGAATGCGTCGAGCAGCACCCGCTGGTGAACCGGGACAAGGTCCTCGGTGGTCTCCTGGTCCCGACCGACGGCCTCGCCAAGGCCGTACTCGCCGTAGAGGCGCAGATCCGCCGGGCCACCGGGCGCGGCGTCCGCTTCCTGCCCCGCCACGAGGTCCTCGACGTCCTGAAGGCCGACGGCGAGGTGACCGGCGTCCTGACCGACCAGGGCGAACTCCCCGCCGACATCGTCGTGTGCTGCGCCGGCATCTGGGGCCCGAGGATCGCCCGCATGGCGGGCATGAACCTGCCGCTGACCCCGCTCGCCCACCAACTCGCCTGGACCGGCCCCGTACCGGCCCTCGCCGGCCAGACGCAGGAGGCCGTCCGCCCGATCCTGCGCCACCAGGACGCCGATCTCTACTACCGCGACCGCTTCGACGGCATCGGCATCGGCTACTACGGCCACCGCCCGATGCCGATCTCCGCGGACGACATCCTCTCCGTGGACGAGGCGGCCCAGATGCCGTCCGTCCTGAAGTTCACCGAGGAGGACTTCGAGCCGGCCTGGGCCGAGACCCAGTCCCTGCTCCCCGCTACGCAGGAGGCGAAGGTCGAGGAGGGCATCAACGGCCTGTTCTCCTTCACCACCGACAACTTCCCGCTCCTCGGTGAGTCCCCGGACGTCAAGGGCTTCTGGGTCGCCGAGGCCGTCTGGGTCACCCACTCCGCGGGCGTCGGCCGGGCCATGGCCGAATGGCTGGTCGACGGCCACTGCTCGTCCTTCGACCTGCACGAGTGCGACGTCAACCGCTTCGAGCCGCACCAGCTGGCCCCGGAGTACGTCCTGGCCCGCGACTGCCAGAACTTCGTCGAGGTCTACGACATCCTCCACCCCCTCCAGCCGTCCGGCGACCCGCGCCCGATCCGCACCAGCCCCTTCCACGCCCGCCAGCAGGAGCACGGCGCCTTCTTCCTGGAGGCGAACGGCTGGGAGCGCCCGCACTGGTACGAGGCCAACGCGCCGCTGGTCGAGGGCCGTTCCATCCCCACCCCCAACGACTGGGCCGCGCAGTTCTGGTCGCCCATCGTCGGCGCGGAGGCCCAGGCCACCCGTGAGACCGTCGCGATGTACGACATGACCGCCCTCAAGCGCCTGGAGGTCAGCGGCCCCGCAGCCGCCGAGTTCCTGGAGCGCCTGTGCACCGGCAAGGTCGCCAAGTCCGTCGGCTCGGTCACGTACACGCTGCTGCTGGACCACGACGGCGGCATCCGCAGCGACATCACGGTGGCCCGCCTGGCGCGTGATGTGTTCCAGGTCGGCGCCAACGGCAACCTCGACCTCGACTGGTTCACCCGCCACCTCCCCGCCGACGGCACCGTCCAGGTCCGCGACATCACGCCGGGCACCTGCTGCGTCGGCCTGTGGGGCCCGCTGGCCCGCAAGGTCCTCCAGCCCCTGACGGACGAGGACTTCTCCAACGAGGGCCTGAAGTACTTCCGCGCCAAGCGCGCCTACGTCGGCAGCGTCCCGGTGACGGCGATGCGGCTGTCGTACGTCGGTGAACTCGGCTGGGAGCTGTACACCACCGCCGATCAGGGACAGAAACTCTGGGACACCCTCTGGCAGGCGGCGCGGCCGCTCGGCGGCGTCGTCGCCGGGCGCGGCGCCTTCAACAGCCTCCGCCTGGAGAAGGGTTACCGCTCCTTCGGCACCGACATGACCTACGAGCACGACCCCTACGAGGCGGGCGTCGGCTTCGCCGTCAAGCTCGACAAGGGCGACTTCATCGGCAAGGCGGCGCTGGAGCGCCGCAAGTCCGCCGTCCGGCGCAGGCTGACCTGCCTCACCGTGGACGACCCGCACTCGGTCGTCCTCGGCAAGGAGCCGGTCTACGACGGCGACCGGGCGGTCGGTTACGTCACCAGCGCCGCCTACGGCTACACCATCGGCAAGGGCATCGCCTACGCCTGGCTCCCGACGGAACTCACCGCCCCCGGCACCACCGTGCACATCGGCTACTTCGACCGGCGCATCGAGGCGGTGGTGGCCGAGGAGCCCCTGTTCGACCCCACCATGTCCCGTCTCCGTGGCTGACCGGGGGAAGCCGATGACCGCGCAGACACTCGACGGCAGGGCGACCGCCGCCGCGATACGCCGCGAACTCGCCGAGCGCGTGGCCAAGTCGACCGCCACCACCGGCCGCCCACCGGGCCTCGGCACCGTGCTGGTCGGCGACGACCCGGGCAGCCACGCCTACGTCGCCGGCAAGCACCGCGACTGTGCCCAGGTGGGCATCGCCTCCATCCGCCGGGACCTGCCCGCCGACGCCTCCCAGCGCCAGGTCGAGGACACGATCGACGAGCTGAACGCCGACCCGGACTGCACCGGCTACATCGTCCAACTCCCGCTCCCGCACCACCTGGACGCGGGCGCCGTACTCGAACGCATGGACCCGGCCAAGGACGCCGACGGACTGCACCCCGTCAACCTCGGCCGCCTCACCCTGGGCGTCGATGCTCCACTGCCGTGCACCCCGCGCGGCATCGTCGAACTGCTCCGCCGCCACGACGTACCCCTCGCCGGAGCACGCGTCTGCGTGATCGGCCGGGGCGTCACCGTGGGCCGCCCGCTCGGCCTCCTCCTCACCCGCCGCTCCGAGAACTCCACCGTCACCTTGTGCCACACCGGCACCAAGGGCCTGGCCTGGCATGTACGCGAGGCCGACATCGTGGTGGCCGCCGCCGGCTCGCCCGGACTGATCACCAAGGACATGCTCCGCCCCGGCGCGGCCGTCCTGGACGTCGGCATCACCCGCACCGACGACGGCCTGGTCGGCGACGTCCACCCGGACGCCGCTCAGGTCGCCGGATGGCTCGCGCCCATGCCCGGCGGCGTGGGCCCCATGACCCGGGCGATGCTGCTGGCCAACGTCGTCGAGGCCGCCGAGAGGAACGCGAACACCGTATGAACCTGTCCCTGCCCCACGACGGAGACGCCCGATGAGCCCCCGCACCCCCGGCGCCGACCTCCCCGACCACCCCGACTTCCTGTGGCGTACCCCCGACCCGAAGCGGTCGTACGACGTGGTGATCGTCGGCGGCGGCGGACACGGCCTCGCCACCGCGCACTACCTCGCCAGGAACCACGGCATCACCAATGTCGCGGTGCTGGAGAAGGGCTGGCTCGCGGGCGGCAACATGGCCCGCAACACCACGATCATCCGCTCCAACTACCTGTGGGACGAGAGCGCAGGCATCTACGAGCACGCGCTCAAGCTCTGGGAGGGCCTGGCCGAGGAGCTGGACTACCCGATCCTCTTCTCCCAGCGAGGCGTGCTGAACCTCGCCCACAGCCTCCAGGACGTCCGCGACAGTGTGCGCCGAGTGGAGGCGAACCGCCTCAACGGCGTGGACGCGGAGTGGCTCGACGCGGAGGGCGTGCGCGAGGTCTGCCCGATCGTCAACATCTCCCCGGACGTGCGCTACCCGGTCCTGGGCGCCACGTACCAGCCCCGCGCCGGTATCGCCAAGCACGACTACGTGGCCTGGGGCCTGGCCCGCTCGGCGGACGCGGCGGGCATCGACATCATCCAGAACTGCGAGGTCACGGGCCTGGACGTGGTCGCCGGCCGAGTGACCGGAGTCCGGACGAATCTGGGCCCGATCGCGGCGGGCAAGGTGGCCCTGTGCTCGGCGGGCCACACCTCGGTCCTGGCGGCCATGGCCGGCATCGAACTCCCCCTCCAGAGCCACCCGTTGCAGGCCCTGGTCTCGGAGCTGCTGGAACCGGTCCACCCGACGGTCGTCATGTCCAACGCGGTCCATGTGTACGTCAGCCAGGCCCACAAGGGCGAGTTGGTGATGGGCGCCGGCATCGACGCGTACAACTCCTACACCCAGCGCGGCGCCTTCCACATCATCGAGGAGCAGATGTCGGCGGCCCTGGAGCTGTTCCCGGTCTTCGCCCGCGCCCACGTCCTGCGCACCTGGGGCGGCATCGTCGACGTCAGCCCCGACGCCTCACCGATCATCGGCCTCACCCCGGTGGACAACCTCTACCTCAACTGCGGCTGGGGAACGGGCGGTTTCAAGGCCACGCCGGGCGTCGGCTGGGTCTACGCCGACACGATCGCCAACGACACCCCGCACGCCCTCAACGCTCCCTTCTCGCTCGACCGTTTCACCACCGGCGCGCTCGTCGACGAGCACGGCGCGGCTGCGGTGGCCCACTAGGACGTTCTGGAGCCGATCCATGCTGCTCATCCCCTGCCCGTGGTGCGGGCCCCGCGACGAGGCCGAGTTCCACTACGGCGGCCAGGCACACGTTCCGTACCCGGAGGACCCCGCATCCCTCACCGACGAGGACTGGTCCCGCTACCTCTTCTTCCGAGCCAACCCCAAGGGCCCCTTCGCCGAGCGCTGGACCCACACAGCAGGCTGCCGCCGCTGGTTCAACGCGCTACGAGACACCTCGACGAACGAGATCCTGACGGTGTACAGGACAGGGGAGGAACGCCCACCGACACCAGAACCGAGGCCGGTATTTCCAGCCCGTCCGGCGTTCGAGGACGAGGCCCCTTCAGGGCCGACGGGGGTCCAGGGGGCGGAGCCCCTTCAGGATGGGACGGGTAGGGGCGGCGGGGGCGAGACTCAGCCGTTCCGCCACGCGACCCGCGGCCGCATCGACCGCGACACCCCCCTCACCTTCACCTTCGACGGCACCGAGTACCAGGGCTACCGCGGCGACACCCTCGCCTCCGCACTGCTGGCGAACGGCGTCATCCAGACCGGCACCAGCATCAAACTCGGCCGCCCCCGAGGCATCTTCTCCGCAGGCGTCGAAGAACCCAACGCGGTCATCCAGATCGAGGAACCCTTCCCCGAGCCGATGCTGCCCGCAACGACCGTCGAGCTGTACGACGGCCTCGTGGCCACCAGCCTCTCCGGCCAGGGCCGCCTCGCCACCACCCCCGACCCCGCCCGCTACGACGCCGCACACGCCCACTGCGACCTGCTGATCGTCGGCGCAGGCCCCGCCGGCCTCGCCGCGGCGACCGCCGCAGTGAACACCGGCGCCCGAGTCATCCTCGCCGACGACCAGCCACACCCCGGCGGCAGCCTCCTGTCCACGGCCGAACACCTCGACTGGGTACAGGAGATCACCGCCCGACTGGCCGATGCCCCCGAGGTCCGAGTGCTGCCCCGCACGACCGTCTTCGGCCACTACGACGACAACCACCTCCTCGCCGTCGAACGCCGCACCAACCACCTCGGCGCCGCAGCCCCGGAAAACGTCTCCCGCGAACGCGTCTGGCGCATCCGAGCCCGCAGAGTCGTCCTCGCCACCGGCGCTCACGAACGCTCACTCGCCTTCGCGGACAACGACCGCCCCGGAGTGATGCTGGCCTCCTCGGCCCGCGCCCACGTCAACCGGCACGGCGCCCTGCCCGGCCGCCACGCGGTCGTCTTCACGACCAATGACAGTGCCTATGCGGCGGCGCTGGACCTGGCCGGGGCCGGCCTCGCCATCACGGCGATCGTCGACACCCGCCCCGCACCGGGGGAGTGGGCCGACCGCGCGAGGGCAGTCGGCATCGAGGTACTGCCCGGCCACGCCGTCACCGCCACGGAAGGCGACCCACGCCTCTCCACCGTCACCGTCGCCCCGTACGGAGAGTCCGCCGGACGGCGCCAGTTCGCCGCCGACCTGCTGCTGGTCTCCGGCGGCTGGAACCCGGTGACACACCTGTTCAGCCAGTCCGGCGGCAAGCTCCGCCACGACGAAGCCCTGGGCTCCTTCGTCCCCGACACCTGCCGTCAGCAGGTCGAGGTCGCGGGCAGTGCGAGCGGCACCCTCGACCTGGCGACGGTCCTGGCACAGGGCGCGGCGGCCGGTGCGCGCGCCGTCGAGGCCGAGGGATACCGGCCCGGGACGCCGAGCCTCCCGCAGGTACCCGCGCAGCCGCGGCAGACGCCACCCATGCACGTGTACGTCGTCCCGGGCGGCACCGCCAACGCCCCCCGCTTCGTGGACCTCCAACGCGACGTCACCGTCGCCGACTTGGCCCGCGCGACCGGCGCCGGCCTGCACTCGGTCGAGCACACCAAGCGCTACACCACCGCCGGCACCGCCAACGACCAGGGCAAGACCTCAGGCGTCCTGGCCGGCGGCGTGGTGGCCGAACTGCTCGGCGTGGACATCTCCGCGCTCGGCACCACCACGTTCCGCCCGCCGTACACCCCGGTCTCCTTCGCAGCCCTCGCGGGCCGCGACCGAGGCGCGCTGAGCGACCCGGTCCGCACCACGGCCATCCACGAGTGGCATGTCGCGCACGGCGCCCTCTTCGAGAACGTCGGCCAGTGGAAGCGCCCCTGGTACTACCCGCAGGACGGCGAGGACATGGCAGCCGCGGTGCTGCGCGAGTGCCGGACCACCCGAGAGAGCGTCGGCTTCATGGACGCCTCCACCCTCGGCAAGATCGACGTACAGGGTCCGGACGCCGGCATCTTCCTGGACCGGCTCTACACCAACATGATGAGCACCCTGAAGGTCGGCATGATCCGCTACGGCGTCATGTGCCGCCCGGACGGCATGGTCTTCGACGACGGCACCGTCATGCGCGTCGCCCAGGACCGCTTCCTCACCACCACGACGACGGGCAACGCCGCCGCCGTACTGGACTGGATGGAGGAGTGGCTCCAGACCGAGTGGCCCGAGCTGAAGGTCCACTGCACATCGGTGACCGAGCAGTGGGCGACGGTCGCCCTCGTGGGCCCGAAGTCCCGCGAGGTGCTCGGCTCGCTGGCGCCCGAACTGGCCGTCGCCAACGAGGACTTCCCCTTCATGGCCTGGCGCGGGACGACCGTCGCCGGCATCGAGGCCCGGGTCTGCCGGATCAGCTTCTCCGGCGAACTCGCCTACGAGATCAATGTGTCACCGTGGCACGCCCTCGCCCTCTGGGAGGCCGTGCACGAGGCCGGTGCCCCGTACGGCATCACCCCGTACGGCACGGAGACGATGCACGTCCTGCGGGCCGAGAAGGGCTACCCGATCATCGGCCAGGACACCGACGGCACGGTCACCCCCCAGGACCTCGGCATGAGTTGGGTGGTGTCGAAGAAGAAGCGGGACTTCATCGGCAAGCGGTCCCACGCCCGGGCGGACACCGCCCGCCCCGACCGCAAACACCTGGTCGGCCTCCTCCCCGACGACCCGGGAACCTTCCTCCCGGAGGGCACCCACCTGATCGCCGACGGTGTGCCGCTGACACCACCGGTCCCCATGCTCGGCCATGTCACGTCCAGCTACCGCAGCGCGGCGCTCGGCCGCACCTTCGCACTCGCCCTGATCAAGGGCGGCCGTGACCGCATCGGCGAGCGGCTGTACGCACCCGTGGGCGACCGGCTGGTTCCAGTCACCGTCGCAAGCCCCGTCCTCTACGACCCCGAGGGAGCCCGCCGCGATGGCTGAGACCGCCCCCACTGTCCTTGCCGCCCCTACCGTGCCGCTCCGCAGCCCGCTGTCGCACGTCGCCGGCCGTCTGGCCGCCGCGACCCGCACCTCCGGGGGCGCGATCCGGCTGGCCGAACTCCCCTTCCTGGCCCAGCTCAACGTGCGCCTCGACGCCAAGGGGGCGGCGGCGGAGGCCGTCGGTCTTGCGCTGGACCTCCAGCTGCCCCTCCAGCCGAACACCGTCGTCCGCGCGGGGGAGTCGACCGCGCTGTGGCTCGGCCCGGACGAGTGGCTGCTGGTCGCACCGCCGGGCAGTGAGCGGGACCTGGAGAGCCGGATCAGGGAGGCCGCGGGGACCGAGCCCGTCGCCGTCGTCGACGTCTCCGCGCAGCGCACCACACTTCTCGTCTCCGGCCCCCGTGCCCGCGACCTGCTGTCCCACGGCTGCTCGCTGGACCTGCACCCACGCGCGTTCGGCCCTGGACGCTGCGCCCAGACGACCCTGGGCCGCACCCAGGTCGTCCTGGTCGCCCGGGACGATCCCAGGGCCGGGTTCTGGGTCCTGGTGCGCTCGACCTTCGCCGGCTATCTGACGGACTGGTTGCTCGACGCGGCGACGGAATACATCTGACGGTCGCTGCCGTGCCCACGGACCCCGCGCAGCCTCAGCCGAGATACCCCATCCGATGGCTGATCTCGTCCGCGCCCCTGATCAGCACGGGTGCGAGTTCCTCCATGCGCTGCTCGGTGAAGCGGTACGTGGGCCCGGAGGCGCTGATGGCGGCGATGACCTCGCCGTCGCGGGAGCGGATCGGGGCGGCCATGGCGTGCAGGCCGATCTCCAGTTCCTCCAGCGCCACCGCGTACCCGCGCTCGCGTGCCTCCGCGAGGTTCTTCTCCAGCTTGCTCCTGGAGGTCAGGGTGTGCGGCGTCAGCTTCCGCGTCCCCGACGCGGCGAGGACGGCGGTCCGCTCCGGCTCCGGCAGATGGGCCAGCAGGACCTTGCCGCTCGAGGTGGCGTGCACCGGGGTGAGCTGGCCGACCCAGTTGTGGGTGCCGACCGCGCCGGGGCCGCGTACCTGGAGGAGGTTGACGGCGTAGTGCTCCTGGAGAACCGCGATGTTGACCGTCTCGCCGATCTCCTCGCTGAGCCGCTCGCACACCGTCCTGCCCTGCTGGGTGATGTCGAGGCGGCCCGTGACGGCGCCGGCCAGGCGCACGATCCCGAAGCCCAGGCGGTACTTGCCCCGCTCGCCCGTCTGCTCGACCAGGCCGCGCGCCTCCAGCGCCCCGAGCAGACGGAACGCGGTCGACTTGTGGACGGCGATCTCGACGGCCACCTCGCTGACGCCCGCCTCGCCGCGTCGGGCGAGGATCTCCAGGACGCTCACGGCGCGGTCGACGGACTGCACCCCGTTCACCGCGGGACCCGCTGTTTCGCTATCTGCGGTGTAGTTGCTCATAGCGCAACTATAGGCAATGGCCGGAAAGTGGCGAGGGGCCGCAGTGACCGGACACGAGGCCGGTTGGACGCTTGACGCCGACTGTCTCTGCGCACCTTAGGGGCTGCCTGTTCGCCGACGGAAGACCCTGGCGCTCGACGCCTCCGCGGCCGTGTGCTTAGGATGATCGTCGCGGCATCGCGTGTCGGTCACCGACAGGGTGAGGCATGGAGGCGCCGCGGAGATGCCCATGGAGGCATTCACCTTGTCAGTCGAGTTCAATCACACTGTTGTCCCGTCCCGTGACCGGGAAGAGTCCGCCCGTTTCCTCGCCCGGATTCTCGGCCTCGAGGTCGGCGAACCCGCAGAGCCCTTCCTGCCCGTCGCCACCGCGAACGGCGTCACGCTGGACTTCGCGACCGTCCCCGGTGACATCCCGACGCTGCACCTGGCGTTCCTCGTCTCGGAAGCCGAGTTCGACGAGATCCTCGCCCGGCTGGTCGCGGAACAGGTCGCCATCCAGGCCGACCCGCACGGCAGGCACCCGGGCCGCATCAACCGCAACGACGGCGGCCGGGGCGTGTACTTCCGCGACCCGTCCGGACACGGCCTTGAGGCCCTCACCCGCCCCTACGGCTCCGACCCGGCCTCGGAGCTGAACGGGGTCACCGAAGAGGTACCCGGCGCGGCCATGCGCTGAGCCGTGCTGCGAAGGAGGCGGAGATGAGCGAGCACTCCAGCGAGCCGTCCGGATTCTTCGAGGCGGAACGGTCCGCGGAGATCGTCGCCGCCTCCTTCGCGGGCGCGCCGGACGAGCGGCTGCGCGAGATCCTCACCTCGCTGGTGCGGCACGCCCACGCCTTCGTGAAGGACGTGGGCCTGACCGCGGAGGAGTGGTCCGAGGGCATCCGCTTCCTCACCGGCACCGGCCACAAGTGCGACGACACCCGGCAGGAGTTCATCCTGCTCTCCGACGTCCTCGGGGTGTCGATGCTGGTGGAGTCGCTGAACAACCCGGCGGACGGCCGGTGCACCGAGGCGACCGTGGAGGGCCCCTTCCACCTGGTCGACTCGCCCGCGCGAGAGCTGGGCGACACCATCGACGAGACCGGCGGGGGCGGAGAGCCGTGTCTGGTCACCGGCCGGGTCACCGACACCTTGGGGCAGCCGGTGGCCGGAGCGCGGGTGGATGTGTGGCAGGCCGACGCGGACGGGTTCTACGACGTCCAGCGGCCCGGCGAGATCCCGGAGCGCAATCTGCGCGGCCTGTTCACCGCCGACGGCGACGGCCGGTTCCGGTTCCGGACCGTCGTGCCGCGCCACTACCCGATCCCCGCCGACGGCCCCGTCGGCGCGCTGCTGAGGGCGACCGGCCGGCACGCCAACCGGGCCGCCCACATCCACCTCCAGATCTCGGCGCCCGGCGTCCGCACCCTGACGACCCATCTGTTCGCCGACGATTCCCCCTACTTGGACTCCGACGCGGTCTTCGGCGTCAAGGCGAGCCTGATCCGCCCCTTCGCTCACGTCGACGACCCCGAACGCGCCGCCGAGTACGGGCTGCCCAACCCGTTCCGGCACGTGGACTTCCCGGTCACGGTGCGCCGTATGTAGTGTTCATGTCAGATCCACCTCTCGGCAATCGACGGACGCCCACCCTTCACACGCACCGGACAGGCTGCGAGACGCATCCGATCATGAGCCGAAGGAGTGTTCGCGTGCCCGAGCCCCGTACCCGCCGACCGCACGTCTTCCTGATGACGGCCACACTGGTGGCACTCGCCGTGACGCTGCCCGCCCAGGCCAAGGCGTCCGCCGAACTGCCCGCGCTCACCCCGAGGTCGGAGACGGCGGCGCTCTACGACGACGAGGCGGGCGGCAACTCCGACGCGGACGACCCGGCGATCTGGCGCAACTCCGCCGACCCCGGCCGCAGCCTGGTCGTCGCCACGGCCAAGGAGGGCGGCCTGCGCGTCTACGACCTCGACGCGCGCCTCGTCCAGTCCCTGCCCGCGCCGGCCGGACCGACGCCCGACGACGCCCCCGGCCGCTTCAACAACGTCGACCTGGTGCAGGGCCTGAAGCTGTCCACCGGCCGCGCCGACCTCGCCGTCACCAGCGACCGCGGCAACGACCGGCTCCGCTTCTACCGCATCGACCGCGACCGTGCCGGCGGCCCCCTCACCGACGTCACCGACCCGGCCGCGCCGCCCGTCTTCTCCGCCGACCAGGACGAGATCAACGAGCAGACCACCGCGTACGGCCTGGCCACCTGGACCGACCGCGCCACGGGCCGTTCCTACGCCCTGGTCAGCCGCCGCGAGCGGACCAGCGTCGCGCTCCTGGAACTGCTCCCCGGCCGGTCCGGCACCGTCGGCTACCGCAAGATCCGCACCATCGACCTGCCCTCCACCTTCCGCCTGCCCGACGGCACCTCCTGGACCCCGTGCGGGGAACCCGGCGAACTGCCCCAGGTCGAGGGCATGGTGGTGGACGCCGCCAACGGCATCCTCTACGCCGGACAGGAGGACATCGGCATCTGGCGGATCCGCGCCGACCTCACCGGCACGCCCCGCCTCGTCGACAAGGTCCGCGAGTACGGCGTCCCCGGCACCTACGACGAGGCCACCGAGGAGTGCACCCCGGGCACGGACCCCGGCTACGGCGGCACCCACATCTCCGCCGACGTCGAGGGCCTCACCCTGATCCACGAGGCCGACGGCGACGGCTACCTCCTCGCCTCCAGCCAGGGCGACAACACCTTCGCCGCCTACGACCGGGAACTGGCCGACGGCAACGAGTACGAAGGCGGCTTCCGCGTCACGGCCGCCTCCGCGACCCTCGACGGCTCCGAGGAGTGCGACGGAGCGGCCGCCCTCAACGCCCCGCTCGGCCGCCGCTACCCCGACGGCCTGCTGGTCGTACAGGACGGCGACGAGACCCCGCAGTCCGACGACCGCACCGCGACGGGCTTCAAGTTCGTCGACCTCGGGGACGTGATGGAGGCCCTCGACGACTGACCGGGCGGCCCTTGTGCCCGGACGGCGGGGAGCGGCCTACCAGGTCGGCATCACGTGGTCCGGGTAACGGGCGCCTGCCGAGCCGTGCGGGAGGATCTCCTGGATGCGGGCGAGATCCTGCGCGGTGAGGGACACGTGCGCGGCGGCGACGTTCTCCGCCAGGCGGTCCGGGCTGCGAGTGCCGGGGATGGGCACGATGTCGTCGCCCTGGGCCAGCAGCCAGGCCAGCGCGAGCTGGGTGACGGCGATGCCCTTGCTCTCCGCGAGGGCCGTCAGCTCATGCACGGCGGTCAGGTTCTTCTCGTAGTTCCCGGGCTGCCAGCGCAGATCGACGCTGCGCATGTCGTCCGCCGGATACTCCGCCGCCGGCTTCACCGCACCGGTGAGGAATCCGCGGCCCAGCGGCGAGTACGGCACGAAGCCGATGCCCAGCTCCCGTACCACCGGCAGCACCTCCGCCTCGATGGCCCGCTCGAACACCGAGTACTCGGTCTGGAGCACCGACACCGGGTGCACGGCGTGGGCGCGCCGGATGACGTCGGGACCGGCCTCGCTCAGCCCGAAGTACCGCACCTTGCCTTCCGCGATCAGCTCGCCGACCGTGCCCGCCACGTCCTCGATGGGCACATCGGGATCGACGCGGTGCTGGTACAGCACGTCGATGTGGTCGGTGCCGAGGTGGCGCAGGCTGTTCTCGGTGACCTCGCGGATGTGCTCGGGGCGGCTGTCGAGGGCGGAGCCGATGCGCTGCGGATCGCTCAGGTCGAAGCCGAACTTGGTGGCGAGGACGACCTCGTCGCGGACATCCTTCAGCGCCCTGCCGAGGAGCTGCTCATTGCTGCCGGTGCCCCAGCCGTACAGCTCGGCGGTGTCGAAGAGGGTGACGCCGAGTTCGTGGGCGCGGCGGATCGTGGCGACGGCGGACCGCTCGTCCGAGGCGCCGTAGGCCATGGTCATGCCCATCGTGCCCAGGCCGATGGAGGCGACCTCCAGGCCCTGGGTGCCGAGCTTGCGGTGGGGGAGGCTGGTGGTGTGCTGTGTCATGCCCTCCACGCTAGGAACGCGGACCGCGGACGTCATGGGGCACTGATCGCATAGGATTGCCTGATCCTCTCAAGCGGAAGGGGGCGCTCATGCTGGACCGGCTCGCCCACGCCATCGAGCGGCACTGCTCGGGGCGGTGGTCCGAGACCGCCGTACCGGGGCTGTCGCTGGTGGCGCTCGACGAACTCCTCGAACCCATGCAAGTGCGGTACGAGCCGATGATCTGCTTCATCGCCGACGGCGCCAAGCGCACCGCGGCGGGCGAGCGGAGCTGGCTCACGCCCCGTGGCGAGATGGCCCTGATCACCCTCGACGTGCCGGTGACCGCCGCCTTCGAGAAGGTGCCCTACCGGGCCGCCGTCATGCGCATCGACAACCAGGCCCTGGCCGCAGTGCAGATGGAGCTGGCGGAGGCCGGGCCGTCGGCCGCACCGCTGGACCTCGCCGCGGCGGTCACCGCGCCGATGGCACCGGAACTCGTCGACGCCGTCACCCGGTGGGTCCTGCTGCTCGACTCACCGCAGGACATCGGCCCGCTCGCGGGGCGCATCGAGGCCGAGATCCTCTACCGGCTGCTGCGCAGCCCCCTCGGGCCCGTGCTGCGGCACTGGTCGCTGGCCGACTCGGCGGCCTCCCGGATCCGCGTGGCGGCCCGCTGGATCTGCGACCACTACACCGAACCGCTGAGCATCGACCGGATCGCCGAGGTGGCCCGGATGAGCCCCGCCACCCTGCACCGGCACTTCAAGACGGCCACCGGCATGTCCCCGCTGAGGTTCCAGAAGCATCTGCGCCTCCAGGAGGCCCGCCGCCTGCTGTTCGCGGGCGACAGCACGGCGGCCCAGGCCGCCCAGGCCGTCGGGTATGTCAGCGCCACGCAGTTCAACCGCGAGTACCGCCATGCCTACGGCCTGCCGCCCGGCCAGGACGCGGTCCGGCTGCGCGCCCGGCTCGCGCAGGAGCAGGACGTTCCGGTGCTGCTGGACCGCTCGGCGAAGCCGTGAGTCAGCGTGAGTCAGGGGCAGCAGGGGCTACTGCCCGGCCGGGCCCGGCTCGTAGGGTGGGCGGGATCCGTCCGCGGGTCCCGTCGCTCATCGACCTCTGGAGGTACGGCCCGTCATGTCGGCAGTGTCCGGTCGGTTCGACACCTGGTTCCGCCGCTACGAGCCGGTGTCGCCCGGCGCCGTGAAGCTCCTCGCGCTGCCGCACGCCGGTGGTTCGGCGCCGTACTTCCTGCCGCTGGCGCGGGCGCTCGCGCCGCGGCTGGACGTGCTGTGCGTGCAGTATCCGGGGCGTCTCGACCGCCACCGGGAACCCGCCCTCACGGATCTGCGGGAACTCGCGGAGCGGGTGTACCGGGCGCTGGTCGCGGTTCCGGCGGGACCCGTGGTGCTCTTCGGGCACAGCATGGGCGCCGTACTCGCCTATGAGATCGCCCGTCGGCTGGAGGCGTCCGGTGGGGGCGAGTTGCTGGGCGTGATCGCCTCCGGGCGGCGCGCGCCGCACCGGTTCCGTGCGGAGACCGTGCATCTGCGGGACGACGACGGCATCGTCGCCGAGATCCGCGAGCTGAGCGGCACCGACCAGGGCGTCCTGGACGACGAGGACCTGCTGCGCATGGTGCTGCCCGCGCTGCGCGCGGACTACCGGGCCGTGGAGACCTACCGGGAGACCGCCGACGTCTCCCCGCTCAAGGCGCCGGTGACCGTGCTGACCGGGGAGAGCGACTCCCGGGTGAGCCCGGACGACGCGCGCGCCTGGGAGGAGCTGACGAGCGGCACCTTCCGCTTCCGCTCCTTTCCCGGCGGGCACTTCTATCTCAACGGCCGCCAGGGGGAGGTCACGGCGGCGATCCGGGAGAGCGTCGAGGCCTTCCGCTCCGCGGCCGCACAGGCATCCCCCTGATGCTCCTCCGGCGCCTGAGGTCCGACGGTTGGCTCCTTCGTCTCGCGGGCGGCGCGGTGGGCCCCTAGAGTCGCGACAGGTGGCGATGGAGGAGTGCTCATGTCGGGACAGTTCGAAGCGACGGTCGAGATCGATCGGCCCGTCGAGGCGGTGTTCGAGTACCTCGCCGACGGGCGTAACGATCCCCAGTTCAGCCCTCGCGTGCTGAGGATCGATCGGGTGCCCGACGGCCCGACGGCGGTGGGCACGGTGTTCCGCAGCACGGTCAAGGACGCCGGCATGAAGACCGGCAGGGAGTTCCGCATCACCGAGATGCAGGCGCCGGTGCGGATCCGCTGGGCCGAGGTGTCGAAGAACATCGTGATGGCCCGCGAAGGCGGCTACGACCTGGAGTCGCTGCCCGACGGCCGGACCCGGGTCCGTATCTTCAACGTCCTGGAGGGCCACGGCCTCGGCAAGCTCCTCGTCGGCCTGGCGCTCACCGCCGCCCGCAAGGACGCCGACGCCTTCGGCGCCCGGATCAAGGCGGCGGCCGAGACGGCCATCCCCGCACCCTGACCCGGGCGGCCGACGCCGCGCCCCAGAGCTACGGCTTCCACCAGGCGCCGGACGCGTCGCGCAGGGTGTTGGTGCCGCAGTGGATCTCGCCCATGCCGAGGTGGTACGTGTACCAGTCATCGACGTAGGAGACCTTCATGCCGGCGCGCGTGTACGCGGCCGTGACGGCCTCGGTGAAGATGTCCTTGCCGCCGATGACGGGACCCCACTGGCGCGGGGCGAGGTAGCGGTCGCGGGAGAGCAGGATGCCGTTGACGGCGCCCGGGACGTAGGCGCTGGTCGAGACGGTGGGAGCCGGTGGCGCGGCGGAGGGGGCGCGCTCGGCGAGCTGCTGCTGGCCGTACTTCCGGGCGGCCTCCGGGTCGCCGCTGCCGCCGAGTCGGCGCAGCAGCGGCATGCGCGTCGTCTCCTCGGTGTCGCCGACGATGCCGCGGGTGTAGAGGGCGGGCACCCGGACGATCTCCTCGTCGGTGACGCCGGTCTCCCGCTTGAGGATCTCCAGGTTGGCGGTGATCTTCTTGGCCGCCATCTCGTTGTCGGACACCAAGTACCGGGAGGCCAGGGCCTCGTCGATGGTCTCCTCGGGGGAGAGAGTGCCGTCGAAGCCGGGGACGGAGAACATCTTCTTCGCGCCGTGGCCGTCGCGCTGCGCGTCGCGCAGGAGCTGAAGTCCGGCCTGCGGGTCGGCGATACCGATCCGCCAGCCGCGCGGGGTATCGGCGGGCAGGAACTGCACGAACTCGTCGACGTGCCCGACGTGCAGCCACGAGGTGTCCAGCAGGAGCGGGTCCTGAAGCCCCTGGGACTTCAGCAGGGTGCGTATCTCCTTCGAGGGGCGCACACCGCTGCCGTCCTTGCGCTCGCCCATGATGTTCCGCCCGGCCGGGAACGAGCGGCCGTTGTGCGTGTAGGGCGGGATGGTCTCCAGGTTGCCGAAGGAGTTCAGGGTCTCCCAGCCCTGCATGTCCCGGCCCTTGGCCTGGACGACGCCGACGTTCGGGCCGCGCAGCTTCTCGTACAGCTCGCGGCCCGCCGGGCGGTCCTGGGCGGAGCGCAGCATCACGCGCATCGTCCGCTGCCGTCCGTCCGGACCGGTCATGTTGAGGTAGGCGGGCTCGACGAAGTCCTGGGCCCAGATGTCGCCGTACTTCTCGAAGGTCGCCGGCGGCTTGGTGATCCCCGCCGCCTTGGCCTCCTTCTCCAGGTTCTTGACGAACGCGCGCTGCCGCTTGGCCCAGGGCTCGTTGCCGGGGACCTTGGTGACCAGCAGCTGCTGCGTGTTCTGGAGGGCGTGGTGGGTGAGCAGCGGGGCGGCGCGCAGGGTGACGGTGTCCGAGGCGGTGCCGGACGAGGAGGTCACCCTCAACCGGATCGAGACGCGCCCGTCCCACTTCGCGCTGTCCCGGATCACGTCCTTGCCCTCGACCCCGAACTCGACGCCGGCACGCAACTCGGCCCGCTTCAGCCGGGTCTGAGAGGTCACCAGTTTCCAAGCACCGTCCTGCTTGACGAAGACCCTGCTCTGCGCGGCCCCCTTGGTGACCTTGACGCTGCCCTTGGCGTCGGACGGCAGGTTCCGCATCGGCACGGAGCGGACCCGGGCCAGGTCGGCGGCGTCGGCACGCCCGTTGACCTTCTGGTCGGTGGCGTCGTTGCAGCCGACCAACTTGGCGTCGGAGAGCGGGCGTCCGCCCGGACCGGCGGTCGGGCACCGCTTGCTGTCGTCGTCGATGTTTGGCAGGAAGACCGCTCCACGCCCGACGGACCAGGTGTCCTCACCGGCGGTGTCGGTATCACCGCTCAGGTCAACCTGCCCGTCGCGATCGACATCCGCTCTCAGATCCACACTCAGCGGCTCCGCCGCCTGGGCAGCGGCCGGCGGTGCCAGCACCGCTCCCGTCGCGGTAAGAGCCAGCACCGCCCGAGCGGCGTGTTTCGTACGCACATCGCGTCCTTTCGTTCCGTGCGGTTGTCCCCCGCTGCTGGGGATGAGGTGGAACGGACGCTGTGCGTTGGCTGTACCGGACGAACTCATCCTCGATGATGACGAATTGAGTGTCCGGTTATCGCCGTTCCGCGTTAATTGCCTGGACTCAAACCTCCCTTGACGGGACACTTCCGACTTCCGACCGACGGGAGTGTGATGGGGACAACAGAGACGCGAGGGCCTACGCCGGGTAGGAGCGCGGTCGTACTGGCTCTCCGCCGCTACGGCCGGGAACTGCTGCGACTACGACGGCTCGCCATCCCCGCGATGCTGTTGCCGGCCCTCGGCAACATCGGCACCCGCTACGTCGCCCCCCTGCTGATCGCCAAACTGGCGGCACAAGCAGCCGACGACGGCGGTGTCACCCTCGGCTCGGCACTGCCGTACGTGCTGGGTTTCGGCGTGACGCTGCTGCTCGCCGAGGTCGTGTGGCGCATCGGGCAGCACTGTCTGAACCGCGTGGACGCCCTCGGCATGGAGCACCTCTACGTGAGCGGGATGGATGAACTCCTGGCCCAGGACGCGGCGTTCTTCCACGACAATTTCGCCGGCTCGCTGACCAAACGGGTGCTGAGCTTCGGCAAGCGTTTCGAGGACTTCGTCGACACGGTGACGTACCGGATCGTGGGGAGTCTCGTCCCGTTGGCGTTCGGTGCCGTCGTGCTGTGGAGCTACGAACCGATGCTCGTCGCCGGCCTCCTGGTGATGATCGCGCTGACCGTGGTGGCCGCGACGCCTCTGATCCGCCGTCGGCAGCGGCTCGTCAACGACCGTGAGGCGGCGATGGCCCGGGTCTCCGGCCACGTCGCCGACAGCCTCATGAACATGGAGACGATCCGCGCGTTCGCAGCCGAGCGGCGGGAGGCCGAAGAACACCGCAGCCGGGTCGCGGACTCCCGGCGCCTGACGCTGAGGTCGTGGGACTACGGCAATCTGCGCGTCGACACCCTGGTCGCTCCCATGTCCGTGCTGACCAACGTGCTGGGGCTGCTGGTCGCCATCGCCCTCGGCGGTTCGGGCCAGGGAGTCGAGGAGATCGTCGTCGCTTTCACCTACTACTCCAACGCCACACAGATCATGTTCGAGTTCAACCAGATCTACCGGCGGCTGGAAAGCTCGATGACCGAGGCCGCACAGTTCACGGAGTTGCTGCTGGATCCGCCCACCGTGCTCGACCCGACGAAACCCGACGCGCTCGCACTGCGGGACACGGGCATCCGCTTCGAGGCGGTGACCTTCGCCCACACGGGTGCGAACCCGATTTTCCAGGGACTCGACCTGGACGTGCCCGCGGGCGCACGGATCGGTCTGGTCGGCAGGTCCGGCGGCGGCAAGACCACGCTCACCCGGCTCCTGCTGCGGATGTCGGACATTCACGGCGGGCGCATCCTGATCGGTGGTCAGGACATCAGCCGACTGCGCCAGACCGTTCTGCGCTCACTGTTCGCCTACGTCCCGCAGGAACCCGCCATGTTCCACCGCAGCCTGCGGGACAACATCGCCTTCGCCCGGCCCGGCGCCACCGACGCCGAGATCCACGCGGCGGCCGCGGCCGCGCACGTCACGGAGTTCGCCGACCAACTCCCTGACGGCTTCGCCACCCTGGTGGGGGAGCGGGGAGTCAAACTCTCGGGCGGTCAGCGTCAACGCGTCGCCCTTGCCAGGGCGATCCTGCGCGACGCGCCGATCCTCCTGCTCGACGAGGCGACCAGCGCGCTGGACTCGGAGAGCGAACTCCTCGTCCAGGACGCCCTGTGGCGGTTGATGGAGGGACGCACGGCCCTCGTGGTCGCCCACCGCCTGAGCACCGTCGCCGGTATGGACGGTCTCGTCGTCCTCGACCGCGGAAGCGTCGTCGAGCAGGGCACGCATGAGCAACTCCTCGCGGTGGAGGGTGCCTACGCGAAGCTGTGGCAGCACCAGTCGGGCGGCTTCCTCGGCGAGAGCACCGAGCCGACCCTCGGAATCTCCGGAGTCGCGGGACCACCGAGCCAGGATCGGCACTGGCGGGGCAACCTCGCGGAGCCCTAGACGGCCCGCTCCTGAACAGGATCCGGGGATTGAGGGTGCTCCGGATCATCGGCCCGTGCAGCGGCACGCAGCGCCGCTTCGACCCGGCGGTTGCTGGTCATGGTCGCGGTGACCGCGGTCATGGTGAGCAGGAGGCCGGCGGCGGCGTAGAGCGGGGTGCGCACGTCGTAGGCGGTGGCCAGCCAGCCGCCGAGGAAGGCGCCCAACGGGGCGGCGCACATGGCGAGCATGCGGGAGGTGGAGGCGACCCGGCCCATCAGGTGGGCGGGGACGATCGCCTGGCGGAGGGAGGGGCCGAGCACCATCGTGGCGCCCATACCGGCCCCGCAGACGGCGAGCGCCAGGCCGGCCACGTACCGGTTCGGGGCGGCCGCGAGCCCCAGGACGGCGAGTCCCTCGACTGCGGCCGTGCAGGTCAGCGCGGTGCCGGTGCCGAGTCGCCGGCCGAGGCGGGAGGCGATGGCCGCGCCGAGCAGACCGCCGGTGGCCTCCGCCGTGAGGAGCAGGCCGAAGCCGAAGGTGTCGATGCCGAGACGCTCGTGCGCGAAGAGGGCCAGCACGGTCTCCACGGCGAGGAAGGCGATGTTCCCGACCGCCGGACGCAGCGCGAGCCCGAGCAGCAACCGGTCCCTGAAGACGTACGAGGCCCCGGCCCGCGCCTGCCGCAGCAGCGACTCGCGGATCTCCGGCATGGGCCGGGGCAGGGCGGGAAGCGACCGTACGAGCAGTGCGGACACCGCGAACGAGACCGCGTCGGCGAGCAGCGGGACCGCCCGTCCGAGTGCGAGCAGGGCACTGCCCGCGGGCGGCCCGGCGAAGCCGGACATGGCGGTCTGGGCTCCGCGCAGGCGGGAGTTGGCGCGCTCCAGGAGCACGGGGTCACGGCCGAGCAGGTCCGGCAGATAGGCGGTGGCGGCCGTGTCGAAGAAGAGCCCGCCAAGGCCCAGCAGGAAGGCGACAGCCGCGAGCAGCGGGATGCTCAGCACGTCGAGCGCGGCCGCGGCCGCCGGTATCGCGAGCAGCGCCGCACGCGCCGCGTCCGTGACCCACATGGTGCGCCGGCGGTCCCAGCGGTCCACCAGGGCACCGCCGAGCACACCGAAGAGCAGCCACGGCAGCGTTCCGGCGGCCGTGACGACGGCGAGCGCCATCGGATCGTGCGTCAGCGTCAACGCGAGCAGCGGCAGCGCGGCGTGCGACACCCCGTCACCGAGCGAGGACACCGTCTGCGCGGTCCACAGCCGTCCGAACCCGGCCGGCAACTTCCCTATGGCTGAGGTCACTTGGCGTCCCCCTCGGCCCGCGCGCGCGATGCCGGGTGGAACAGGGCGAAGACCAGTGACGCGTCCGGCAGCGACGGATCGGACAGTTCCCGGTACTCGTCCGCCAGAGCCTCCAGCCGCGCCCCCAACTCGGCGAACTGCTCCTCGGTGAGGCGCAGATGCGCCATCCGCACATGCCGCTCGCCATCCGCCGGCGACGCCTCCAGATCCGCCACCGCGTGCCGCATCAGCACATCCGGCCCTCCCTCACCCGGATCGGGCAGCACGATCGCCCGCGCGGCCATGGCGTAGTACCGCTCGGTGACCCCCCGCACCTTCCGCGTCCGCACCACCTTCACCAGACCCGCCCGTTCCAGCAGCCGCACGTGATAGCTCGAACTCCCCTTCGCAAGGCCCACCCGCTCGGCGATCTGCGTGATCGTCGCGGGCTCGAAGCGGAGCACGGCCATGATCCGGTGACGCGTGAGATTGGAAACGGCGCGCAGTTGGTCGTCCGTGGTGACGTGAAACGTCTCGGGAAGATCATCGGTAGGCATGTGAGTAATGGTCAACGATTCTTGACCATTGCGCAAGGGGATTCCGCGCGTGCGACCAGGTTCCTGCGCGGTGCGGAGCGCATCGACGCGCCGATTCTCAACGCATCACCGTGCAGGCCCTGTTGAGCGTCCGGCAGCAAAGCCGAGCCCGGCTCATCTTTCACGCGAATGAAAGTTGCCGTCCGTCGGTTGCCGTGTTCCCTGACCATCTGCTTCCGCAGTGGACCAGACCACCAGCGAGCCCTGGAGACTCTTTACACCGGCGGAATCTACGTGCGTAACTAATGACGCGCGCACGTCAAAATCCAGGATCCTCCCCTCATCTCCCCACATGCCAGGAGAGAGCCATGTTCTCGCTCAGACGTTCCGCGACACTCCTCCGCAGACGCTCCGTCACGGCACTCATCGTGCTCGGCGCCGCCCTCGCGCTGACCGTCACCACCGCCCCGGGCGCCTCCGCCGCCCCCGACCCCACCAAGGGCCGCCCGCAGATCCCGGAGGGCCAGGCCTACATGGGTGCGGGCATCCGTATCCACCAGGGCAACCCCGCCAGTGAGCCCTCGGCGGGCATCCTGGCCCCGACCGACGGCGTCCAGGGCATCGACGTCTCGCACTGGCAGGGTGCCATCAACTGGACGTCCGTACGCAACGCGGGTATCCAGTTCGCCTGGATCAAGGCGACCGAGGGCACCAGCTACAAGGACGACCGGTTCAACACGAACTACACCAACGCCTATTACGCGGGCGTCATCCGGGGCGCGTACCACTTCGCCCGGCCCAACCTCTCCAGCGGCGCCGTCCAGGCGAACTACTTCGCCTCCAACGGCGGTGCCTGGTCGCGCGACAACCTGACCCTGCCCGGCGTCCTGGACATCGAGCACAACCCCTACGGGGCGAGCTGCTACGGCCTGTCCACGACTCAGATGCGCAGCTGGATCAACGACTTCTACAACACCTACAAGTCACGCACCACCCGTGACGTGGTGATCTACACGACCGCGAGCTGGTGGAACACCTGCACCGGCAACTGGACCGGCATGTACTCCAAGAGCCCGCTGTGGGTGGCGCACTGGACCACCGCGTCGTCCCCGACGATTCCGAGCGGCTTCCCCTACTGGACGGTGTGGCAATACACCAGCACCGGCTCGGTGAGCGGTGTCTCCGGCAACGTGGACCGGAACAAGTTCAACGGCACCCGCGACCGGCTCGTGGCGCTCGCCAACAACACCTGACGCGCACCGGCTCGTTCACCTTTCGCGACCCCGCTCCCAGCACGTGATGACGCGGTGGAGCCGTTCCACGTCCTGCGCGGCTCCACCGTGCCCCCCACCTTCCCACCCCCACCTCTTC
The DNA here is from genome assembly GCF_000349325.1 of Streptomyces davaonensis JCM 4913. GTDB lineage: Bacteria > Actinomycetota > Actinomycetes > Streptomycetales > Streptomycetaceae > Streptomyces > Streptomyces davaonensis. Next base: position 8,307,904 of record NC_020504.1, read on the forward strand.
CGAGGAGTGATCGTGAACGCCGAGAACGCGCTCCGCCGCCGCCTCCTTCTCGCCGCCACGGCCGGCCTCGTCGCCGGCACCGCCCTGCCGGACACCGCCCACTCCGTACCGGCCCAGGGCGCCGAAGCGCTGGAGCCGGACATCGACTCCACCGCGGCCTGGCGCGCCCGCCCGGCCAGCGGGACGATCAAAACCCTCCAGTACCGGCCGTCCAAGATCGTCGTGCATCACACGGTGAGCGCCAACACCTCCGACTTCTCCCGAGCCCAGGCGCACGCCCACGCACACTGGGTGCAGGACCTGCACATGGACAAGAACGGCTGGGTGGACACCGGTTACCACTTCCTGGTCAGCCGGGGCGGCTGGATCACCGAGGGGCGCCACGGCAGCCTGCGCACCCTCACCGGCGGGGCCACCTTCGTCCAGGGCGCACACACCTCGGGTCAGAACAACCAGGCCATCGGCATCGCCAACGAGGGCTCCTACCACACGGGCGCGGTGCCGCCCACGGCCCAGTGGGACGTCCTGGTGCTGCTGTGTGCGTACGTGTGCGCCAAGTACGGCATCCCCGCCGTGCAGATCTACGGTCACAAGGACTTCGGTGACACCCTGTGCCCCGGCGTCATCCACGACATGCTCCCGCGCCTGCGCGACGAGGTAGCCGACCGCATGTGACGGCGGCCCATCGCAGCTCCGGTGAAGGCGGGTGCGGGGGCGTACAGGGCCGCATGGCGCCGCATGACACCACTTGGTGCCATGCGGCGCCATCTCGTGCTTCCGGGAGCGGATGGGTGCGCGTGGCGCCACAATGGTGAGGGTCGTTCTTTTCGCATTTCCGCAGGTCAGGGCGGCTTTCCCACGACTGGAGCCGTGCGGGGTGCCATTGAGGCTTGCGGGTGGCGCCACGATGGTGCCATGATGGCGTCATGGACCTCACGCCGTATGTCGACTCCCTCCGCCGCGAACTGGCGGTGGCCGCCGAAGCCGGCGGCGACGAAGCCCGCGAGCTGGCCGAGCGGCTCACCGCTCCCCTGGAGTCGGCGACCCGACTGACCATGCTCAACGTGCTCTCCGCCGCGATGGACGAGATCACCCGCGAACTCGCCCCCGGCTCGGTCGACGTACGGCTGCGCGGGCTCGACCCCGACTTCGTGGTGACACCGCCGCCCACCGACAGCGGCCCCATGGAGACGGCCGCCGTGCCCGTCGAACCGCTCAAGGCGCAGCCGCCCGCCGATGGCGACGAGGGCGGCACCGCCCGCGTCAACCTTCGCCTGCCGGCCCACCTCAAGGCGCGTGCCGAGGAGGCCGCGAGCCGCGAGGGGCTGTCGGTCAACGCGTGGCTGGTGCGGGCCGTTTCGGCCGCGGTCGACGGCGGCACCCGACCGCCTGCGACGAACCGGACCAGCTCCGTCGGACAGAGCTTCACGGGCTGGGTCCGCTAGCCGCGCCCGCACCGCCCCAAGAACAGCACTCCACCCACACCGCGTCCCACCAGCGGGGACGACACAAGGACTCATGAGGACGGGACAGCCATGCCTTCTTTCGACACCCCCGAACCGATTTCGGTTACCGCCTACGTGTACGCCGGTTCCATCCGGTTCACCGCAGGAGACCGCCTCGACACCGTCGTCGAGGTGCGCCCCCGCGCCCCGAAGAAGGACCTGGACGTACGTGCGGCCGACCAGACCGAGGTCGCCTATGCCGGCGGCCTCCTGACCATCGCCACGCCCAAGGCCAATCTGCTCGGGCGCGGCGGCACCGTCGACGTGACGGTGGAACTGCCCACGGGCTCGCACATCGACGTGACCAACGCCGCGACCAGTGTGCTCGGCGAGGGCCGGCTCGGCGAGGTCCGCGTGAAGAGTTCGGCGGGTGACGTCCGCCTCGACACCACAGGCCCGCTGAAGCTGACCGCGTCGCACGGCTCGGTCACCGTGGAGCGGGTCGAGGGCGCGGCCGAGATCACCAGCAGCACCGGCAATGTGCGCGTCGGTCTCGTCGACGGCCCCGCCGTCCTGAAGAACTCGCACGGCGCCACCACCGTCGGTGCCGTGACCGGCGAGCTGCGGGTGAGCGGCGCCCACGGCGGTATCGACATCGCACGCGCCGAGGCGTCGGTCACCGGCACGGCGACCCACGGCCACCTGCGCGTCGCCGAAGTCGCCCGCGGCGAAGTCCAGTTGGAGACCTCCAACGGGTCCATCGAGATCGGCATCCGCGAGGGCACCGCCGCCTGGCTCGACGTCAGCTCCACCCGCGGGCAGGTGCGCAACGCGCTCGCCGCGTCCGAGGCCCCGGAGCAGACCGAGGAGACCGTCAAGGTCCGCGCCCGGACCAACTGGGGCAACATCGACGTCCTGCGCGCCCACGCCTGAGCGGCGGCCCGCCCGACTCGCCCACTCCTCAGTTCCTTCAGTCGCTTCAGTCCCTTCAGCCCCGAAAGGGAGAGCTCCATGGGTTCTTCTGTCATGCCCACGTCCAGGCGAGGTGGCTATCCGCAGTCGTCCGCCGCCGTCTCCGCCGTCGGCCTGCGCAAGTCGTACGGCGACAAGACCGTCCTCGACGGCATCGATCTGCGTATCCCTGCCGGGTCCGTGTTCGCGCTGCTCGGGCCGAACGGCGCCGGCAAGACCACCGCCGTGAAGATCCTGTCCACGCTCATCAGTGCCGACGGCGGTCAGGCCCAGGTCGCGGGCCACGACGTCGCCACGTCACCGGACGGGGTGCGTGCCGCGATCGGCGTCACCGGGCAGTTCTCCGCCGTCGACGGGCTGATCACCGGCGAGGAGAACATGCTCCTCATGGCGGACCTGCACCACTTGCCGAAGCGCGAGAGGCGGCGGGTCGCCGCCGAGCTGCTGGAGCGCTTCGACCTCACCGAGGCCGCGCAGCAGCCCGCCTCCACCTACTCCGGCGGCATGAAGCGCCGCCTCGACATCGCCATGACGCTGGTCGGCAGCCCGCGGATCATCTTCCTCGACGAGCCCACCACCGGTCTCGACCCGCGCTCCCGGCACAACATGTGGCAGATCATCCGCGAGCTCGTCTCCGACGGCGTCACGGTCTTCCTCACCACCCAGTACCTGGAGGAGGCCGACGAACTCGCCGACCGCATCGCTGTGTTGAACGACGGCAGGATCGCGGCCGAGGGAACCGCCGACGAGCTGAAGCGGATGATCCCCGGTGGCCATGTCCGGCTCCGCTTCACGGACCCGGCCGCCTACCGGAGCGCCGCCTCCGCTCTGCGCGAGACCACCCGGGACGACGAATCGCTCGCCCTCCAGATCCCCAGCGACGGCAGCCAGCGCGAACTGCGCTCCCTCCTCGACTGGTTGGACGCGGCCGGGGTGGAGGCGGACGAGCTGACCGTGCACACCCCCGACCTCGACGACGTCTTCTTCGCCCTGACCAGCAGCACCAACCAGCCGAACTCGTCCAAGGAGGCGGCCCGATGAGCTCCCTGTCCCTCGCCGTGCGCGACTCGTCCACAATGCTGCGCCGCAACCTGCTGCACGTGCGCCGCTACCCGTCGCTCACTTTGAACCTGCTGCTGTCGCCGGTCGTCCTGCTGCTGCTCTTCGTCTACATCTTCGGCGATGTGATGGGCGCCGGCCTCAACGGCGGCGGGGCGGACCGCTCCGAGTACCTCTCCTACATCCTCCCGGGGATCCTGCTGCTGACCATCGGCGGCACCACGATCGGGACGGCCGTCTCCGTGGCCATGGACATGGCCGAGGGCATCATCGCCCGCTTCCGTACGATGGCCGTCCACCGCGGGTCGGTGCTCGTCGGTCACGTCGTCGGCAGCGTGTTGCAGTGCCTGATGAGCGTGGTCCTCGTGGGAGCCGTCGCCGTGGGCATCGGCTTCCGCTCCACGGATGCCACCGCCCTGGAGTGGGTGCTGGCGGTCGGGTTGCTGACTCTCGTCTCCCTGGCGCTCACCTGGATCGCGGTCGGGATGGGTCTGGTCAGCCCGAACCCCGAGGGGGCCAGCAACAACGCGCTGCCGCTGATGGTCCTGCCGCTCATCTCCAGCGCCTTCGTGCCGGTCGACGCGATGCCGGGCTGGTTCCGGCCGGTCGCCGAGTACCAGCCGTTCACCCCGGCCATCGAGACCCTGCGCGGGCTGCTCCTCGGAACCGAGATCGGCCACAACGGGTGGCTGGCCGTGGCCTGGTGCGTGGCGCTGGCCGTGCTCGGCTACTTCTGGTCCAAGTCGCTGTTCAACCGCGAGCCGAAGTAGCGGGGGAAAGACCGGCAGGCTATGGACGCGTGATGCGGTGGGTGTCATGATCACGCTGTTGTCGGGCGTGGGCCCGGCACGCGGGGAGGATCCATGGAGCTGTACCTCGCCATTCCTCTTGCCGTGGTCGCGCTGCTCGTCGCCGCCTCCGGCGTTGCGGCGCTCACCCACGGCTGGGTGCTCCCCATGAATCGGCGTCATGTGCGCGCTCCGCGGATCTACGGCTGGGGTCAGCTCGTGGTGGCCTTCGCGCTGTGCTGGCAGCTGGTCTTCGCGTTGGTGATCGGCCATTCCGACGCTCGGCCGGTGGGAACGCTGATCGGCAGCGTGATTCTCGTGGCCGGCATTCTCGTCATGATGGTGGGTCAGCTCGCCGGTGGTGGCCACAAGGCCGGCGGCACACGGTAGGTCCGGGCGGACATCGGCTTCGCAGACCGTCATTGCCGCGTAACGCCGGAACGTTGATGGCGTACTGCACGGAAGGCCCCTTGGCGTGCACCGCGATCATCAGGAAGACGGGACAGCGCCGCTGCCCGGGACGCCGCGTCCGGGGCTGACAGCGCGATCTCGGCCCGCTGGAGCGGCTTCGCCCCGAAGAAACCACGGCTGCCGTCTCTCTTCCGCCCAGGCCCGAGCGGTAGCTTGGTGGACAGGGCCCCTGAAGGAGGGCGATTCGATGCCGTGGTTCGTATGGCTGCTCGCCGCCGCGGCACTGGGTGCCGCAGAGTTCTTCACCCTGACGCTGGTCTTCGGGTTGCTGGCGGGCGCCGCGCTGGTTGCCGCCGTGGTCGCCGGTGTGGGCGTCGGCCTTCTCGGCCAGCTCGTGGCCCTAGGGGTGGCGGCAGCGGCAGGCCTCCTGATCGCTCGTCCCGTCGCGATGCGGCACATGGCGGAGCAGCCCCTCACGTACGAGGGCAGTGATGCGCTGATCGGCAAGCGAGCGGAGGTCATGCAAGAGGTCACCGCGACCCGCGGCCTGATCAAGCTGTCCGGCGAGGAGTGGTCCGCCCGCGCCCTGGACGAAACCCTGGTCATCCCGGTCGGAGCGCTGGTGGATGTCATGGAGATCGAAGGCGCTACGGCCATCGTCTACCCCCGCTCACTCCTTCCGTGATCGGCTGATCATCAGTAGTGGAGGCACTGTGGATCCGGTTGTCATCCTCGCCCTGGTGGCGGTCCTCGTCGTCGTCTTCCTGGTGGCCGCCACTGTGCGGATCGTCCCGCAGGCCCGCCGCTACAACATCGAGCGGTTCGGCCGGTATCACCGCACGCTGCAACCCGGCCTGAACCTGGTTCTGCCGGTGGCGGACCGCATCAACACCAAACTCGACGTCCGCGAGCAGGTCTATTCGTCCGACCCCAGGCCGGTGATCACCGAGGACAACCTCGTGGTGAACATCGACACCGTGCTCTACTACCAGATCACCGACCCGCGAGCGGCGGCCTACGAGGTCGCCGACTATCTCCAGGCGATCGATCAGCTGACCGTGACCACGCTGCGGAACGTCATCGGAAGCATGGACCTGGAGGAGACGCTCACCTCGCGTGAGGAGATCAACTCCCGGCTCCGCGCCGTCCTCGACGAGGCCACCGGCAAGTGGGGCATCAGGGTCAACCGCGTCGAGATCAAGGCCATCGATCCGCCGGCCACCATCAAGGAGGCGATGGAGAAGCAGATGCGGGCCGAGCGTGACAAGCGCGCGGCCATCCTGCACGCCGAAGGGGAGCGGCAGGCCAAGATCCTCACCGCGGAAGGTACGAGGCAGAAGGACATCCTGGAGGCCCAAGGCGCGCAACAGGCCATGATCTTGCGGGCGGACGGCGAGGCAAAGGCGGTGGAGCTGGTCTTCCAGGCCGTCCATCGCAACAACGCCGACCCGAAGGTCCTCGCCTACAAGTACCTGGAGACGCTCCCGCACTTGGCGAACAGCGACAACAACACGTTCTGGGTGATTCCGGGGGAGCTGACCGAGGCGGTTCGGACGGTCACCCGTGCGTTCGGGGATCAGTCGGCGGAGGCTCCTGCCCCGACCGCCCGACCTGAGGAAGCGGCCACCCTCGACGCCGACGACACGTCGGACGAAGGCCGGACTCCGGAACTCGACGCAGGCTGGACGGTTTCGCTCGACGCCGCCACGGCCGCTGACGAGGCCGGCAAGCAGGCCGCCGCCGCGGTGAGCGACGCGAAGGCGGAGGCCGAGGCCGCGAAGTCGCCCCAGATGCCGCGAGGGGGGCAGAGATCCGGCGGCTGAGCCTCAGTTGGGGCCCGACCAGTCGAAAGTGATGGTCTTGCTGGACTGGCCGGTGCGGTTCCAGGCGAAGCCGAAGGCGTCGGCCTGGTCGGTGATGGCGCGGCCCCAGGTGGCGAGCTGGCCGGGGCCGGTCTCGCAGCCGGGGAGGTTGGTCGACTGCACGCGGGCGCCGTCCGGAGTGGTCGGGCCGGTGAGGGCCTCCGCGCGGGCCTCGAGCCGCCCGGGAACACTGGCCCGCCAAGTGGCCAGGTCCTCGTCGATCTCCACCTCGATGGGCGCGAAGTCCATGCCGCGCACCTCGAAGGCCCCCATGGTCACCAGCTGCTCGGGCCAGCCCGCCTGCCCGCTGAAGATCATCTGGAGGGCCTGCCGCTGCCCGTCGTCGGCCCGCTCGTCGAAGATGAACGCCGCGTACGCGTCCGAGTGCTCCGCCCAAACGTTGCCGACGAACGAACCGAGCATCACCATGTTCAGGCCGTCGAGCCGGACGTCGCCGTAGCTGCCCTCGCGTATGTGCCACACCAGGATGCCTTCGCAGTGGCCGGTGGTCGGCGGCTGGGCGAACGAGAAAAGGCACGGGATGCTGCACTTGCACACGTCGAATCAGTCGCCCGCCAAGCGCCAGGCAGGCACGGTCGCTGCCGCCTGTGTCATCGCTCTCACTCCTCACCCAGCCATGGCCGCGGGTCCCGAGAGCGGAGCGTCCGACCCGGTGATCCGCGTCGGTCCGGCGGACCGCGCCCGGCGGCCGGAACGGGTCGATTCCCTTCCCTACCTCCATCCTGCGCTCGCGCGTTGCGGCGGGGAGTGCTGTCGCCGGTCCGGGACCTGGTCGCTCATCGCCCTGATCGCCGCCCTCGCATGGGTGCTCACCGTGGGTGAGGCCCTGGATATGGGGATCGAGCCCGGCAAGATGGGGAGAGCGCTGCCGCTGTTCCTGGCGCTGTGGCTCACGATGATGGCGGCGATGATGCTGCCCTCCGTCCCCCCGTCGCGTTGACCTGGGCAAAGGGGATCGCCCGCGAGTCCGGAGGGGCTGTGCGGGCGCTGCGTACCACGGAGTTCATCTCCGGCTACCTGATCGCGTGGACGGCGTTCGGCCTGCTCTTCTACGGCGCGCTGGCGCTCACCGGTGACCTGGTCGACCGGAACCCGGCTGCCGGGAAGTGGATCGGGGCGGCCGCGTTCGCGCCGGCCGGGCTGTACCAACTGGGGCCGCTCAAGGACATCTGCCTGCGCCGTTGCCGCAGCCCGATGGCTCAGCTGGTGCGATACGCCTCGTATCGGCCGTGGCTGCGCGACCTGCGGGTGGGGCTGCATCACGGTGCGTACTGCGTCGGTTGCTGCTGGGCGCTGATGGTCCTGCTGATCCCGCTGGGCGTCATGAACATCGTGGCGATGGCGGCCGTGGCGGCGCTGATCTTCTTCGAGAAGCTCTGGTACCGGGGCCCGCAGCTGGCCCGGCTGGCCGGTTGCGCCTTCCTCGTGTTGGCCGTGCTGGCGCCGTTCCAGGACTGGTTGCTGCCGGGCCTGCAGAGCCCGATGACGCCCATGTGATCCGCGTGCCGCTGACGGTTGCTAGCGGGTCACGACAGTGTGCACGGGGTAGATCTTCGGCTGCACGTCAGGAGCCCCGAGCTCGCGCAGGACCGGGATGATGAACTCACCGAACCGTTGGAAGGCCTCGTCCGACTCCCAGACGTCGACGACGAGCCAGCCGTTCGGTGTGGGGGCGGAGGTGTGCGAGATGAGGCCAGGGACGGGCCAGTCGGCGGAGTTCGTCACGGCGCCACGCCCGCCGGTGACCTTGTCCGCACTCTGCTCGTACTGGGCCCGAGTCATGCCCGGCACCTCGAAGACTGCAACGATCGCCATGGTGACCTCCGGTCAGGTGGAAACGGTCCACCCCAGTCGATCACTGCGGAAGGCAGAACGCTCGCCGGCCTGATCCGAACGGACGCGGCGTGGACGATCCCGCACTCGCGCTGGCGGGAGGCCAGGCCGTTGCGCCTGAGGGAGGCCACGCTGAAGCAGTCGACGGTGAATCCGGCAACGCCCGGTGGTTGTCCGGAGGGGAAAGCTCCCTCCGGACAACCGACTTCGGGCTCTAGAAGAACCCGAGCTTCTTCGGGCTGTATGAAACAAGAAGGTTCTTCGTCTGCTGGTAGTGCTCCAGCATCATCTTGTGCGTCTCGCGGCCGATGCCCGAGCCCTTGTAGCCGCCGAATGCCGCGTGGGCGGGGTAGGCGTGGTAGCAGTTCGTCCAGACGCGGCCCGCCTGGATCGCGCGGCCCGCGCGGTAGGCGGTGTTGGCGTCGCGGGTCCACACGCCGGCGCCCAGCCCGTACAGCGTGTCATTGGCGATCTTGATGGCGTCGTCGAAGTCGTCGAACGAGGTCACCGAGACGACCGGCCCGAAGATCTCCTCCTGGAAGATCCGCATCCGGTTGTTGCCCTCGAAGATGGTCGGCTGGACGTAGTAGCCGCCCTTGAGTTCGCCGTCGTGCTCGATGCGTTCCCCGCCGGTGAGGACCCGGGCGCCCTCCTGCCGGCCGATGTCGAGGTAGGAAAGGATCTTCTCCAACTGGTCGTTGGAGGCCTGGGCGCCGATCATCGTGTCCGTGTCGAGCGGATGCCCGGTCTTGATCAGCTCGGTGCGGGCGACCGCCGCCTCCATGAACTCGCTGTAGTGGCCCCGCTGGACGAGCGCCCGCGACGGACAGGTGCACACCTCGCCCTGGTTCAGCGCGAACATGGTGAAGCCTTCGAGGGCCTTGTCGCGGAAGTCGTCGTCCGTCCGCCAGATGTCCTCGAAGAAGATGTTCGGGGACTTGCCGCCGAGTTCGAGGGTGACCGGGGTGATGTTCTCCGAGGCGTACTGCATGATCAGACGGCCGGTCGTGGTCTCACCGGTGAACGCCACTTTCGCCACGCGCGGGCTGGACGCCAGCGGCTTGCCCGCCTCCACGCCGAAGCCGTTCACCACATTGACGACCCCCGGCGGCAGCAGATCGGCGATCAGGCTCAGCCAGACGTGGATCGAGGCGGGGGTCTGCTCGGCCGGCTTGAGCACCACCGCGTTGCCCGCCGCCAGCGCCGGGGCCAGCTTCCATGTCGCCATCAGGATGGGGAAGTTCCACGGGATGATCTGCGCGACCACACCCAGTGGCTCATGGAAGTGGTACGCCACCGTGTCGTCGTCGATCTCGCCGAGCGAGCCCTCCTGGGAGCGGATCGCGCCCGCGAAGTAGCGGAAGTGGTCGATGGCGAGCGGGATGTCGGCCGCCAGCGTCTCCCGCACCGGCTTGCCGTTCTCCCAGCTCTCGGCGACCGCCAGCTGCTCCAGGTTCGCCTCCATCCGGTCGGCGATCCTCAGCAGGATGTCGGAGCGCTCGGTCACCGACGTACGTCCCCAGGCCGGCGCGGCCGCGTGCGCCGCGTCCAGGGCCCGTTCCACGTCCTCCGCCGTGCCCCGCGCGATCTCGGTGAACGGCTGACCGTTCACCGGAGAGGGGTTCTCGAAGTACTGCCCCTTGAGCGGCGGCACGTACTCGCCACCGATGAAGTGGTCATAGCGCGCCTGATAGGAGACGATCGCGCCCTCGGTCCCCGGTGCCGCGTAACGGGTCATACCGGCCAGCCTCCTTGCACCAGCGCTGCCCTCCGTTGGACAGCTCTCGCGGTGAGGCTAGGGACGGGGAGGTTGCAAGGACGTTGCGCCGAGGGCTCTTCCTACCTGGGGCGATCGCCGATCAGCGGGCCACTCGCCCCGGCGGAGCCGCCAGTTCCGACTCCAGTGCGGCGAGGCGGGAGTGGACCGTGGCCGTCGGGCGAACGGCGGCCAGGGCGCGCCACACGTCCAGGTCGTCCTCGCCCCACGGCGCGTGGGCCCAGTCCGCCAGCAGGTCCGGGTCCCGGCGGGCGATCAGCGCCGTGCGCAGTCCGTCGGCGAGCCGTCGTCTGATCCTGGCCACCGCCGGCGCCTGGGAACCGGGCAGCAGCGGACCGGAGTACGCCGTCGCCGCCGCGCTCACCGCCCCCGCCGCCAGGCGCCGTTCGACGACCGAGACGTCGGACTCGACCGGCGCGGTGAGCCGGTACGGCCGCGACGCCAGCAGACCGGGGCCGAGAATCCGCCGCAGCCGGGCGAGTTCGGCGCGCAGGGTCACCGGTGTCACCGACTCGTCCTCGTACAGCGCGCACAGCAGCTCGTCCCCGCTCAGCCCCTCCGGATGCCGGGCGAGCAGGACGAGGATCTCGCTGTGCCGCCGGCTGAGCCTGATCCGGCGGCCACCGGTGACCAACTGGGCCTCGTCCCGGCCCAGTGCGGACAGCTGGTGCGTGTCCGCGGCCGGGCTCACCGGGGCGATCAGGGCCAGTTGGGACTCCGCCGCCCGCGCGACCGCCTGCACGAAGCCCAGGCTGTGCGGATGCGCAAGACCGTCGCCCCCGGTGATGTCCACGGCCCCCAACACCCGCCCGGTGCGCGGATCGTGCACGGGCGCCGCCGCGCAGGTCCACGGCTGCACGCGCCGGATGAAGTGCTCGGCCGCGAACACCTGCACCGGCCGGTCGACCGCCACCGCCGTACCCGGCGCGTTCGTCCCGACCGCCGTCTCCGACCAGCGGGCGCCGGGCACGAAGTTCATCCGCATCGCCTGCCGCCGGGTCGTGGCGTGCCCCTCGACCCACAGCAGCCTGCCGTGCTCGTCGCACACCGCGAGCAGATGCTCCCCGTCCGCCGCGAACGAGCCCATCAGCTCCCGGAACAGGGGCATCACCCGGGCCAGCGGATGCTCCGCGCGGTAGGCGCCGAGGTCACCGTCCGCGAGCTCCACGCTCGCCGTGCCGTCCGGCCCGACGCCCGCTCTCGCGGAACGCCGCCAGGAGTCGGCCACCACGGCGCGCACCGGCTTCGGCACGGTGCCCGCCGCGGTGAACGTCTCATGCGCGCGGCGCAGCATGCGTGCGTGTTCGGCAGGGTCGGCCCCCGGCTCCAGGGCCACCCACGAATCCGTCAACTCGGCCTCCCGGGACGGCGATGCGGCTGGGGACATCGTCACTCCGGGTACGCGCGCGGACAACCTTTTCGGCTGTGCTCACTCGAACGACGGGCGCCGGTTGTCTCGATCAGGCAGCCTTGACGAGTTTGAGGTAGCGTGCCCAGTCCCAGTGCGGCCCGGGGTCGGTGTGGTCGGTGCCCGGCACCTCGTGGTGGCCGATGATGTGCCTTCTGTCTCTGGGGATGCCGTGTCTGACGCAGATCGCCGCGGTCAGCGCCGCCGATCGCTCGTACAGGGCGTCGGTGAAACAGTCGGGCCGGTCCACCCAGCCTTCGTGCTCGATGCCGATACTGCGGGTGTTGTAGTCCCAGTTCCCGGCGTGCCAGGCGACGTCCGACTCCCGGACGCACTGCGCCACATGTCCGTCGGAGGAGCGGACGAGGTAGTGCGCTGACACCTGCTTCTTCGGGTTCCGGAAGACGGACAGGGCGCCGGAGTAGTCGGTCTGCGTGACATGGACGATCACCAGGTCGACGGTGTGCTCCACGGGCCGGCGGGCGGCGGTGAAGTTGGCGGTGTTCGCCTGCCGCCACTCGGCGGTCGGGTGGTCGGGAGCCTGCACCTGCGCCCCGGTCCGCGGTCCTGGCAGCAGCCCGTAGGGCACGGCGGCGAGCACGGCGCCCTTCAACAGCCTTCGTCTGCCGGTCTCCGGTCGTGCCTGTTCCATGCGGGGGGTTGCCTCTCGGTCGTACGGTTCCCACGCAGGCGCCCGGGTTGCAACTCGCCGCACGGGGTGGCGGTCGGCGGCGATGCATTTCATGGTGGAAGTGGAGCGCCTGTTGCCGACTTCGCGGGCTGGTTGACCGAGGGGCACCGATGGACCCGTATCTGTTTCCAGTTGTCGTCTTGGCGGTGGCTGTCGCATTCACCGTATCCGCCTCCGCGGGATTCGGCGGCAGCCTGATTCTCGTTCCCACCCTGGCGCTCGCACTCGGCACCAAGCCCGGGGTGGCACTGGCGGCGCTGCTGCTCGCCTGCAACAACCTGGTCAAGGTGTTCGCATACCGGAAGACGCTCCCGTACCGGAAGGCGGCCGTCGTCATCGCCTTGGTTGCCGTTGGCGCTTTCCTGGGGGCCAAATTGCTGGTTTCCGCGCCCGAGCGGGCGGTGACCATTGCCGTCATCATCAGCTTCGCCGCGGCGTTCTTGGTCGAATCCCTGGATCTCACCCGCTGGCGTCGGGTGAGTTCCCCGGTGATGGCGTTCGGTGCCGGGGCCACCTCCGGATTCAGCGGCACATCCGGCCCCCTCAAGGGACTTGCCGTGCGCGGGCTCGGCCTGGACCGCCTCCACCTGGTCGGCGCTCTCTCCCTGGCCTCCCTGGTCGGCGACGCCACCAAGACCGCCGTCTGGACGGATGCCGCACTGCTGACGGGCAGTGATTATCTGGTCGCTCTGGTATGTATGCCGCTGATGTTCTTCGCCACGTTTCTCGGCCGTAGATTCAACCTCAAAATCGGTGAGCGTGGCTATACCGGACTATTCTGGACCGTGATGGTCGGCTATACGGGCCGTCTGGTAGCGGGCCTGTGAGGGGATATTGCCCGCTCAATCGTTTACCGGGCAATGACTGAAGCGTGAACATGTGGAATGGGCATCGATGATCAACCCGTCGGCAATTATGTGTGTTTGACAAGCCGACACACCTGATGCGCAATGAAGACGATGGTGTTTTGGGGTCCGGGCCCGCCAGGAGTTGCGGCGGCGAACGCAGGAGCGAGGGGATGACGGATGTCGAACGAAAAGCGCGGTACGGGCCCTGAGTACAGGGCTCAGGACGCCTCGGTGGCCCATGCCGGACCGGCTAACAAACTGCCCGAGCCGGGCGAGCCGGAACCGCGGGACGAGGCGGCAGGCAGGACGCCGACGGCCGAGCAACTCGACCGCCGCGAGGAGAGGTTCACGAGGCCTCGTAAGCCGATGGGCCCCACGCAGGGCCAGGCGCCCGAAACCGTCCCGGAAGAGCCGTGACCGAAAGCCCTGCCTGAGCGCGGGCACACCGACACAGCTCGCCAAGGAGCACAGTAGCCATGGCGATTGTCCAACTCATCAAGAACATCGGCCTCGACGACTCGGTCACCGGTACCCAGACGAGCACCGTCAATGAGCCCACCGTAGCCACAGCCGACAGCGGCATCTTCTACACCTGCAACTGGGCGGCTGCCAGCAGCGCCAACAACGGCGACGACTGGAAGTTCGTCGACCCGTTCACCACGCTGCCCTCGGCCGCCAACGGGTTTTGCTGCGACCAGATGATCGTCCACGATCCGAGCCGCGACATCTGGATCTGGATCCTCCAGTACATCGCCGTCCCGGGCGGCAACAACGTCTTCCGGGTCGCCGTGGCTCCGGGCGCGAGTCCTGACAGCTGGCACTGGTGGGATTTCAGCCCCGTCGAACTCGACTCCTCCTGGACCGACTTGTGGTTCGACTATCCGGATGCGGCGCTCAGCAACAACCACCTGTACGTGACGTTCAACGTATTCAACTCCGGCGACAGGTTCCAGCGCGCGGTGGCCTTCAAGCTGCCCCTCGACGCGCTGAGCGCGGGATCGGGCCTGACGTACCAGTGGTGGACGACGGTGGAACACGGTTCCCTGCGGCTGACTCAAGGGGCCACGGACAGCATGTTCTTCGCCAGCCACAACGGGGGCAGGATGCTGCGCGTCCACGGCTGGCCGGACAGCTCCAACACGGTGGGCTCGTTCGACGTCCAGGTCAATCCGTGGAGTTCGGGCCCGTACAGCTCGACGGGGCCCGACGGTGCGGAGTGGCTCGGCCGCGTCGACTCCCGGATCACGGGCGGCTGGGTCAGCGGCACGCGCGCGGGATTCCTGTGGACCGCGGCGCCCAGATCCGGTCGTCCGGTGCCCTACGTCAAGGGCGCGGTCGTGGACGTCACCACCCAACTGCTGGTGGAGGAGCCGGACATCTGGAACGCGGAATCCGCCTTCGCCTACCCCGCGGCCTGCCCGAACGCGGCAGGAGTCGTCGGCGTCTCGCTGGCCTTCGGCGGCGGCCCGCGGCATCCCGCGCACGTGGTGGGATTCCGCGACGGCGGTGAATGGCGCCTGTCCATCACCCGCGACAGCACCGACGGACCGGCGGACGGCTCGTGGGGCGACTACGTCAGCTGCCACCGGCACCATCCGAACTCCGGCGAATGGGTGGCCTCGGGTGTCACCCTTCAGGGCGGCAACGCCCGGCGCAACGTCGAGCCGCAGTACGTGCACTTCGGCATCGGCAGCTGAATCATTCACCCGCAGCCCGGGGCCCGGACCCTTCCGTCCGGCCCCGGGCATTCGTACGGCCCTTCAGCTCCCCAACCTGCGGGCGCTGACGGCCAGCCCGGCCAGCGCCGGCAGCATCCAGGCCGTCACATAGCCGAAGGCGACGGTCGGTGACACGGCCGTCCAGAGCGCCCCGGCCACCGTGGAGGCGGCGAGGTTTCCGAAGGACTGGACGGCGGCGAGCATGCCGAACGCGGAACCGCGCAGCGGCTCGGGGGCGAGCGCGGCGACCGCCGCGTGCTGCGCCGTCTCGACCGCCCCGATTCCGGCCCCGGCCAGGACGAAGGGGACGGCCAGGTACGCGAGGGCGGCAGCGTCGACGGCCAGCAGACCGTAGGACACGGCGAAGCAGGCCACGCCTGCGGCGAGCACCAGTACGGGGCCGCGGCGGCCCAGTCGGTCGGCCAGCAGGCCGGCGGGTACGGAGGCCAGCGACGCGGCGATGTTGTACGCGGTGTACAGACCGAGCGCGAGCGTGGTCGCCGTCGTCGTGCCGTGTTCCGGTTCGAGCAGCTCGGAAGCCCGCAGGATCAGCATGGTCACAGCGACGTTGCCCACCTCGAAGGCCGCCACAGCGGCCATCAGGGGTCCGAGGTCACCCCGCAGCACCGGCTTGATGCGGATCCTGAGGGGCATCCTGGTCCGGCGGGTGGGGCGGGGGGTGTGGCGGATCGCGTAGACGATGGCGGCGGCGGCCAGCAGACCGGGGATCACGGAAAGGGCGATGGCCCAGGTGACGCCGAGCCAGGCGACCAGTCCGAGGGCCACCAACGGGCCGAGGATCGCACCCAGGTTGTCCATCATCCGCTCGAAACCATAGGCGCGTCCGTACGCCCCCGCGGGGACCATGTCGGCGAGCAGGGCGTTACGGGACGGGACCCGCAGGCCCCTGGCGGTCCAGGCCGCCGCCCTCAGCACACCGACCTGCCACACGGCGGTCGCCCCGGCGGTCGCCGCGCCGAGGACGGCGGTGGCCGTGTAGCCGCCGACGGCGACCCTGCGACGACGGGACGGATCGTCCGCCAGCGCGCCCCCGCCGAACCTGGCCACACCGGCGAGGCCGTCCGAGACCCCTTCGATCACGCCCAGAGCCGCCGCCGGTGCGCCGAGGGAGGTCAGCAGGGAGGGCAGCAGGGCGGTGGGGATCTCGTGGCCGACGTCGGCGAAGAGGCTGGCGGAGCCGATGCCCTTGACGCCCGGGGTGAGCCAGCGTTTCCCGTCGGGGGCGCTGCCGCCGGGCGGCGCGATATCGCTCATCCCGGCAGTCTGCCCGGCCGCGGCCGACGCTCCGTGATCTCGCCTTCCGCGACCGCGTGTTCCGGGGTACGCGTCACTCCTGCCGCCGAAGAACCGCATCGCCCGGGGCATCAGCTCCACCCGCTCCGAACGGACGCCTCCCGGCCCGCCCCGTGCGTCGCCGGGTCCCTCAGACGACCTGCACGCTCCGGGCGGCGGCATGCCGGCTGCCCAGGGCCAAGGCCCGCAGGTCGGCTCCGACCGGCGTCAGCGGGTCCGCCGTCGAGTGCGCGAGAGCGAGCAGCAGCCAGCGCGAACCGGGCGCCGCGGCGCTGAAGTCCACGTCGAAGCCGACCACGGCCGGAGCCCCGGTGACCACGGAACGCGTGGGACGGCGGACCCCGACCGCGGCGTCGGCCACGGTCCAACCGCCCGCGAGCGGAAGGCCGCCCGGGAGCGCACCGCCCGCCGCGGGCAGGGCGTCCAGGGCCCCACGCAGGGCCGTGAGCGCGGGCCCGGCGGGAAAGGCCGGCGGGGCGAGTCCCGCCCAGGCGGCCGGCGCGGCAGGCAGCGGCAGGCGCAGCAGGGTCACCGCGGCCGTCGCGGCCCGCACCTCCTCCCGGCCGCGATGGTGCAGACAGACGTCCACCCGGTAGGGGCGCCGGAGAGCCGCCGCGCTCGCGGGCGAGGTGGCCTTGGCCGTCGGAGGGCCGACGCGCGGGGTGGGCTGGCCCACGACGCGCTCGATGAGATCGTGCTCCGTCGGCTCGGCCGCCGCCCACGGGTCGGTCCAGAAGGCGGCCTGGACCTGGGGATGGTTCCACAGCGCGTTGTCGACGCGCGTCTGGCCGGGCGCGGGGTCCAGGCCGAGGGTGACGCGCACCCCGCGCAGCCGGGACCGCCACCACGCGGTCCACCGCCCGTCGGGGACGATGAGCGGGTCGACAGCCCGCAGCGCGGTCTGCAGGCTCCACAGCCAGAACCGGTTGGCGGGGGGCGTCGTCCAGGGCAGCCCCGCCGGGCCCGCCGGAACCGCTGTCGCCGCGCGCGCCGGGCGCAGCCGGATGTCCGGACTGGCGTGCCAGGGGTACGAGCCCACCGGCGTGCCGTCCGGTGCCGGGGCCGGTGTGCCCGCCCCGGTGCGGAAGTCCCGGTTGCGCCGATCGCCCCAGTCCAGCGGCCAGTCCCGCTCCGGCCGCGGCAGGTGCCACAGGGGATCGCGCGGGTCGGTCGGCGTGATCCGGCGGCTGTCGTACGGATGGACGCGCAGGTAGGTCGTGGGGGCGGCGTCGACACCGGGCTCGACCTCCCAGACGCCGCGGGCCTGAAGTGCCGCCCGCAGCAGGGTCAGTGAGCCGCCCCCCGGCCGCGGCCAGCTTCCGATCACGAGGTCCTGCACGGCGGCCTCGGGCAGCCCGGAGACGTACGGCGTCCAGACCCAGGTGGGTCCCGGCAGGGTCAGGACGCCGCGCCACACGCCGACCGCCGTGCCCACGTACACGATCGACGGGTTGGCGGGATCCACCACCACCGCGTAGGCGGGCGCGCGGACACCGTCGGGCGGGAGGGGGACCACGGCGGGCAGCGGCGGCGCCGGAGGCACGAGGGTGCCGAGGCGGCAGGGGTGCCAGGTCGCGTTGCCGTCGAACCACCACAGGGGCTCAAGGGGATGACTGGTCGCGACGTACAGCGACCCGTGGGGTCCGGCGGCAGGGTCGTGCACCGCGAAGTCGTTGAGTGCCCCGGCGAACGGCAGGGTGGCCGCGGCCAGTGGCCAGGGAAGGGCCGCCGGGGCCACCACCGGTGGGGCGGGGCGCGTCATGATCGTGGTGAGCGTCCAGGGGCCGACGAGCGCGGGGTTGCGGTCGAGCCGGTGCACGGCCCCGCGCTGGAGGACGTACAGCCGGTCCTCCCCGCCCCAGCGCAGTGCGTGGATTCCGTTCGGCCAGGCGAGTGCCCCCAGGGGCAGCGGGCCCGAGAGTGCGGTGAAGGTGTTGGTCACCGCGTCGTTGGCGTCTCCGGCCCGGGGGTCCACCGGCGGCGAGGGCACGCCGGGATCCGCCGGAAGGGTGTCCCACAGGCGCTTCCAGATCGCCCCGCTCTGCCAGGACCGGCCCCAGCGCTCGGAGTACCAGACGCGGTTGGTGCCGACGGCGAGCTGGGTGACGCCGTCGGCCCGGCGCAGCACGGCCGGGTTGGAGTAGAAGCGGCTGCGGCTGTTCTCCAGACCGAAGGCCGCGGCGGCGCCGCGCCGGGAGGGCGTGACCTCCGTGTCGCCGTCCTCGAACCACTCGGAGTTGGCGTACTGGGCCACGAAACGGCCGGGGGTGCCGGGGTCGAAGGCGACGCCGCCCGCGTCGCCCTGGCCCAGCGCACGGCGCCACACCGATTCTCCGACGCGCAGTTGGGCGCCGTTGTCCTGCACTCCGGCGAGCACCGGGCCGTCGCTGAGGGGGTGCAGGGCGAGGAAGCCCACCTCGGTGACGGCCAGGCCGGTGGAGCGGGAGGCGAACGTTCCGGGGGCGCCGGCGGCGGTGGAGCGGAAGACGCCGCCGTCGCAGCACACCCAGACGTGGGCGGCGCCGCCGACCGTCTGCCAGCGCACCCGGTGCACGTCCGCGTGGACCTCCGCGCCGATCCAGCGGGCGTCGGCGGCGTCACCCGCGACGTAGTCGGTGACGTAGCCGCCCGGCGGGCCGCCGGCCAGGGTCAGCCTGTAGAGGGAGGCCGACCACGACCCGTCGTGCGGGCTCGCGGCGGTCGAACCGCCGACGACGACCCGGCTCGCGTTCGCCGGGTCCACCGCCAGGGCCAGGTCGTAGCCCGACTGGTCGTTGCCCCCGGGCGGCTGGAAGAGTCCCGCGGGCAGGGGCGCGACCGGGGTGGCGATCGCGTTGTCCACCCGCCACATCACGGGGCCGGAGCCGAGGACGTAGAGCACATCGGGGAAAGCCGGGTCGGCGGCGAGGCCGAGCCGCCGGTGTGCGCCCAGGCCCGGGAGGGCGACCTGCGCGAACGGCCCGGCGGGGCCCGCGGTACTGAGCCACAGTCCGTCGAGTCCGGCCACGCCGCTGTTGGCGACGGCCACCCACAGTCGGGCCGGGTGCGCTCCGGTCGCCGGGGTCCAGGCGACATCGCAGACGGAGACGCGGGCGCTGGTGCCGGCCGCGAGGGCCTCCCAGGCGGCTACGGTCACCAGCGACCACGGATCCCCGGCGCCGGCCGCGCTCTTCTCGTGCAGCCCCCGAGTGGTGGCGGCGACCAGATGGCGGTCGTCGGCCGGGTCGGCGGCCACGGTGTACGCACCGGCGCCCCGCAGACCCGGGTACGCGGGGACGCCCCCGGCGGCGAGCCGGGGCTGCGCCTGACGGGTCCACGGGTCGATGAGCGGCGTGGTCCGGGAGGTGTGCACCGGACCACGGGCGAAGAGCACGCCCACCCCGCCGTAGGCCCCACCGGTGCCCGACTCGACCGGCGTCACGCCCCGTGAGCCGGGCTCGCCGGTGAGCAGCCACACCTCGTCGCCCGCCGGGTCGCCGCCGGCGTCGAAGCGTACGTACACCGCCCCGCAGGTCAGCGAGTGGGAGGCGGCGGCGAGTTCGGCGCGGGCGGCGACCGAGGCCCAGGCGCCGACCGCCTCCCAGCGGGCTCCCGCGGTGTCCGTGTACCAGAGCCCGCCCGCGGCGGAGGCCGCGTACGCGCGTTGCCCGTCGGGGCTGATCCGCAGATCCCGTACGCGCCCGGCCACGCGGGGGTCGCTGTCGGCCTGGCCGCGCAGGGTGCCCGAGGGGCCGACAGGGAGCCACAGATCGCGGTCGGCGTTCGGGCCGCCGGGCGGCGGTGCCGCCCGGGCGAACCACTTGCGCAGGCGGCGCAGGAGTGTCTCGCGGGGTTCTTGCATGACGACGGGGACAGAGGGGGCCGTTTCGACGGCGGTGATGTCGCCGGAGCCGGTGGTGAACGAGCTGTTGTGGCGCCTGCGTTCCTCGGCCCGGCCGCGGCGGGCTCCGCGGCCGCCGCCGGGTCGTGCGGCGGGCCAGTCGTAACGGCTCAACTCTGCTCCCCGGTGGTGTCGGGCGGGGCGGTGTCGGGTGCGACCCTGATCCAGCCCTCGCGCAGTACGCAGGCGCGCTCCGGCAGCAGCGCGGCCTGGGTGGCGGCGAGGATCGCGTCGTCGCGCCAGCCCAGCGGGCCCTCACGGGTGGTCAGCCGCTGCCGGTCGCCCAGGGCGGCGACGAGGGGCAGCCGGACGTCGCCCGGGTCCAGGAGCACCGGTCCGATCCGTACGGACGGCGAGAGCCGTTCGAGCCCGGGGGCGAACCAGGCCCGCGACAGCCGTAGCGCGGTGCGCGGCACGACACCCGCGGTGACGTGGACGGCGGAGCCGGGCAGCATGAGCAGGGTGACCAGCCGGGGGACGCCGGGGCGCAGCCGGACCACGTCCTCGGCGTGCAGATAGGGGTGACTGATCGGGTCCTTGGCCGGCAGGGCCGGGGTTTCGCTCCAGGTGCCGAGGTGGCCCCGGCCACGACCGGACTCCCGGGCCAGGTCGGCGACGACGCGGTCCACGAGATGGACCCGGCCGAAGTCCCCGTCCAGGAAGTAGCCGAGCAGCCCGTCGTCGCTGCGGGTGATCTCGCCGAGCCGTACCGGGATGTCGTGGCGGGCCAGGTCCCGGTAGGCCGCTTCCCGGGCGGTGCGTCCGGCCGCGTCGAGTTCGAGCGCGTCGAGGTCGTCGGCGACGTCGAGGGTCAGGGTCGCGGTCACGACGGCCACGGGGCGTCCGACGATCCCGCCGACCGCGGAACTCCCGGCTCCGGAGACCGGGTCGACGGTCCACAAGGTCGTGTCGACGGCTCGCAGGAAGGCGGAGAGCGCGGACTCGCGGACCGGTTGCGGGTCGGCGGCGGCGTCCGCCGCGGTGCGGCCCGCGCGGGCGGTGGCGTCGGCGGCGACCATGCCGGCCGCGAGCCTGCCTAGCACCGCCTGGGCGGGCGGCAGGTCCGCGCCGGGGGGCCGCGGTCCTGGGGGAAGCGGGCGGCCGGGTGCGGGTTCCCAGGTCACTCCGCCGCCCACCGGTTCGACGAGCAGTTCACCGAGGGGCGTTCCGTCGGCGGAGAACACCTCGACGGATTCGTCGACGTGATCCGGCAGCAGGAATCCGGCGACCGGATTGACCTGCGCACCCGGGTCGATCTCGTCCACCCGCGCGGGGACCGCGCCGTCGGCCGTGGTCGCCGCCGACGACACCGGGCGCAGTCGACAGCGGGCGGGCGCGGTCAGCCGCGGCGGTCGGCGCAGGGTCGCCGGGGCCGCGCCCGGTACCTCGAGCCGGGAGGGCACCACAGCGGTGGCCGGATCGAGATCCAGGGTGCGTCCGAAGGCGTCGACGATTCGGGCCCGGGTCAGCTCGGCCGTACCGGAGGCGAGCAGCCGGGGCAGGCCCGTCGGGGTGGGGCGCTGGGGATGGCCGGCCGGGTCCCGGGTCCGGACACCGGAGACCGGTAGCCCGAGCAGGGCCGATCGCACCCCGTCCAGCGCGGCGCCGAGCAGGTCGAGGGAGCCGGCCGCGGACGCCAGCGCGTGCAGGCGGTCTCGGGTGGCCTGGTCGATCTCGCCGATGCCTTGGCGGTCGCGTTCGTCCTCGTCCGCCACGTACCGGGCGACGGCTCCGGCCAGGATCTCGGCCGGGCCGGTGGTGAGCGGCACTCGGAGCGCGACCGTCGTGGTGTCGTGGACGGCGGGGCCCTGCGCCGAGGCGGCTGGCTCCAGGTCGACGGGGCCCGGCTGCCAGCCGGTGAGTTCGTCCGGCGGCGCGGCGCTGTCCAGCCGCACCTCGCTCTCCAGCCACAGGGGCACCCAGGGCTGTGCCCAGGCGGTGATCGCCACGGGATCGGGTTCGACGCCGTTCAGCAGCGAATGCCTGCGCAGCCGTTCGGCGACGACGTCGCGGGCGGCCGCGCCGCTGCCCTGGACCGCGTCGACGGGTCGCGGCACCGCGGCCACGGACAGCCCGGATGCGGCGGTGTAGGCGCCCGCGTCGTCGTAGCGCAGGGCCAGTTCGGCGGCGATACGGGTCAGGACGCCCTTGGGGTCGAGGCCGACCGCCGACGCGGCGCCGACGCGGGCGAGCCAGTGGCCGAGGTAGGGGGCGAGCAGCAGGGCCTCGGCGGCCAGGGCGACGGCCTCGGGCGGCAGTGCCCCGGAACCCAGGCTCCGCAGCAGGTCGGAGCCGGCCACCACGCCGTCGTACCCACTGACGATCTGCGTGGGGCGGCGCACGCCCAGCCGGGCGTCTTGGCTGCCCCGCCCGTCCTTGCCGTGCCGCAGGCTGCGGCCCGCCCCGGCGACGGCGACGACCGGGTCGCTGGGCACGTACCGGCGCGGGGCGGGCCGCTGGACGATCTCCTCTCCCGGGCCGGTGTCCGCCGCCGGAACCCCGCCTGCCGTGCCGCCGGGGGAGCCAGGCTGTTGGGCCGCGGTCTGCCACCGCTCCTCCTCGGCGAGCAGCCCGCGGACCTTGCGTGTGGCGAAGGACAGGGTGACCTTGCCGACGATCTTGTCCACGCCCCCCTTCCCGACCGCGCTGGCTGTACGCCTGGTGCGCGGGGGGACGGTCGCCCGGCCGGTGCGGACCCGGTCGGTCTCGGCGGGCTCACCGGGGTCGACCGAGGTGAACCCGGCCGCGTGCCGGGCCTGGTCGACCTCGGCGAATCCGTCGGGGCTGCCGAGGCGGGGCATCAGCCGTGAGGTGAACGCGACGAGCAGCCGCTCCGTGGCGGCCCTGGAGTCGTCGGAAAGACCCATTCCGGTGGCGGCCAGCGCACCGGCGACCTCGTCCGTGCAGTCGCCGAAGGCAAGCCGGGTGGCGCCGGGGGCGGGCCGTGGATCCGTGCCCGGCGCACCCATGACGGGGACTCCGATCACGGCCCCGTGCAGCAGAGTCGAGGCCTCGGCGCCGGGATCCCGGCCGGGCCGGATCAGACGGGCGTGTGCGGCGAGGCTCGCCGGAGCCTCGCGTACCGCGTGCCGGGCGACGTCGTCCAGGGCGGTGCCCTGAGCCGACGCCCAGCGGCCGGCGTGCCGCAGTCCGACGGTCCCGGCGCGCTTGGCCTTGCCCGTCTCCTTTCCGCTCTGCCCGCCCGTGCTGTGGCCGGCCCCCGGCAGCAGCCGCCAGGACAGTGCGGTGAGCCGCTCGCCGAGCCCGCCCTCGGTGCGCACCTCGTCGAGCGGATCGAGCTCGGGGTCTGACCACCAGCCGACCACCAGATACGTGGCCTTCCCGCCGACCGGCCCGCCCGGGACCGCGCCGCCGAGGGTCGGGTCCGAGAGCACGTCATCGAGTGGATCGTGCCAGGCGAACCGGCCGAAGGCGGCGTCGTATCCGCCGGTCCAGGTGAGCGAACCGCCGGCTGCTCCGGTGAGCCCCGCCTTGGGGACAACGGGCGCCGAGGGCAGCGGCATCGGCGTCCCGGCGGGGTACTGCGGCAGGTCCCAGGCGACCGCCTTCGAGGCGTCGAGCACCCAGCCGCGCACCGTCACCGGAGTGGCCGTACCGGTGGCCGCGCCCTCGGCTGCCAGCAGCCGGAGCACCGCCCACCGGTCGGGGAGCGGGGGCAGGCCAAGACCGCCGCCCGCCGCGTCCGGGCCGGCCGGGGCCGGTGCGGGGGTGCCGGGCTCGCGGGGCGGGCGGGGGTCGCGCAACTGCCCGCGCAGCAGCGTGTCGGGCAGCGCCCAGTGCAGGTGGACCCCGGCCGGGCGGGGGGTGCCTGGGTCGAAGGGCTGCGGACCGTCGAGCACCTGTGCCGAGGCGGTGGCGCCTGGTGTGAGCGGCCCTGGCAGCCGTACGGCGGGCTCGCCCCCGTCCGGTACGACCAGCGCCTGGACGTCCACGGGCACCAGCACCCGGGGCTCGCGCAGGAGATCCGGGTCCCAGGTGCGGACCTCACCGACCCGGAGGTCCGAGCGGACCAGGGCGCTCCAGGAAGCCGTGAACTGCCGTCCGGCGACGGTCCGCGGGTCGTACACCGGCTCGGGTGCCATCACTGTCCTCCCCCGAAGTGCTTCTTGAGCAGCGTGTATCCGACCCCGGGGCGGAAGGCGTCGAGGTGGTCGGCGGGCGGGCCGCCGGTCAGGGTCCGGTCGGCGAAGACCGCGCGGTAGGGGAACTGCACCATCTGTAGGGCGAATTCAGCGGCGTCCAGCGTCGCCCCCAGCTCGGGCGCGGCAGCGGTCATCCGCTCGGCGAGCGCCCGCAGGTGCAGCACTCCGGGGGCGCTCTTGCGGAAGGGCACCTCCACGGTCCTGGCCGGGGCGAAGCGGTCCCCGGTCGCCGGGTCACGCAGGTGCACCTCCGCCCGGACCCGGCCGCCGGACTCGGTCTCGTCGACGCCGAACTGGACACCCGCACGGGGTTCTTCGAGATGGACCACGGCCGGCAGGCCGTCGAACAGGGCGAGCAGGACGGCCGGGGCGAGCCGCTCCAGGCGCAGCAGTCCGAGTTTGCGCATCGGCCGGTCCTGCGCGTCGCCGACCTCGTCGTCGTCGACGGGCGGGGCCAGCCGCAGATTGTCCTCCGCATACCCGCGCACATGGATGCCGGGCCAGCCCGAGACCATCCGCGACCGCAGCAGGAATCCGGTGACCGGTCCGGCCGGGCCGCTGGGCACCGCCGCTCCCGGCTCGCGGCCGGGGAGCCGGACGAGCCGCTCGGCCTCGTCGACCTCGGTCCGCACGGTGCCGTAGAGCTGTTCCAGCGCCGAGCGGTCGGCGCTGGTCACGGTCCCGACCGAGAGGGCACCCTCGACCAGCGCATCCGTCCAGCCGCGGTCCACGTGGAAGAAGCGGATCGACTCGGGCGGCAGCAGGGTTGCGTCCGCGACGAGGTGGGCGAAGGGCACGGCTTCCAGCAGGCGCAGCCGTGCCAGCCACAGCCGCAGGTCGCGGGGCACCTTGCGCGGTCCCGGATCCGGTGCGTCGTCCCCGATCTGCTCGACGAGGCCGGTGGCCACCACCGAGACGATGTGCCCGATGAGGTGGTCCAGGACGAAGGCGGACCGGAGGGCCTTGTTCACCGTTCTTCCTCCTGAAGGGCTTCGGTGGACGTGCCGAAGCGCGGTAGCTCCTCGGCGTCCGCGGCGAGGCGCGCGGCCTCGGTCTCCAAGGCGTGGCGCAGGGCGGCGCGGTCGGCCTCGCGGTCGCGGGCGCCCGCCACCTGCGGGGGGAGTACCGCCAGGGCGTCGGCCACGGCGGGCGCGTCGCGCAGGTCCACGCCGTCGAGTCCGCCGCCGGCACCGGCACCGATGAGCCCGAGGCCGCGCAGTACGACCTCGTCGCGGCCCGCGTCGAGCAGCCGGCGCAGGTCGTCGCTGTCGGCGGGGTCGGCCAGCGGCCGGGACGGGGCGAGGACGCCCGGGTCGTCGCCGAGGGCGCCGAGCACCGCGCGCGCTGCTCGGCGGCCCACGGTCGCGGACCGGATGCGCTCGGTACGGTCGTCGGTGAAGGGAGCGGGCCGTTCGGCCTCCGCGCGCAGGTCGTCCGGGAGGTCGGTGAGGCCCTCCGTGTTCATCCCGGAGCCCCGGGCCGCGCCGTACGCCTCCTGGCGCCACCGGCCGAGTGCGGCGGCGACGCCCGGCCGGCTCAGGGCGAGCAGTCTGCCGAGTTCGAACGCGGCCGCGTAGCCCAGGTCTTCGCGTCCGTCGGGGGTGACCCGGCGCAACTGGTCGGCGTGGTGGGCGAGCGGCGGGCGGCCGTCGTCGACCGGGCGGGTGGTGGCGCGTTCGACGGGCGAGGGCGACAGGGGGCCGCGGAACCAGGCCTGGGCGCCGTCGCCGCGGCGCGTCACCGCGTCCAGCAGGACGTGGCCGGTCTCGGCGACGAGCGGCAGCGGCCGGCCGGCGCCGGGCTCCGGCACCGCGCCCGGCGCGTCGGGTCCGCCCGCCGGCGCGGGGTCGCCGTCGGGGGTGTCCGGGACTTCCGGATCGGCCGCCATGTGCCCCAGCAGCCGCGAGGTGATCCGCTGCGCCAGATACTGGAAGTCCCCGCGCTCCTCGCAACGGAACGACCAGTGGGCGAGCACCGGGAAGCGCAGGGTCCGTTGGCCGGCCAGTTCGGCGGCGAAGGTGAAGCCGTCGCCGAGCGCGGCCTTGGCGTGCACGGTCGGGTCGGCGGATCCGGACGCGTTGTACGTGATGGCGCCGCTGCCGAGGGAGGCCGCCGGTCCGCCCTGAGTGCTCGCCCAGCCACTGCCCGAGGGCACGGCTTTGCCGGTGGCCGACCGCACGGCGGGCCCGGCCGGATGATCCGCTCCCGTACTCGCCGCGGCTCGCGCGGAAGGTGCCTGCGTGACCCGGTCGGCGCCGCTGCCCGGCAGCCGCATCGTGGAGACGTCGGCCGCGGGGCGGGGACCGAACTCCTCGGCGGCCAGCACACCCAGGTCGAGGACGTTCGCGATCCGCCGGTAGTCCGCGCCGAGTCCGGCGGCGGGCACCGGGGGCGGCAGTTCGTTCCACTGTCCTTCGAGGCTGATCAGGCACGCGAGATAGCGGATGCCCGGCTGCGGCAGCCGGTTGCCGAGCACCACGGCCATCCAGCCGTCGTCGTCCCCCATGGCCAGCTCGGTGTCCAACAGGTCCACCTCGCGAACATGGGTGAGCAGCGCGAGATCCTCACGGGTGGGGAACACCAGGTCGACCACCCGTCGCGGCACCACCAGGCACGAGCCCTTGGGCACGTCCCGCTCCGCGCCCAGTGCGACACCGGGCGTCACGCACTGCTCGACCGCGACATCGGGCTTGAGCTCGCCCTCCCCCTCCGCGATCAGGACGAGCGCGAGCCACGGTGTCGGAACCGCCGCCGTCCCCAGGTCGGGCGAGCGCTCCCACGGCAAGGTGCGCCGCCGCAGCACGACTTGGGGGAGCCGTGAGGTGAACGCCCCGCGCGCGCCCGCCGGGGGGAAGGTGCCGAGCACCTGGTCGGGCGGGAGCGCGTAGCGAGGTGCGACCACGTCCACGGTCACCGGCAGCGGTTCGACCGGGCCGGGGAGCCCGGCGACCTCACCGGACAGGGTGTACCGGCCGGCGGGGAGCGGTGGTTCGGCGAACGGATACAGCGTGAACGTGCCCGGCGGCGGGAGCGAGGGCATCGGCATCAGCCTTCCTTCCAGACCACTTCGGCCAGGTCCGCACCGGGTTCGCACGGCGCGGGCACGAGGGCCTCCACGCCGAGCCGGGAAACCGCGTCGCACAGGGCCGTGACCGGATCGGCGGCCAGGGCCTCCCGGTCGCCGTGATCCCGGTCCGGTGTCGCGGGTACGGCGGCGAAGACCGCGTACAGCCGGCGTGCGGCTCCGGTGGTGACGGTCACGGCGGTCCCGGCCCGGGCACCGGTGAGCCGGAACACCAGCACGGCCCTGGGCCCGTCGGAGACGAGCACCGGAGGCTCGGGCGATCCGTCGCGGCCGACGGGCCGCTCGGCGCCTTCCACCCCCAGCGCCACATCGTCACCGGCGCCTCCCTCCAGGGCCACGGCCACCGCCGCGGGCGGCTGCGCGAACGTGGTCGTCACCGCGCTCCGGCCGCCCACCAGTTCTTCCGGCAGCGCCCACCCGGAACGCAGCGGGGCCACACCGCGCTCCGGGACCCGACCCACGGCATCCACCACCGCACCGGCCGCCACCAGCACCCCGTCGGTCGCCGACGGCAGCGGCACCGAGGTGACCCACCCGGCGATCCGGTCCTCCTCCTCGCGGTCGTCCTGGCGGTCGGGCAGACCGATCAGGACGGCGCCCCGCGTGGCCGGCGGCAGGCGCAGGGTGTCCGCGGGTTCCGCGGCGCCGAGCACGACGTCGGCCGTCACCGCGCCGGCCGGGCCGAGCACGAGGACCCGGGCCCGGCCGGAACGCACCACCAGCGCGGGGCGCCGCAGCGCGTCGGAGTCCCGCGCCGCGTCGGGCAGTTCGAGCACGACGACCTCACCCGCGGCGATCGTGGCGCCGGGCGAGTCGCCCTGCCCGGCCAGCTCCGCGGCGAACGCCTCCAGCCTGCGGGTGCCCGCAGGGTCGCCGGTGCGGCCCGCCAGGATCCCGGCGCCCGCCGCCGGAGTGACGGTCAGGGGCGGTGCGAGGGCCGCGAGCACAGTGGTGTCGGCGGCCCGGGCCGCGGCCGGCAGCCGCAGCAGCTTCGCCGGTACGGCGGCCGAAAGACCGGAGTCGAGGTCCGCGGTCGAAGGCGGCCCGGAGACGACCGCGTTCAGCCCCTCCAGCAGGCGCGGCGAGACGGACGTACCGGCAGGCAGGGTCCCGCCTCCCTCCCCGGTCCGGGCGCGCACCGAGCCACCGGCCCGTGCCTCGGGGGCGCTCAGCAGGGCACGGACGACCGGAGGGCGTGGCGCGACGGGTGCGGGGACGGGCGGCGGGGCGGTATCGGGGGCGGCGACCTCGCGCGGCGCTCCGCCGAGACCCTCGCCGAGGGAGCCGAGCAGGGGGGGCCGCGGCGCGGTCCGCGCGCCAGGCGGCGACATCGGCGGGGCTGCGCCGCCCGCGGTCGGCGAGCAGGCCGGCCGCGGCGTCCAGCCGGGCCTGTGGCCCCGCGGCGACAGGCTTGAGGGCGGCGAGGTCGGCCACCTCGCGGAGCACCTGGAGGCGCCGGTCGTCGTCCTCGACGATCAGCGGATTGAGTCGTCGCGGTCCCGTCTCGACCTGCCGGTACTCGATGGCCGGGCCGCCCGCGGGAACCTGCGCGAAAGCGCGCAGCAGCACGCGGTCGGTGGCGCTGACCACCTCGCCCTCCGGAACGGTGGGGCGGGAGAGGTCCTGGGCCGCGCCCCAGGCGCCGACGGGGAAGGCGCCGAGCCGCTGCGCGGTGGCGGTCAGCCGCCCGATCCGGTCGACAGCGCCCGTCGGCGGACCGACCAGACGCAGCGTCAGGGCCGGATCGGCGGGGCCGGGCAGGGCCATCGGGGCCACCGACACCACACGGTCCGCGGGCAGGTCCCGGGCGGGGCCGCCGGCCACCAGGCGGCGCAGCGGCACGGTGCTCGTCACCGTCAGCTCGAACTCGGCGACGACCCGGAAGGGCCGGTCCACCGTGCCGTCCGGGCTCTTGGCGCCCGCGCTGCCGGAGGACCCCGCGGGGGGCACCGCTCCGGCACCGGGCACCACCGCGAGCACGCGGGCCACTCCCGGCGCGGCCTGCTCCAGGTACTTGGCGACGAAATCGTCCCAGGCCAGCGGGCGGGGACGGTCGTTGGATTCGCCGATCTCCAGGGTGAGTCCCACCGGCCCGACCTCGAAGCGGGCGACCGCGCGGAACGGCGGCCCGGTCACCTCGACCTTGGCCGAGAGGTGGACCGAGATGGTCACCTCGCAGAACCACAGGTCGATGGTGACCCCGGCGTCGATGGAGGCGTACACGGTGACGCTCAGCCAGAACGGATCGAAGAAGACGATGCCGTCCGCGCCGAACACGGCGTGCGCCCAGCCCGGTCCGAGCTCGGCCGACACCTCGACCCGGGTGCCGGCCATCACCGCCTCGGACGTCAGGGCGAAGTACGCCTCACCGGTCACCGAGACGGAGTCGCCGAGGCGCCAGGCCAGCCCCAGGCGCGGCACCACCGGGTAGCCGTCACGGTGGAAGTCCGGGTGGTAGCCGCCCATGGTGACGACGAACTGGCCGCGGTTCGGGCCGGACAGCCAGGAGGCGAAGGCGAAGCCTCCGGTGAGCCGCACGTCCTCGGACAGCAGCCAGGAGTTGTCGGTCAGCTGGGCCTGGACCAGGATCACGCCCTCGCGCGTGGAGAACCGCGCCACGAGTGCCATCTCGACATGGACGAGCGCGGCCTGCGGGCGGGGCAGCGCCATCCGGGCGAGTCCGAGCAGGCTCAGCTCGATCCCGTTCCCGACCTGAAGGGCGACGACGGCGACGCCGTCCACGAGGGCGAACGACGTGAAGGAGAGTCCGGCGGCGAACCAGAACGTGCCCCGCTCGGGGGCGAAGTAGGAGCGGGCGTGGGCGAGTTCCTCGAACGGTTCGCCCGCACGGGCCGACGGGTCCAGCGCCTTGATCAGCGGGAAGCTGTCGAAGGCGGAGAGATCGGCGGGCAGCGACAGTGACCGGTTGATGCCGAAGCCGCCGCCGATGCCCGTGACGAAGAAGGCCGGGGGACCGCCGATGGGCCCGTTCACCGCGCCGAACAGGAACAGCGACGCGTAACGGTCGTCCTCCGGGCCGACCAGCCCGTAGCCGCCGTAGACGGAGAGCCCGTACACCGCCATCCGGGCCGTCAGCATGCCCAGGTACTCCACACCGCCCTCGGAGGGCGTGAAGCGGCGGAGCCCCCCGGCGAGCGTGACCCCGCCCACGTCGGCCGCGACCGCGAAACCGGCCAGGTCGACACGCCAGTTGGCGGGGGTGAACGGTGAACCCCCGCCTGCCGCCAGGTAGGTGAGGGAGAGGTCGTCGACCGCGGCGGACAGACCGAGCAGGCTCACCCGGCCGTCGATCAGGACGCCGATGCTCTCGATGCCGGTGGACCCCCCGACCACGGCCAGCCCGACCTGCTCCAGGTAGACGGGCCCGTACTGGCGTTGCACGGTGAGCCACCAGGGCCCCGAGCCCGGCCCGGCGGTCAGGCTGAGGAGCAACGGCCCGCCCTGGTGGCGCTGTACGGACACGGCGGGACTGAACCGCGGTGCGGGCGCGGCGTCGTCGGTGCCCGCCTGGGACATCAGCCCCTGGGCGACGGGGTTGTCGCCGCCGGTGGCGCCCGCCAGCGGCACGCCGAGCCCGGCGAGTTCCAGGCGTACGCCACCGGCGAGGGAGACGGACGATCCCTGCGGTGCGATCGCGGCGAACAGGTGGAGGCCGATGTCGGCGATGGTCACGCCGGCGTCCAGCAGCGGCCCGCCGGAACGGGCGAGGCGCACGCCGAGACCGCCGACGGTGAGCCCGGGCCGTGGCTCGGGGTCGCCGACGGCGGGCAGGGCCAGGACCTCGACGGTGAGTCCCGCGGGCACCGGGCCGCCGGGCGCGGCGATCCAGTGGGCGTCGTTCTCCAGGCTGACGACAAGGTCGGCATCGGGGTTGAGTTCCCAACGGCCGTCGACGGCGAGGGACAGACCCAGCACCCGGGTGGTGCCGTCGAGGCGCTCGTGGGCGCGCAGGGTGAGCCGGCCGTCGATGGGCAGCGCCGCGCCGGGGGCCGCGGCGAGATGCCCGGCGAGGGCGCCCAGGCGCGCCAGCAGGCGCGGCGGGTCGGCGAGTTCCCCGGCCAGCGCGGGGTCCAGCCGAGTGGCGTCCCCGGCTTGGAAGAGGACGCCGTCGAGCACGGCGTCCACCTGAGTGCCCAGTACGGGCCGGGACAGCGCGGCCTGCACGGCGGGTACGGCCAGCACGACACCGCCGGCGAGGTCGAGCAGCGCCCCGACGGCGACCCGCGCCACATCTGCGGGCGCGACCGACTCCGGGAGCTCGCCGGGACCGGTCGCCACCAGCCGGAAGGCGCCCGCGTCCAGGTCCCAACGGGCCACCAGCCGCTGGTCGGTGCCGACGCCGAGTCCGGTCTCGACCAGTCGTCCGGTACTGGACGCGGATCCGGTGCGGACGCGAGCGAAGGGCGTCAGGGTGAGAATTCCGGCGCTCAGCGGTGCCGGGCCGAGCTCCAGGTCGAACAGGGCGAGTCCGGTGGCGTCCACGGCGGCCTCGGCGGTCAGCCGCTCGACGCCGGGAAGACCGGTCAGCGTCACGGCCGCCTCCACAGCGGCGGTGCCCGGGCGCCAACGCAGGGTCAGCGGGCCCACGTCCAGGACGAGAGCACCACCGGACACGCCCACCGCACGGGACGGCAGCGCGCCGAGGAGCGGAGTGACCGCCTCGCCGATCAGGGTGAGGCCGTCGGCAGCGAGGGCGGCCCCGCGGGCGGCGAGCGCGGCGGCCGGGTCGGTGCCGAAGGCGGACAGCGCGGCGGCGTCGAACCGGGGTGGGCTGCCGACGCGCAGACCGAGCGCGTCTCCGATCCGGGTGACGAACCGTCCCGCGGCCTCGGCGGCGGAGGCGGGGGCCGCGGCGGGGTCCTGCGCCGCGAGCGCGTCGAGCAGGGCGGGCAGCGCGGCGACGGCACCGGCGGTCGCGGCGTCCACCAGGCCTCCCAGCCCGGGTCCGTGGGGCAGCAGCGCGATGTCGGGGCGGCCCTCGGGGGAGAGAGTGAGCGTGACTCCGACGGCGTCACCGGCGCCGCCGGCTTCCGGGCCGACCCGTAGCCGTAGCGCACCGACGCCGCTCAGCCCGAGGGCGATCCGTACGTCCGGCAGCGGCGCGGCGTCGGCCGGATCCGCGACGGCGAGGGACAGGCCCGCACCGCCGGTCAGCCGCAGCGTCGGCCCGCCGGGCGACGCGGTGAAGGCGCTCGCGTCCAGGTCGAGGGAGACGCCGACCCGGCCGTTCGCGCCACTGCTCGTGAGCCGTACGCCGTCCGCGAGTTGCACGGTGCCCCGTGGGGCTCCGGTCCCGCCGAACAGTCGGCCCACGGCGTCGATCAGCGCCGGAACGGCCAGGCCCGGGCCGCCGGGCAACGCGCGCAGCCAGCCCGCCGGGTCGGCCAGCAGGTCGTGCACCGGGCCCAGGGCACGCGCGAGTCCCGCGACGGGGCCCGCCGGGGCCGCCGGAGCGGGGGCGAGCAGCCCCAAGGCATCGAGCAGGGCGTCCACCGCTTCGGCGCCGGTCGCGGAGAGCGAGGCCAAGGACTCGCGGGCCGCCTCCAGGACCGCCCCGAGGGCCAGTCCGGGCAGCACCTCGCCGATCGCGTCGAGCAGTTGCGGGGCCGTGGGCGCGGGCCACAGGGGCGTGGTGCGTACCGCGGGCCCGGCCGCGCCGGGCAGGCGCCGGTGGAGCGCGGCGGTGAGCCCGGCGGCGTCACCCCGGATCACCAGGGCGGTGCCGGGTGATGTGGCGGAGGTGTCCGGGTCGGCGCCGATCCGCAGCGTGCCGCCGATGCCTGCCGGCCCGGCCGCGACGCCCACGGCCCAGGGCAGCCCCGTAGTGCCCTTCGCCGTGACGGACAGTGCGGGGGTCCGTAGGTCGAGGCGGGCCGCGAACTCCCCTGCCGTGCCGAACCGCAGGTCGACGGTGCTGCCGGCATCTGCGCGGGGATCCGAGGCGAGCGTCCGGAGCGCGGCGGCGAGCCGGTCGCGGCGTGCCGGGTCGGTGCGGGCGGCGGACACCACGGAGGCGGGGTCCAGCAGCAGCCGCTCCAGCGTGACGGCGTCGGCCCCGCCCTGCGGCCCCAAAACTCCCAGGGAGGTCAGCGCCTCGCGCAGGGCGGCCATCGGCGGGTGGGCGCCGGATTCGGCGGTGATCCGGGCCGCGATCTCCGCGATCAGCGCGCGGACTTCGGGGAGCAGCGGGGTGGCCGCGCCCTCGGCTGTGTGGGTCGCGCCCGGCTCGACCAGCCAGCGGTCGCGGGTGATCCCGAAGGCGTGTGCCTCGTGGAGGACCAGCCGGATGTGCGCCACGGTCGGGGCGAGAGGGGTGGTCCAGGAGCGTACGGGCAGCAGGACTTCGCAGGTCAGTCGTCGGCAGGCCAGGGTCCGGGCCCCGCCCGAGGCGCGGCCCGGGTCAGGACCGCCGACCAGCCACCCGTGCGCGGCGCCGAGTTCCAGCCGGACACGTACGGCGGGGCCGGTGGGGGGTGCGGCGGTGCCCGTGTCGTCGCGCGCGACCGCGGCGAGTTCGAATCCGGCGTGCACGGCGGCGGTGAGTCCACCGGGGCCCACGGGCAGGTCCAGCGGCAGCGACAGCCCGGCGTACAGCGGGCCCGCGGTCCCCGGCAGGCCGGCGCTCTCCCGGTCGCGGGCCCGGGCCCGGGCCGCGAGGGAGGCGGCCACCACCGAGGTGAGCGCGCGGCGCAGCGCGGGGGCGGACAGAGCTCCGACGACCGCGTGCACGGACACTCCGGCAGGTGCGCTCAGCCCCTCCGGCGGACGCAGATCCGCCAACGGGTCCTGATACGCCTCCCGGTCGAGCAGCGCGGCGACCGCCGCGCGGGCCAGCGCCAGGTCGGCGTCGTCGTCCTCGCCGGAGTCGGTGGCCGTGTCCGCGGGGTCGGCGACGGCAGCGTCGGCGGTCCGCAGCAGCGCGGCGAACAGACGCAGCGCCTCACCTGCGGGCACGGCGTCCAGTGTGTCGAGGGCCACCGGTGACCAGGGAGTGCCGACGGTCACCACGGCCCGCACCCCGGTGAGCCCCGCCACCGCTCGCAGGGCCGCGTGACCGGCGCCGCCGTGCGCCACGACGACCACGTCGGTGCCGGGTCCGGTGAGTGGGTCGAGCACCCGGCGCAGGCGACCGGCCTGCGCCGCCACCCCGTCGTCCGGGCCGCCGGCTCCGGTGGCCGTACGGCAGGCCGCCCGGGTGCCGAGAGCCACGGCCCACAGCGGCTGCGGGGCGGCCCCGGCGGGTGGTCCGGCGAAGGCCTCCGGGGGCAGCGCGGGGGCGGTGAGGTCGATGACGCGCTCGGAGGGCAGACCGGCGATGGCCGGCCCGGTCAGGACGTCGGGTGCGCCACCCCGGTCCCGGCCGCCGATCGCTACGAGGACGACTGTCCCTGGGGCGCCCCCGAGGTGCTCCTGCCACAGCTGGTCCAGCACCTCGCCCAGCTCCGGTCCGGCCAGCGGTGTCCCGTGCGGGAGGTCGGCGGGCCGGTGGACGGTCACTCCGGTCGGGGCGGCACCGTCGGGAAGGGCCACCAGACCGTCGGTCCCGCACCACCGGTCCATCAGGTCCTCGGCGCCGGCCACCAGGTCGCCGCGGGCGGCGAGCAGATCGGCGAGCAGGTCGTCGAGCTCGGTCTCCCGGGCGAGTTCGGCGATCAGCTCGGCCGTGCCGAGCCCGTCATCGCCGGGCAGCCAGGCCCGTAGCGCGGGTGTCACCAGGCTCGGCGGCTCGATCACCGCCTTGCCCAGGCTGACGGAGAGCGCAGGGAGTTGCCGCGCCGGGTCCGGCGTCCCGAGGGCGCGTACCAGCGGGACCAGCCAGGGCCGGGACTCGATCCCTCGACCGCTCGGCGCGCCGTGCGCGAGGGCCTCGGCGAGGAGGACGAGCAGCGGCCGGAGCGTCTCCTCGTCCCTGACCAGTGCGGTGGCGAAGGCACCCAGAGCGGCGGCGGGATCGGCGACGAGGTCCGCGAGCGGCAGCAGGCCGTTCCCGTGGGCGGAGCCGGTCGGCACGGGCGTCCCCGGTGCCCAACCGAGCAGTACGGCGAGCAGGGCGGGCCAGGCCTCGCCGGTGCGGGCCGCTGTCTGCTCGGCGAGTACGCCGACGATCCGCTCCGCCGCCGCCCACCCGGCCGCGTCGAGGTCGAGCCGGCCGGCCGCATCGAGGGCGAACTGCGGGATCCGCACCTCCTGTCCGTCGGGCAGGAGCAGACGGGCTCCGGCGAGCACCGGCAGGACGCGAGCCCTCGACTCCGGCGACCAGGTGAGTTCGGCGCCCAGCACCGGGGCGGTCACGACCAGACCCCCGGTGCCCCAGCGCAGCGGTGCCCCACCCGGACCGGACAGGCCGAGGGAGAGCCGCAGCCCCGGCAGGAAGGCGGCGGCCGCGTCGTCGAGGGAGAACGTCACGACGGAGGCGAGAAGACCCAGGGCCGCGTCGGCGCCGCTCCCGCCGACGTCGTTGACGCGCACGGCCGCCTCGATACCCAAGGTGAGCCGCGCAGCGTCGGCGGTGACGAGGACGGCGACGCCGGGTGCCAGCGGAACCCGCCACGGTGCGGCGTCCGTTCCACTGCCGGTGACGGCGTCGGTGCGGACCCGGGCATCGGCGAGTGCGTCGCGGGCGGCCTCGAGGACGGTCGGCACATCGGCCGCGTGGGTGGCGAGGAGCCCGCGCCACCGCTGCCGCACGGCGCCGACAGGATCGCGCAGCAGCTCTGCCGCGTCCACGAGGGGGACGCCGGCGGCGGAGGCCGGGGCGGAGAGTCCGATCAGCACGGACACCGCGTCCCCCGCCGCGCCCAGCCCGGTCAGCAGTGCGGCGGCGGCATCGCGGACGGCCTGGCCCGCCACGGCGGCGATCGCGTCGGGGGTGGAGAGGTCGAGGCGGTCGTAGTGGGTGGTGCCGATGTCGGCGTTCTCGGCCTCGACGACGAGGACGGGACGGCGCCCGGCGTCGAGCGCGACGCCGACCCGCAGCGCTCCGACGGCGATCCGCATGCCGTTCGGCCCGGTGACGGGCGGCAGCACTCCGGCAGGCGGGGCCAGCTGTCCGGTCAGCGCCAGCCGTGGCAGGGCCACGGCGGTTCCGCTGCCCAGGTCGAGGGTGAGGAGATCGCAGGAGAGGGAGAGCCGGGTGTCGGGTCCGCCGGCCACGCCCGCGGACAGCCGCGGCACGACCACGGGCCGGCCGGAGGGGCCGGGGCCGACCAGGACGTCGAGGCGCACGGCCGTACCGGCCACGGTCAGCTCCACGCCGGCGCCGCCGGTTCCCGGGACCACCGTGCCGCCGAGCAGTTCGGCCAGTCCCGCGGCCCACGCGGCCTGGGCCGGTCCGGTGACGGCCTCGGCGAACCAGTCGGCCAGCGCGGCCGGTCCCGCTGTGGCCAGCCGGGCGACGGGGAAGTCGGGAACGGGGCCGGTGGTGAGGCCGAGCACGGTCGCGAGTCCGCGCAGCGGCGAACCGGCGGGCAGCGTGGCGACTTGGGCCCTCACCAGCCCCAGGACCAGTTCCAGCAGGGCGTCGTCGAGGTCGTCGAGGTTGTCGACGTCGACGACGAGGTCGCGTGGCGCCCCGGCGCCGGG
Organism: Streptomyces davaonensis JCM 4913; assembly: GCF_000349325.1. GTDB lineage: Bacteria > Actinomycetota > Actinomycetes > Streptomycetales > Streptomycetaceae > Streptomyces > Streptomyces davaonensis. The sequence continues at coordinate 8,344,782 of NC_020504.1, forward strand.
CAGGCGCAGTCCGCCGAGTGCGAGCCGTACGGAGGCCGGTTCGCCGGCGCTTGTCGGCACCCGGGCGGCGAGTACGGCCGAGGTCAGCTCGACGCCTCCGGGCGCGGTGCCACCGGGCAGCCCCACGCGCAGCGAGATCTCGACCGGCGCGTCGGCGCTGCCGATCAGGACCGGGTCGGCGACCGGGGCGGTGCCGGCGGCGAGGAAGAGGGGTGCGTGGGCCTCGATCCGGCAGTCGACGCCCCCGGAGGACACCCCTACCCGGACACCGGCGCCGACCCGTACCGCTGCGCCGTCCCGGGTCTCCTGGAGCGTGGCGAAGAGCTGGAAGGTGCCGTCCTCCACGTCGACCAGCGGCAGCCAGGCGCGACCGCCGTCGTCGGTCGTAGCGTCGGGCCCGCCGAGCAGTTCGTCGACGAACTCGACGAGGGCCCCGCGCTGCACGGGGTTGGCCAGCAGCCGGGAGAGATGGCGGCCGGGATCGGCGAACCAGGACGGCTCCGGCTGTCCGTCGGCGCGGAGCAGTCCGAGGGCCTTGGCGAGGACGGCGAGGTCGCCGAGATCGAGACTCATGGGCGGACCGGGCCGGGCGCCGGGGCGAAGGCGACCTGCCCTTGCCGGACCCGGTCCACCGGGTGGCGCGCCTGAGCCTGCACCGACAGGCCCTCCCGGTCGGCGGTCAGCGCGGCCGGGACGAGGGCGGTCCCGTCGGTGTCCCGGCCGGTGGCGGCGGCCAGAGCGCCGACGGTGTCCAGCACGGCCCGCCACGCGAGCGCCGCCAGCGCGTCGCCCCAGCGGCGGATCACCACGGCAGGCCCGCGCGGTTCGGAGGTCGCGGCGAGCAGACCCGTGGGCCGCCGCGCCGAGCCGACCACGAACTCCACCTCGACAACGGCCCGCCCGTGCGGGACCTGATCGCAGCGCACCGGCACCAGGACGGTGACCAGACCGGTGGCGAACCGCGTGGCGACGGAGCCGACTTCGACGAGCAGGGCATCGGCGCCCTCGCGCCACAGCACGGCGTGCGGCAGCTCCTCCGGTTCCGGCGTCGGACGCCCGTCCGCGCGAAGGACCGCGGCCTGTCGCGCGGCAAGGTTGATCAGCGTGGCGGCCCGCTTCGGGTCCGTGAGAACGGGCTCGGCCGTTTCCCCCGGCCGCAGCGGATCGTCGGGCAACAGCCCGGGGCACCGACTCCGCACGAGCTTCAGCAACCGCGCACAGGCCTCGTCCAGCGGGGCCGCCGGCTCGTCGGCATGATGGCGGGACTCGGGTGTCCGCTCAGCCATGCCGCTCAAGGTACGGATACCGCGACTGCCCTGAAAGGGGACACGCAGAGGAAAATGGCCGGATGGTGTGAGTCAGGAAAGGCTATGTGAAAGCTGGTCAGAAGTGTAAAGATCAGCCTTTGTTCGCAGAACTGGGCATGGAGTGCTCAGCCTCTCCCGGCCACCCCGGCCGGATCGTCCAGCACACCCCGCACCACCCAGTGCGCGGCCCCCAGCAGCGGCCCCTCGGGACCGAGCCCCGACACGGACACCGGACACGCCGCACCGGCCGTACGCCCCGCCAACTCGGCCTCCAAGGAAGGCAACAACCAAGGCGCGAGCCCCGCCAGCGCGCCGCCGAGGACCACGCTCTCCGGGTCCAGCAGATTGACCGCTCCGGTCAGCGCGACTCCGAGTGCGGCGCCGGCGTCGTGCAGAGCGCCGCGTACCGACGCGTCCCCCGCAGTCGCGCGTCCCGCGAGCAGGCCGACGCGGTCCTCGCCCGGCTCAAGACCCGCCGCCCTGAGCACCGCCTCCTCACCGGCGTACTGCTCCAGACAGCCGCGTCCCCCGCACGGGCACGCGGGCCCCTCCGGGCGGACCGGCACATGTCCCAGTTCGCCGGCGAATCCCCGGGTCCCGCGCAGCAGTTGGCCGTCCACGACGACGGCCGCGCCGATGCCGATCTCCGCCGACACATGCAGGAAGTCGCGTGGTGTGCCCTCGCCGAGCCAGAGTTCGGCGAGGGCGCCGAAGTTCGCCTCGTTGTCCACGGTGAGCGGGAAGTCGCCGGGCAGCAGTGCCCCGAGGTCGATGTCGTGCCATTCGAGGTTGGGCGCGCGGACGACGGTACGGCCGTCACGCGCGACCAGACCGGGCACGGCCACCGCGAGCCCCGCGGGCCGCAGTCCCTCGGCCGCCGCCTCCGCGACAACGCGGTGCACCAGTTCGGTCAGTTCACGGATCACCGGTTCGGCCGAACGCCCCCGGTTCGCGCCGTGTCGCACGGCCCGCGCGCGTATCGCCCCGCGCAGATCGACCGCGCACACCGCGAGGTGGTCGACACCGATCTCCGCGCCGATCCCGGCCGGGCCGTGCGCGCTCACGGCGAGCGCGGAGCCCGGCCTGCCCACCCGGCCGGGCCGCTCCGGGCCGAGTTCCTCGATCAGGCCCGAGCGGATCAGCTCGTCCACGAGGGTCGAGACCGCGGCACGCGTCAGGCCGATCCGGGAGGCGACGGCTGCACGGGAGAGGGGGCCCTCCGCGCTGACGGTGTGCATCACCCGGGCCAGATTGCGGCGGCGCATGCCCTGCTGGGTGTCGGGCAGCGCGCGTCCGGGACCGGCCGGGTGGGGCTCGTGCAGCGGTGCGGTCATGCCTCCGTCAGTCCTCGTTCGGTGAGCGTACGGTCGCCGTGTCCCGTCACCGGTCCTGCGACCCCCGCTCCAGCAGCGGGGCCGCGTCGGAGAGTACCCCGGCGATCCGGGCGAGGGTCGCCTCGTCCCGCTCCACGGCGTCCAGCACCGGGCCCGCCGCGGTGTTCCAGCGGCGGGCGACCGCGGCCGGATCCTCGCCGGTCAGCAGGCCCGCAGCCTGCGCCGCCGCGCCGAGCGCCACCAGTTCCTTGGCCTCGGGCACCTGCACGGGACGGCCCGACAGCCTGCGTACGGTCTGCTGCCAGGCCGTGCCGCGCGCGCCGCCGCCGATCAGCAGCAGCGGGGCCGAGCGGTCCGCGTCCGCGTCGAGGACCAGGTCCAGCGCGCCCAGCAGGGAGTGCACGGCACCGTCGTAGGCGGCCTGGAGGAGCTGACCTGCGGTCGTGTCGTGACGCAGACCCAGCAGCAGCCCGGAGGCGTTCGGCAGGTTCGGGGTGCGCTCGCCGTCCAGGTACGGCAGCAGCGTGACGTCGGCGGTCGGCTCCACCGCCTCGCGGTCGAGGCCCAGCAGTGCCGCCACCCGGTCGACGGCGAGCGTGCAGTTCAGGGTGCAGGCCAGCGGCAGCCAGTCGCCGTGCGCGTCGGCGAACCCCGCGACCGTGCCGGACGGGTCGGCCGGGCGGTGCCTGGACACGGCGTACACCGTCCCGGAGGTGCCGAGGCTGAGCACCGGGGTGCCGGGGCGCAGGCCGAGGCCGAGCGCGGCGGCGGCGTTGTCGCCGGTGCCGGGGGCGACCAGGGTGCCCTTGGAGAACGGCAGGCCGTGGTGCTCGCGCACGGTGCCGGCCACCTCGCCGGGGCGCACCACGCGCGGGAGCAGCGCGGGGTCGAGGCCGACATGCGCGAGGGTCTCCTCGTCGTACGACTCCGTCCCGGACGCCCACCAGCCGGTGCCGGAGGCGTCGCCGCGGTCGGTGGTGCCCTGGCCGGTGAGGCGCTCGGTGAGGTAGTCGTGCGGGAGCCGGACCGCCTTGGTCGCGCGGACGGCGTCCGGCTCGTGCTCGGCCAGCCAGGCCCATTTCGTCACCGTGAAGGAGGCGCCGGGGACGCTTCCGGTGCGCTCCGCCCAGCCCTTCGGGCCGCCCAGCTCCTCGATCAGGCGCCGGGCCTGGGGCGCGGAGCGGACGTCGTTCCAGAGCATCGCCGGGCGGACCGGTTCGCCCCGTTCGTCCAGCGTGACCAGGCCGTGCTGCTGGCCGCCGATCGACACGGCGGCGGCCTCGTGAGCGGCGTCGCCGCACTGGCGCAGGGCCTCGCACAGGGCGTTCCACCACTGGCGCGGGTCGGACTCGCGGCCCGCCCCGGAGGAGACCGTGTGCGGGGCCTGGCCGCTCGCGACGACCTGCCCGGTGGACGCGTCGACGACGAGGGCCTTGGTGGACTGGGTGGACGTGTCCACGCCGACGACGAGCGGTCCTTCGGCTGCTGACATCGGGGCTCTCCTCTTGTGCGGCTGTGCGGCTGTGCGGCTCGTGTTGTGCGGCTGTGCGGCTCGTGCCCTGTCGGGGGCAACTGTTCTCTTCCCAGAGATGCCCCGGCATACTAATTTGTAAATCGCCATGACGAAATAGTCGGCAGCAAGCAACTCGCAGCAGGCAAGGAGCCGCGGCATGAACTACCAGCCCACCCCCGAGGACAGGTTCACCTTCGGCCTGTGGACCGTCGGCTGGCAGGGACGGGACCCCTTCGGCGACGCCACCCGTCGCGCCCTCGACCCGGTCGAGACGGTGCAGCGCCTGGCCGAGCTCGGCGCCTACGGCGTCACGTTCCACGACGACGACCTGATCCCCTTCGGATCCTCGGACACCGAGCGCGAGGCGCACATCAAGCGCTTCCGCCAGGCCCTGGACGCCACCGGCATGACCGTGCCGATGGCCACCACCAACCTCTTCGCGCACCCCGTCTTCAAGGACGGCGCGTTCACCGCGAACGACCGTGACGTGCGCCGGTACGCCCTGCGCAAGACCATCCGCAACATCGACCTGGCGGTGGAGCTGGGCGCGAAGACCTACGTCGCCTGGGGCGGCCGCGAGGGCGCCGAGTCCGGCGCCGCCAAGGACGTGCGCGTCGCGCTGGACCGCATGAAGGAGGCCTTCGACCTGCTCGGCGAGTACGTCACCGCCCAGGGCTACGACCTGCGCTTCGCCATCGAGCCCAAGCCGAACGAGCCGCGCGGCGACATCCTGCTGCCCACGGTCGGCCACGCGCTGGCCTTCATCGAGCGCCTGGAGCGCCCCGAGCTGTACGGCGTCAACCCCGAGGTCGGCCACGAGCAGATGGCCGGGCTGAACTTCCCGCACGGCATCGCCCAGGCCCTGTGGGCGGACAAGCTCTTCCACATCGACCTCAATGGCCAGTCCGGCATCAAGTACGACCAGGACCTGCGCTTCGGCGCGGGCGACCTGCGCGCCGCGTTCTGGCTCGTCGACCTGCTGGAGAGCGCCGGGTACGCCGGCCCGAAGCACTTCGACTTCAAGCCGCCGCGGACCGAGGACCTGGACGGCGTGTGGGCGTCGGCCGCGGGCTGCATGCGCAACTACCTGATCCTCAAGGAGCGCGCGGCCGCCTTCCGCGCGGACCCGGAGGTCCAGGAGGCGCTGCGGGCTTCGCGCCTGGACGAGCTGGCGCAGCGCACCGCCGCCGACGGCCTTCAGGCACTGCTCGCCGACCGCACCGCCTTCGAGGACTTCGACGCCGATGCGGCCGCCGCGCGCGGGATGGCCTTCGAGCAGCTCGACCAGCTGGCCATGGATCACCTGCTGGGAGCGCGTGGCTGAGCGGTCACGCGCGCGTACGGCGCCGCGCGTGGGGTGTCGCCTTGAGGGTGCGTCCCGCGTGGGGCGCCGTTTTCGCGTGAAGGTGCCGCGCGGGGCGCCGCGGCTCGTGGAATGCACCGGAATCGTGCGGTCCATGGCATGGGCCGGTACCAACTTCCGCGAGTGGGTCGCGTGTTCACCGCCTGGAGGTGACGCTGGGCGGTATGGCCATCCCGCCCGTACCGCCCCAGCCGCCCGGTCCGCCGGGTGGCACGCCGCCCCCGGGCGGCTACGGACCGCCGACCGACGGCTTCGGGCCGCCGCCCTACGACGGATCGTCCTCCTACGACGGGCCGCCGCCCGATGGCCCGAGGCGGCGGCGCGGCCCGCTCCTCGCCCTGCTCGCGGTGATCGTCGCGGGCGCGGCCGTCGCCCTGGTGGTGCTGCTGGGTTCGGGGAGCGACGACTCACCGGGGGACAAGTCGCCCGCCGAGAGCAGCGCGAGCCCGTCGCCGCGGCCGTCCCTCAGCCTTCCCTCCGAGCTGCCCAGCAGACTGCCGAGCGAGCTGCCCAGCGAACTGCCCAGCGACATCGAATCGCTGCTGCCGTCCGGGCTGCCCAGCGAGCTGCCCAGCGACCTGCCCAGTGAGATCGAGTCGCTGCTGCCGGACCTCGACGAGGTGGATCTGCCCTGAGCCGACGCACGCGTGCGTGGCCGCTGTGCACGGCCACGCACGCGTGGATGTCCGTCAGCCGTCAGATGCCGCGTGGCAGACGGATGTAGGTCACCGTCGTCTCGATGCCGCTGTCGACCAGTCGGCCCTGCGCGTCGAACGCGCCCGTCCCGTCGGTCATACCGAAGTCGTTGTCGTTGATCAGGGCCAGCGTGTCGTGGTTCACGAGCGCGACGCCCTCGATCTTGCCGGGCACCCCGTCGACGGTGCCGAGGTCGACGACCAGCTTCTTGGCGAGGACGGGCACGCCCGCGGCGGCCGGATCGTCGAGCTGCTCCAGCGACGGGGACGTCGTGTCGTCGTCCCAGGCGTCACCGAGGATGTTCGCGTCCTTGTCCAGCCGCACCAGGTGCAGCCGGGCGGCCTTGTCGGTGCGCTCCTGCACCAGCAGACGGTTGCCGCCGACGGCGACCAGCGAGGAGATCTTGAGCTCGGAGGTGTCGTCCTCGCTCGGGTCCACCACGTTCACCGCGTCGAAGCGGTAGGCGTACTCGGCGGTGACCGCCTTCTTCTTCGGAGAGAAGCGCAGCAGACGGGTCGTGCGCGAGGCCTCCCCGGCATCCCCGTCCGGCAGCGAGAGCGGGCTCTGCACGGCCATCACCAGGTCACCGCAGGGCAGTTGGGCGAGCCCCTCGAAACCGCGGTTGGTCTTGCGGTGCAGCAAGACCGAGGGCAGGGCCTCGACCACCGGGTAGTCGGCACCGGTGAGGTTCAGCCCTTCGGGCACGTACCGCGTGAGCACCTTCCCGCGCGCGGAGACGTGCACGAGCGAGGGCCCGTACTCGTCCACCAGCCAGAAGCTGCCGTCCTTGGCCCGCACTATGCCCTCGGTGTCCAGACCGTTGGGGTTGTACGACCCCGGGGTGCTCGCGTCGTAGTTGTACGGCGCCTCGTCGCGGCTCGCCTGGTTGGGCAGCCCGGTGACGGGCTTGCCGGAGGATGTGGTGATCGGAATCGCCTCGATCACCCGCACGGTGTCCCCGGAGACGCGGATCTTGACGATCGCCGGGTCGAAGCCGGGCACCGGGAAGGTGCGGCGCTTCTTGCCGTCGACCTTGATCTGGCCGTTGGGGCCGCGGTCGGTGACGGTCCAGTACTCGCCCTTGCGGCCGGTCGGGTAGATGTCGCTGCCGATGCCGCCCAGGTCGACACCCCGGTCGTCGGCCACCGTGCCGGGCAGCAGCGCGTTGCTGAACGTGGCCAGGGGTATGTCGCCGAGGGTGGCGGTGCCGATGACGTGGGCGTCGTCGGACGGGGTGCCCGCGGCGGGGCCGGTGGCCGCGAGGAGGGCCAGGACGGCGAGGGGTACGCCCGCCGCGACGGAACGGTGGACGCGGCGCCGGCCAGTGGCGTGCGGGGACATCAGGGCCTCCTGAGGACCAAGTTCGGTGACAGCGGCCAGATTTGGTCCCCGCGCGGAACGCCGTGAGACGAGCACATGAACACGGGACGTCGGCCGCTCGTCCAGCCGGAGGTCAGGCCGGCGTCGGTGACAGCGAGCACGTCCGGGCCGTACGTTCCGCACGGACGTCAGCCTGCTGTCACCGACCCGCCCTTGGGATCACCGCTCGGGCCCGGCCTCCGCCGAGGCCAGTGCCGTGGCCGGGTCCTGCGCCGGGCCGCCGACCGGCACCCAGCGGCCCCGCTCCTTCCGGTACGGCCACCAGCGGCCGTCCCGTCCCAGCCGTACCTGCCCGGAAGTGCCCACGGCCGTCCACCGGTTGCCCTTCGCCCTCAGCTGCGGCCGCTCCTCCTCGTCCCAGGCCGCCTCCAGGGCCGCACGCGCGCGTACGAGCGCTTCCCCGTCCACGGCCCACTCCTCCTCCAGTACGGCCGTCCCGGGCGCCCCGCCGAACTCCCACGCCCGGACCGCCAGGGCCAACTGCTCCCGGGTGCGCCCCGATCCGTCGGCGAGGCGCTCCGCCACGGTAGGGACGGGAGCGCCGAAAGCGAGCCGCACCGCGTCCTGGGCGAGCGGCAAGTCCAGTTCTGGCAGGGGATCTTGCGGGCCCGCGCGTAGCGCGTCGACGAGCAGGCGGTGTGCCTCGGCGGCCGTGCGGGCGGCGAGGTACTCCAGGGCGTCGGGATCGGTGCCGGGCGGGGGAGGGGTCTCGGTGTCGGGGGAGGGCGGTTCCCCGGGCTCCTCGGGGAGTTCGGGGAGGTCCGGCAGCGGCGGCAGGATGTCCCCGGCCGCGAACGCCTCCGCTGCGTCCACGCCCTCGGGTTCGGGAACGGTCTCGGCGGCCTGGGCGGGCGCGGTGCTGCGGGCCTGGAGGGCGTCCAGCAGGGCGCGTTCGGCCCGTCCGCGCATCAGCAGCAGCACGAAGGGGTCCTGGTCCAGCAGCCGCGCCACCTGGTAGCACAGGGCTGCCGTGTGCGCGCAGTGGTCCCACGCCCCGCAGTCGCACTCGGGTTCCAGGTCGCCCAACCCCGGCAGCAGGTCGACGCCGGTGTCCGCCGCGTCCTCGACCAGATGCGGCGGCATGTCACGGTCCAGCAGCGCCGCCACATGCCCGGCCCGTTCGACGGCCATGTCCAGGAACCGGTCCCACTGCTCCCCGGACAGCTCCTCCAGCAGGACGTCCGCGCGGTGGTGGGTACGGTCGCGGTCCTGGACCACGGCCGTGATGCGCCCCGGGCGCACCGACACCGCGCCCACGGCTCCCGCGCGGGCGAGCCTGCGGCCCGCCTTGAGCTGTCCGGAGTCCAGCGCCGTGTCCTCCAGCGCCTTCAGCCAGGCCTGGCCCCACCACGTCTGAGCGAAGCCCCTCCCGTGCGCGGGAGGCAGCGCCGCGAACGTGCGCTCCAGGTCCTCGTCACCGTCGTAGCGACTCATCGCGCGCCCCCTCGCAGCTCCACCAGATCGGCCAGTTCCGCGTCCGTCAGCTCCGTCAGCGCCGCCTCACCGGAGCCGAGCACCGCGTCGGCCAGCTCCTTCTTGCGGCTCAACATGTCCGCGATACGGTCCTCGATGGTTCCCTCGGCGATCAGCCGGTGCACCTGAACGGGTCGCGTCTGACCGATCCGGTACGCGCGGTCCGTGGCCTGTGCCTCCACGGCCGGGTTCCACCAGCGGTCGTAGTGCACGACATGCTCGGCCCGCGTGAGGTTCAGGCCCGTGCCCGCCGCCTTCAACGACAGCAGGAAGACGGGCACTTCACCGTCCTGGAACCGGCGCACCAGCCGCTCCCGCTCGGCGATCGGCGTACCGCCGTGCAGGAACTGCGAGTTGATCCCACGGGCCGCCAGATGGCGTTCGACGAGGCGCCCCATGCGCACGTACTGGGTGAAGACCAGAACTCCGGCCCCCTCGGAGAGGATCGTGTCCAGCAACTCGTCCAGCAGCTCCAGCTTCCCGGAGCGCCCGGCGATCCTCGGCCGCTCCTCCTTGAGGTACTGCGCCGGGTGGTTGCAGATCTGCTTCAGGCCCGTCAACAGCTTCACGATCAGCCCGCGCCGCGCCATGCTGTCGGCCCCGGCGATCTCCGCGAGCGTCTCGCGCACCACCGCCTCGTACAGCCCCGCCTGCTCCTTGGACAGCGACACCGCGCGGTCGGTCTCGGTCTTCGGCGGCAGCTCGGGTGCGATGCCCGGATCCGACTTGCGGCGGCGCAGCAGGAACGGACGGACCAGCCGGGCGAGCCGTTCGGCGGCGGCCGGGTCCTGACCGCCCTCGATGGACTGCGCGTACCGCGTGCGGAAGGTGACGAGCCGGCCGAGCAGCCCGGGAGTCGTCCAGTCGAGGATCGCCCACAGCTCCGAGAGGTTGTTCTCCACCGGGGTGCCGGTCAGCGCCACACGCGCGCGTGCGCCGATGGAGCGCAGCTCCCGCGCGGTCGCCGAATAGGGGTTCTTCACATGCTGGGCCTCGTCCGCCACCACCATGCCCCACCGCACCTCGCCGAGCCGACGCGCGTCCAGGCGCATCGTGCCGTAGGTGGTGAGCACGAACTCCCCGTCGGCGAGGCCCTCCAGGTCGCGCCGGGAGCCGTGGAAGCGGCGCACGGGCGTGCCGGGGGCGAACTTCTCGATCTCGCGCTGCCAGTTGCCCATCAACGACGTCGGGCACACCACCAGCGTGGGACCGGCCGAGGAGTCGTCGGTCTGCCGGTGCAGATGCAGCGCGATCAGCGTGATGGTCTTGCCGAGCCCCATGTCGTCGGCGAGGCAGCAGCCCAGGCCGAGCGAGGTCATGCGGGCCAGCCAGTTCAGGCCTCGCCGCTGGTAGTCGCGCAGGGTGGCGGCGAGCGCGGCGGGCTGCGGGACCGGTTCCTGTGTCTCGGGGTCGGCAAGGCGCTCCCGCAGGGCCGCCAGCCACCCCGTGGGCCGTACCTCGACCCGGCGGCCGTCGACCTCGGTCGAGCCCGTCAGGGCGGCGCTGAGCGCGTCGACGGGCGTCAGTTTGCGGTCCTGCTGCCCGTGAGCCCGGCGCACCTCCTCGGGATCGATCAGGACCCACTGGTCGCGCAGCCGTACGAGGGGCCGGTTCGCCTCGGCCAGGCGGTCCAGGTCCTCGCGGGTGAGTTGCTGCTCGCCCAGCGCGAACCGCCAGTCGAAGGAGAGCAGCGCGTCGGCGGACAGGAACGACGGCGTGTCGGAGGCGAGGTCGGCGGGACCCTGCTCGTCGTCGGGCGGCCCGACCACCGCGCGGGCGGTGAGGTCGCGGGCCAGCTCCCTGGGCCAGTGCACCTCGACGCCTGCCCCGGCCAGGGCCCGGGCGCCGGTGGAGAGCAGCTCGGTGACCTCCTCGTCGGCCAGTTCGACGGCGTCCGGCGCGGTGGCCGACAGCAGAGGGGCGAGCGGCGGCCACGCGCGTGCCGCGCGGCGCAGTGCCAGCAGGGCGTCCATCCTCGCGCGGGGACCGAAGGCGGAGGCCCCGGCCCAGACCTGAGCGGCGTCGGAGACGAGCGCCTGATCGCTCACGCTGTGCACCTGAAGTACCGCGCGGAGGACGGGCGCCGCGTCCTGCGCGGTGACGTCGGCCAGGCCGGGGACCTCGATCCGCAGGGACAGCCGGACCCCGGCGTCATGACCGGCGGCGACGTCGGCCGCCCATGCGCGATGTCCGGGCAGATGCTGCGGCTCCGGCGCGGCGTAGGCGGGGCCGCCGGTCACCAGAGGGGCCGCCGATGTGCGCGGGAGGGTGTCGGCGACGGCGTCCAGGAAGGCGCGCAGGAGTTGCTCGGGGTCGGGCAGCCGCAGCGCCCCGGCGTCCGTGAGCGGTACGGCGTGCGCCTCGGGCGGCATCGCCGCGGCGAGCCGACGCACGCGCTCGATGTCCCCGGCGCCGAGGGGGCCCATGCGCCAGGCGTCGTGGTCCGCCGGTGACAGGCCGGGCAACAGCAGTCCCCGTGCGACGAGTTGCAGCGCCAGCACCGCCGCCGAGCCCCAGAAGGCGCCCGCTCGATGAGCTTCCGCGGAGGCACGCGCGCGGATCAGGAGCGGCAGCGCTGCGCGCACGGGCAGCAGTGCGGCCGGGACGCTCACGCGCTCGACGCCGTCGTCGCCGGGTACGACCACGGTCAGGTGCTCGGCCGACCCCGCCGCGACGAGGGGAGCGGTGTCGGTGTCGGGGTGCCAGAAGGCGATCCTGCCGGTGCGTGCCGGATCGCCGGGCACGAACACGGCACAGCAATGGGTCAGTTCGAAGATCTCGGAGGGGGTTGCCGGGGGGACCGTCTGCGCAGCGATGGCGTATTCCTCAAGTTTGACTACCGAGCCGAGTCGTCGAGGGTACAGCACCGCCTGGCCCGATCCGGCATGACAGGGCTGTGTTCTGCATCACTGCCGTGGGAGGGTGAGAGGGCATGGAGGAGGACCAGTAGGGGGCACACCTCAGGGACGTCTCAGGGTCGCGGTCCGGAACCGCGGGAAGCGCGTGCCCGTTTTGAGAGCAGAGAGCGGCAGTGCGCCGCGGAGGAGGCGACACACATGACGAGGAACCACAAGATCGCCGCAGGAGGTGCGGCGGTCGGGATCATTCTGCTCATCTGGCTGCCCTGGTGGGCAGCGCTCCTGATCATCCTGGGCGTTCCGGCCGCCGCGTACCTCGCACTCGACCCCTCGCAGCGGCGCAAGCTGCGCCGCGCGACCCGCAAGGAACTCGGCCGCTGAGGACGGAAGGAGCCGGGCGCCCGGATGATGCCGGGCGCCCGGACAGTTCCCTACGCCCGGACCGGCCTCAGGGCCGGGCCCCTTCCGAGAGTGCGCAGGAGTTGACCACGTCACCGCCGCCCGCGGGCCTCTCGACGGCCCGGTCCGCGGGCGGCCGTACACCCTCGTCCACCCAGGACACCAGCGCGTCGAACGCCGACCGGTAGCACGGCAGGATCGGCCGCAGCCGGTCCGGGCGGCTGTCGTAGAGGCCGTCCACGTGGGTGCCGCCCTCGATCGTGTAGTAGCGGTGCAGCGGGCCCCGTCCGGCGGCCCCGACCATCCGGTCGTACACATCGGAGTCGGCCGCCTTCGGCAGCAGCGTGTCCAGATCGCCGTGCAGGGTGATCAGCGGCTTGCCGATCCGCCCGGTCAGCGCGACTCGGGCCACCGCGCGGTGGACGGAAGCGGGGCGGGACGCGTAGTCGTAGGCGGCGTCCTCGGCGCAGGGCGCAAGGATCTGCTCCGCGGTGGTCCCGGCGGACGGGCCGGGACAGTCCGGGGCGTACGACGGATCGAACTCGGCGCGGTAGATCTTCTGCGTGACCCCCCAATAGGCCTTCTCGTGATACGGCCACAGGAACTCCGAGCCGCGCGCGAAGCCCACCGCGTACAGATCCTCGTCCCGCGCGGAGCCGAGCATGCGGGCCACGGTCGTCGGCAGGGAGGTCAGCAGGTTGGGGCCGTGAGCGGTCCACAGTGCCCCCTCCCAGTCCACGCCTCCGTCGTACAGCTCCGGGTGGTTCTCCAGCTGCCAGCGGGTGAGATAGCCGCCGTTGGAGATGCCGGTCATGTATGTGCGACGCGGGGCGTGTCCGTAGCGCTGGGCCACCGCCTTGCGGGCCGCGCGGGTGAGTTGCGTGGTCCGCGTGTTCCACTCGGCGACCGCGTCGCCGGGCCGGGTGCCGTCGAGGTAGAAGTCGGAGCCGTTGTTGCCCTTGTCGGTCGCCGCGTACGCGTAACCCTGGGCGAGCACCTGGTCGGAGATCGCCTTGTCCGTCGCGTACTGCCGACGCGTGCCGGGAGCGCCCGTGACGACCAGGCCGCCGTTCCAGTGGTCCGGCAGGCGGATGACGAACTGGGCGTCGTGCTTCCAGCCGTGGGTGGCGTTGAAGCGCGAGGAGTCCGGGAAGTAGCCGTCGATCTGGACCCCCGGCACCCCGGACGGCACACGTGTACCGGCCGCCGTCAGCCCCGCCTGGTCGGCCAGGTCGGTGTACGGGGTGCCGGCCAGCCCCGTCGTGGTCAAGTCCGCGAGACAGGCGCTCTGTTGGAAAGCCGCACCGGGCACACGTACCCGGTCCTGGCGATCGCAGTGTTCCTCCCCGGCCGACGCGGCTCCGGCGGGAGCGGGCCAGGTGAGCGCCGCCGCGATCAGGGTGGTGGCGACGAACGGAACGCCTCGGGACAAGCGCATGGGGCCTCCAGGGCAGAAGGGGGGAGCCGGAGCTGCCCCATGGTGCGGTTCCTTCTGCGCCTCATCCATGGGTTGAGACCACATGGAACGGGGTCGTCGTATGGGGGCCAACCCAGATACGGGGAGGGTGAGTTCAGGCGGCCGCCTCCACCCGCGCGGGGCTCTCGGTTCCCTGCCGCTCGACGCGCCGACGCCGGGACGGCAGGCCCGCGGTCGGGTTGGCGACACCCCAGGCCGCGCTCTTGCAGATCAGTTCCTTGTAGCGGGCGGCCATACGGCCCGTCAGGGCGCGGTCGACCGCTTGGTCGTCGGCGGTGACGAACTGGATCAGGCCTTCCTTGCGGCCGAGGGAGATGCACTGCTGGAAGTAGCGGATGGAGCCCTTCGGGAGCTTGCCGCCGGTGAGGCGGGCGGCGATGGTGTCCGCGGCCTGCCAGGCCATCGGGACGCCCGAGGCGCAGGACATGCGCAGCGGCTTGTCACCGGGGCCCATGGCCAACGCGGCGTCGCCCACGGCGTACACGTCCGGGTGGGAGACCGAGCGCATGGTGGAGTCGACGACGATGCGACCCTGTTCGTTGACGTCCAGGGTGGTCGCCCGGGCGAGGGGGTGGACGGCGAAGCCGGTGGTCCAGATCGTGACTGCGGCCGGGACGGCCGTACCGTCGGTGGTCCTGATGGTGTCGGACTCCACCGCGGCGACCGCGGTGTGCTCGTGGACCGTGATGCCGAGCTTGTCGATCACCTTGCGCAGGTGGGTGCGGCCCTTCTCGGAGAGCCAGTCGCCCAGGGTGCCGCGGTCGGCCAGGGCGACGTCGAGGTCGGGGCGGGCCTCGGCGATCTCGGTCGCGGCCTCCAGGCCGGTCAGACCGCCGCCGACCACGACCACGCTTCCGCCCGCCTCCAGGGCGGCCAGGCGCTCGCGGAGGCGGAGGGCACCGGGGCGGCTGGAGACCTCATGGGCGTGTTGGGCGGTGCCGGGGACGCCCTGGTCGTTCCAGCCGCTGCCGAGGGCGTAGACGAGCGTGTCGTACGCGACGAGTTCCTCGGCGCCGTCCGCGGTGGTGACCGTCACCGCCTTGGCGTCCACGTCCACGGCGGTGACCTTCGCGAGCCTCAGTTCCACGCCCGTGCCCGCGAACATCTCGCTGAACGGCCGGGGCCGGAGATCCTGGCCGGTCGCGAGCTGGTGCAGCCGGACGCGCTCCACCAGGTCGGGCTCGGCGTTGACGAGGGTGATGGTGACATCCTCGCGGCGCAGCCGCTTGGCGAGGCGGCCGGCCGTGGTGGCTCCGGCGTAACCGGCTCCGAGGACGACGATGCGGTGCTTCATGGGACTGCTCCTGTCTGGGTGGGCTCCGCCGTTGCCTTGCGCGGTTTCGCCCCTTGAACCGGACAGGCCGACGTTTCCTGACAGGATCAGGATGTGAAGCACGTCACATCGCGTCAGAGGGTGTGGAGCGGGGGCTCCCGGCGGTCCGCGGCGGCCCACTGCCGGCTCGCCCGGGCGAGCTTGTCGGGGTTGACCTGGTTGCGGACCGCGGCGATGCCCTCCGCGGTGACCTCGAGGCAGGCGATCCCGACGACCCGGCCGTCCACGACCGCCACGACGGCGGGCCCTCCGTTGGCGGTCGTGGCGTAGATGTCCGGCGTGCCCCCGATGTGGGCCCGCTTGGCCTCGGCGGGCTTGAACATGCCGCGCAGGAACTTGGCGACCGCGAGCGCGCCCTCGAACGCCTTCGCGCGTGCCGGGACCTTCCCCCCGCCGTCACCGACCGAGACGGCGTCCTGGGTGAGCAGGCGTACCAGGGGCTCGGTGCGGCCACTGGTCGCCGCGGCCAGGAACTCCTCGACGATCCTCTTGGCGGCCGCCTCGTCGATGTCGGTGCGTGCCTTGCCGTCCGCGACGTGTTTCTTGGCCCGGTGGAAGATCTGCTGGCTGGCGGCCTCGGTGAGGTCCAGGATCTCGGCGATCTCGCGGTGCGCGTAGTCGAAGGCCTCCCGCAGCACGTACACCGCCCGCTCGTTGGGCGACAGCCGCTCCAGCAGGACGAGGACGGCGTACGACACCGACTCGCGCTGTTCGGCGGTGTCGGCCGGGCCGAGCATCGGGTCCCCGGCGAGCAGCGGCTCGGGAAGCCATCTGCCCACGTACGTCTCACGCCGCGCGCGTGCCGAAGTGAGCTGGTTGAGGCAGAAGTTGGTGAGGACCTTCGTCAGCCAGGCCTCGGCCACCTTGATCCGCTCGATGTCGGCCGCCTGCCAGCGCAGGAACGTCTCCTGCACGGCGTCCTCCGCCTCGCTCGCCGAACCGAGCAGCCGGTAGGCAATGGCCTCCAACCGGGGCCTGGCGGCCTCGAACCGGTCCACATCACTCATGAGCAGCGCCATGCTCGTGATCTTATTCGGCCCAGGGCGGAAGGTCACCGGGGCCGGCGAGCGCAGCGAACGCCGGTCTCCGCCCGCGCGACACACGCCACCGCCCGCCCGGCACACGTACTCAGCTGGGACGTACCGCCATCTTGTCGAGCGCCTCCAACAGGCCCGGCAGCTCCGGACCGCGGCCCACCGGGAGGACCTCCCCGGGCTCGTCGTCGAGGAGCACGAACGCGATGTCGTCGGTTCTGGCCACGAGGGACCAGCCAGGGCCGTCGGCGCGCAGCGTGCGGGCGTCGCCCGAGGCGAAGGCGGACCGCACCCGGCCGAGCGGCGGCGGGGTGTCCACGTACGCGCGTGCCTCGGCGAGGACGCGGCGGATCCCGCTGTGTCCCTTCGGCTTCTGCTCGCCCTCCGAGGAGTCGGCGGCGTCAGAGGCCTCCGAAGCCTTCTGGGCGTCCGGGGCGTCAGGACCGTCCTCCGAAGCCTCGTCGGCGGCCTCGGAGGCCCCCTGCGCGGTCTCCGAGGCGCCCTCCGCCGCCTCCTGGCCCTCGGCGGCCCCCGAGTCGCCACCGGGCCGCGGGAACTCCGCGTCGTCGATCTGCTCGCGCCAGATCGCCCATTGCAGGGCGATCTCGTCCGCGCCCAGCCTGCGCTGGGCCGGGCCCCACGTCGAGGTGTCCGGGGGCGCCAGCGGCGGCCCTTCGGCGACATCGGGGCCGGGGTCGTGCGGTGGGGGCACGTTGGGGGCCGCGACGGCGACCGCCAGCGGCCAGCCGGGCAGCGCGGCGACGACCGTGCGCTCGTCCGGTGACAGGTCGTACTCCATGCCGCAGTCCCAGGACGCGATGGCGACCGCGACCAGCGAGACGTCGTCGATGACGACCGTCCAGCGAGCGCCGTCGCCGTCCTGGCCGAGCACCAGCCCGTACCCGTCGGCGAGCGGCGCGAGGCCGAGCGCGGCGCACGCCTCGGGGTAGTCGTCGCCCAGCACGCTCGGGAACTTCGCAGGCGTCAGCAGCACCGCCGTCAGCACATACAGCGCGTCGTCCTCGGCGGCGACGGCGTCCTCGTCCGTCCCGGCCATCCCAGCCTCCCCATCGGTTCGTCCAATCGCGCGCACCCTAGTGCGAGCGGAAGGCCCTTGTCACGACTGCCCACCCCACCCGGAGCTGCTGTTTTCCGGCTGGACGGGGTGAAATCGGCCTTCCTCGGCGGCCTCGGTCAGGCCGCCGGGAGGCCGAGGAGGTCTCGCGCGACGGTCCCCGGGGACTCGTCGCGCTCCCGCGCGAGGGCGATGACGGCCCGGCACGCCAGCTCGTTCACCCCGAACGACAGCGCCTCCGGCGACACCCACCCCGCGGCCTCGTCGATGCGCTCCTGGTCGTCCTCCGCGCAGGCCGAGACGTATGCCGCGGCGGCTTCGAACAGATTGTGCGTACGCCTGTCCCCGGCGGCGTTCGGATCCCTGCGCCAGGCATCCAGAACCCTGTCCCAGGACTGTCGGACCCAGCCGAACATGCCGACCACCTTCCCCCAGTGCGCCTGCCATTGTCGATCGCCCATCTCCCGCTGTTCAACGTAGAGTTGGAGTCACGGCGACAGAAGAGCAACGGCGCGGTCAACACGAGTACCCGCCCACGGTCCGCTACTCCGTCAGCCTCCGAGCGCGGCGATCGTCTCCCGCAGCCAGCCGAGCTCGGCCCGCGAGGTGGCGCGCGCGATGGTGAGGATGCCGCGCCGGAAGGGGTCCTCGAACTCCTCGGCGCGCAGCGGCCGGTCGCCGTCGTAGAAGAAGCTGGCGGGCTCCTCCAGGAACGCGAGGCGGCGGCGCAGTACTGCCGTCTGGGCGGCCCGGTCGTCCAGGTGCCGAAGGAAGGCCAGCACCGTGAACCAGCGGTTCTCGTCGGTGATGTCGCGCTGGACCGGCTCGGCGAGCCGCCGCCGCAGTTCCGTCCTGCCCTCCTCGGTGAGCGTGAGGACATGGCGAGGGGCCGCGACCGCGCCGGGCTCCGTGGCGCGTTCCAGCAGGCCGGCCTTCTCGAGGCGCTTGATCGCCGGATAGAGCGTGCTCTCCGCGATCGGGCGGACGTGCCCGGTGAGTGCGGTGATGCGCTTGCGCAGCTCATAGCCGTGCAGGGGGGCGTCGTAGAGGAAACCGAGGATGGCGAGCTCCAGCATGGCCACATCTTCGCGCAATCACGCGGGGGATACATCGCTGTGGCAATACATCGGTTCCGATGTATCCTCCCGGGAGGTGATGTCGGAGGCGGAAGGGCGACGCGATGAAACAGGCCGAGTTCGATGACAAGGGGAGCCGCATCCGGTGGACGGAGACGCCGGGTGAGGAACCCGCGCGCGTGTATGTGCACGGCCTGGGGTCGATGTCGTCCGTGTATCACGCGCACATCGCGGCCCGGCCCGAACTCGCGGGCCGCCGCAGCCTGTTCGTCGACCTGCCGGGGCACGGCATCAGTGACCGGCCCGAGCACTACGGCTACTCCCTGGAGGAGAACGCCGACGCCCTGGCCGCCGTACTGGACGCGGCGGGGCTGACCGGCGCCGAGCTGGTCGCGCACAGCATGGGCGGTGCCGTCGCCCTCGTGCTCGCGCACCGCCGCCCCGAACTGGTCTCCCGGCTGGTCCTGACGGAGGCCAACCTCGACGCCTGCCCGCCGCCCACCGCGGGCAGCAGCGGAATCGCCTCCTATGAAGAGGACGACTTCGCCGACGGCGGCCACGCGCGCGTGCTGGAGCACGTCGGACCACTGTGGGCGGCCACGATGCGCCTGGCCGACCCGCGCGCCCTGCACCGCAGCGCCGTCGGGCTCATCCGCGGATCGCAGCCCGAGATGCGCGAGATCCTGGAGGGCCTGACGGTCGACCGGGTGTATCTCCAGGGCGAACTCAGCGGTGAACTGGCGGGAAGACAGGCGCTGGAGGCGGCGGGCGTGCGCGTGGTGACGGTGCCCGGAGCCGGCCACAACGTCATGTTCGACAACCCGGACGCCTTCGTGGCCGCGGTCGCCGGGCGCGGGTGAGGCTGCTTGTGCGGCAGCCTCAGCCCTCCCGTACGGCGAGCGCCAGGAAGCGGGCGTCCTCGTCGACGTACGACGTCATGCGCCAGCCGGAACCGGCCAGCAGCGGGCGGAGGTTGGGCTCCGCACGCAGATCCTCCGGCGTGATCCGGCGCCCTTGACGGGCCGCGAGGGCCGCCCTGCCGATCGGGTGGAACAGCGCCAGCGTGCCGCCGGGGCGCACCACGCGGGCCAACTCCCGCAGGTTCCGGCCGGGTTCGGGCAGATGCGCGATGAGGCCCGCGCCGAACACCGCGTCGAGCGACTCCGACCGCAGCGGCAGCTCGGCCACGTCGGCGAGCAGCAACTGCCCCTCCCGGTCCCGTCCCGCCCGTACGGCGGCCTCCAGCATGGCCGGGGTCAGATCGGCCCCGACGACCACTCCCGAGGGGCCCACGGCCGCACGCAGGGGCGGCAGGGCCCGCCCGGTGCCGCAGCCCGCGTCGAGCACCCGGTCACCCTCGCGCAGCCCGAGGTCGGCGACCGCGGCCGCGTAGGCGGGGCCGTCGTCGGGGAAGCGGGCGTCCCAGTCGGCCGCGCGGGCGGTGAAGAACTCCTGCACATGTGTGTGGTCGTCGCTCATGCTCGGCATGATCTCGCACCGGCGGGGGTGACGCGCTCACCGACAGGGGACGTCACTGCGCACACGTTCGAGCTGGAGGCGGTCATTCAGGGAGTGTTCCGTGTCAGATTGCAACACCTTTCGAAATGCGCCCCGGTTGTGCGCCCCTGCCCGGACTAGCGTCCCGGGGCCATGGGACACCTGGACCACGCAGCCCTGGGGTGGCTGACCCCCGCGCTGTCGTACGTGATGGCCTGCATCGGCGCCGCATTGGGTCTGCGCTGCACCGTCCGCGCGCTCGCCGCCACCGGCCGCTCGCGCCGCAACTGGCTCGTCACCGCCGCCTCGGCCATCGGCACCGGCATCTGGACCATGCACTTCGTGGCCATGCTGGGCTTCAGCGTCAGCGGTACCGACATCCGCTACGACGTGCCGCTCACCATCGCCAGCCTGCTCGTCGCCATGGCTGTCGTCTGCGCCGGGGTCTTCGCCGTCGGCTACAGCCGCGACCGCACCCGCGCGCTCTTCCTGGG
Organism: Streptomyces davaonensis JCM 4913; assembly: GCF_000349325.1. Lineage (GTDB taxonomy): Bacteria > Actinomycetota > Actinomycetes > Streptomycetales > Streptomycetaceae > Streptomyces > Streptomyces davaonensis. The sequence continues at coordinate 8,365,091 of NC_020504.1, forward strand.
CGGACTCACCACCGGGCTCGGCGTGGCCAGCATGCACTACCTGGGCATGGCGGCCGTGCGCCTGCACGGCCAGGTGGACTACGACCCGGTCCTCGTCGGGCTCTCGGTGCTGATCGCGGTCGTCGCCGCCACGGCGGCACTCTGGGCGGCGCTCAACATCAAGTCGCCCGTCGCCGTCACCGTCGCCTCCCTGATCATGGGCGCGGCGGTGAGCAGCATGCACTACACCGGGATGTTCGCGGTCAGCGTGCGGGTCGCACCGGGCGGCGACGTTCTGCCCGGGGCCACGGCGATGCAGTTCATCTTCCCCCTCGCCGTCGGCCTCGGGTCCTATCTCTTCCTGACCTCGGCCTTCGTCGCCCTGTCCCCGACGACGGGGGAGCGCGAGGCCTCGGCCTCCGCACAGCGGCCGGTCGAGAGCGCCGCCCACTAACCGCGGGCCCGCCCCGGCGAACCACTCCCGAGCGAGCGAGGAGGCCATGCGTACACCCCGTAGGACCACCGCCCCTGGCGTCGAGACGCCGCCCGCACCGCCCGTGCGCGGCCGCCGCGCGCACGCCGGACCGCCCGCCGACGAAGGAAAGGACGAACCCGCGAGCGGCGCGCCCGAGGACGCGCCCGCGCGGGGAGGACCCTGGCGGATGCGGCCGCGCACCGTCCGCGCCAAGATCGTCTGTCTGTTGATGGTGCCGGTGGTCTCCCTGCTGGCCCTGTGGGCCTACGCGACCGTCAGCACCGCGCAGGACGTCTCCCGGCTCCGGCAGGTGCAGCGCGTCGACGCCGAGATCCGGGGCCCCGTCGCGGACGCCGTCGCAGCCCTCCAGGCCGAGCGCGCGATTGCGGTCCGGCTCGCCACCGATCCCTCCGCCGCACCGGGCGCCGACTACAAGAGGCTCACCGAACGCACCGACGCGGCCGTGGCCGAACTCCGGCTCGGCGACCGCAGCACCGTCGCCGACGCCGAGGAACTGCCGGCCGGAGTGGCAACGCGGCTGGAGGAGTTCGTCTCCGGCGCCGAGGGGCTCGGCCGGCTGAGGTCGGCCGTGCTCGACCACCGCGCGGGCTGGGACCAGACCTACGAGCGGTACACGAGGACCATCGCGGCGGCCCTCTCCGTGGGCGGCGCGCTCACCGGCATCCAGGACGCCGACCTCGGCTCCGACGCGCGCGTGCTGCTCGAATTCTCCCGCGCGGGGGAGGCGTTGGCCCAGGAGAACGCCGTGCTGGTCGGCGCCCGTCTGGCCGGGCGGCTCGACGGCGAGCGGCTGCGGCTGTTCACCGGAGCCGTCGAGACCCGCCGCACGCTCACCGCAGGGGCCGTCGCCGATCTGCGCGGCCCCGAGCGCGCCGCCTGGCAGAAGCTCGCCGCCGGGGGCGACTACGCGTCCGTCGGCGCCGCGGAGGACGCGGTACTGGCCGCGGCACCAGGGGCGCGCGCCGCGAACGCGGCACCACAGGCCGACTGGGACCGCTCCCTCGCGCGCGTGCAGGACGGGATGCGCACCATCGAGGCCGACGCGGGACGCGGCGTCGCCGACCGCGCCGACCCGTTCACCCGCGGACTGCTCACCCCGGCAGGCGCCGCCGTCCTGTTCGGCCTCGCCGCCGTCGCCGCCTCACTGGTGATCTCCGTCCGCATCGGCCGCGGCCTCGTCGTCGAACTGGTCAGCCTGCGCAACAGCGCGCTGGAGATCGCCCGCCGCAAACTCCCCGAGGCGATGCGGAAACTGCGCGCCGGGGAGGAGATCGACATCCGCGCCGAGGCACCGCCCGGAGAACCCGCGGAGGACGAGGCCGGACAGGTCGCCGAAGCACTGGGCACCGTGCACCGCGCCGCCCTGCGCGCCGCCGTGGAGCGCGCCGAACTCGCCAGCGGCATCTCCGGGGTCTTCGTCAACCTCGCCCGCCGCAGCCAGATCCTGGTGCACCGTCAGCTCAGCCTGCTGGACAGCATGGAGCGCCGCTCCGACGACCCGAACGAACTGAGCGACCTGTTCCGGCTCGACCACCTCACCACCCGCATGCGCCGCCATGCCGAGAGCCTGATCATCCTCTCCGGCGCGGCACCGGGACGCGCCTGGCGGATGCCGGTCTCCCTGACCAACGTGGTCCGCGCGGCCGTCTCCGAGGTCGAGGACTACGCGCGCGTGGAGGTGCGGCAGCTGCCCGAGGCGGCCGTCATCGGCACCGCCGTCGCCGACCTCACCCACCTGCTGGCCGAACTCGTCGAGAACGCCGCCCAGTTCTCGCCGCCGCACACGCGCGTGCGCATCACCGGCGAACCCGTCGGCAACGGCTACGCGGTCGAGGTCGAGGACCGGGGGCTCGGCATGGGCAAGGAGACCCTCGCCGAGGCGAACAGCCGTATCGAACAGTCCGAGGCGCTCGACCTGTTCGACAGCGACCGGCTCGGGCTGTTCGTGGTCAGCAGGCTCGCCGCCCGGCACGGCATCAAGGTGCACCTGCGCACCTCCCCCTACGGCGGCACCACCGCGGTCGTCCTGCTGCCCACCGCCCTGCTCCACGGTGGCGCGGCGGAACGTTCCCCCCGCAAGGCGGCCGAGGCGCCCCAGCCCGCCGAACGCGAGTTCGCGCGCGTGCCCGGCGGCGGCGCACAACAGGAGCCGGTGGAGGCACCGGCCGACCGGCCCGCATTGGCCGCCTCCGCACCCATGGCCGCGCAGACCACCACCGATCCACCGCCCCCCGGAGTCACCGCCTTGCGCCTGCACCGCCCCCAGGACGACTCAGACGGCTCCGACGACCTCCCACGCCGCGTCCGACAGGCGAGCCTCGCCCCCCAACTGCGCAGGCCACAGGGCGAGGAGCCCGCCTCGGCGGCACCCTCCCGGGGCGACGACCCGCGTACACCCGAACTCGTACGGGATCGCATGGCGGCCTACCGCGACGGCTGGGCGCGAGGCGGCGGGCGGCAGCCCGGCCGCGGTGCCGCCCCGGATTCCGCAGTGCGCAGCGACAGCAGCGAAGGAGACCCCGCATGATCCAGGATCCCGGCATGAGGGCCGCCCAGCGGTCCGGCGAACTCGACTGGCTGCTGGACGACCTGGTGCTGCGCGTGCGCGAGGTGCGCCACGCGGTGGTGCTCTCCAACGACGGGCTGGCAGTGGGCGCGTCGAGCGACCTCAGCCGCGAGGACGCCGAGCACCTCGCGGCGGTCGCTTCCGGCTTCCACAGCCTGGCCAAGGGCGCGGGCCGCCACTTCGGGGCCGGCGGTGTGCGCCAGACCATGGTGGAGATGGACGACGGCTTCCTGTTCGTGGCCGCCGCGGGCGACGGCTCCTGCCTCGCCGTCCTCACCGCCGTGACCGCCGACATCGGCCTCGTGGCATATGAGATGGCGCGTCTGGTGAAACGTGTCGGTGAGCACCTGCACGCCGCACCGCGCGTCGCCGCGCGGCCGCCCGCAGCGGGCTGAGGCGAGAAGGCGGTCCCCACACATGACCGAAGACCTCAGCAGCGGCCCGCGCGAGCAGGGCAGCCAGTGGTACGACAACGAGGCCGGGCCCCTCGTCCGCCCGTACGCCATGACGGGCGGACGCACCAAGCCGGGTCCCACCGGTGTCCGGTTCGATCTGATCGCGCTCGTCACGCTGGACGCGGGCGCGCCGGGCATCGACGACGACACCGCGCTCGGACCGGAACACCGTGCCCTGATCGAACTGTGCAGACCGGAGACCCAGTCGGTCGCGGAACTCGCCGCGGGCGCAGACCTGCCGGTCGGCGTCGTCCGGGTGCTCCTCGGTGATCTGCTCGAACTGGGCTGCGTCACCGTCAGCCGCCCGGTACCGCCCGCGCAGCTTCCTGACGAACGCATTCTGCGCGAAGTGATCGAAGGATTGCGGGCGTTGTAGATGACAGTTCAGAACCAGGCAAAAAGCGGTCGAACCCATCGGGAACAAGCCGGAGTTGTCATGATGCTGACTTCGCACACACGCACTGAAACCGTACGCACACGTTCCGTGAGTATGCGGCGCATCCCCGTCCACGTCGACCGTTGCCGGCACTCCCGAGAGAAGTGATCGATGGTCTCCGAGCACTCCGACGACCCGGGCGGCGACACGGCCGCTCTGGCGTTGAAGATCCTTGTCGCCGGTGGTTTCGGCGTGGGCAAGACCACCCTGGTGGGCGCGGTCAGTGAGATCAGGCCGCTGCGCACCGAGGAACTGCTCAGTGAGGCGGGTCAGTGGGTGGACGACACCGACGGCGTGGACCAGAAGGTCACCACGACCGTGGCCATGGACTTCGGGCGGATCACCATCCGCTCCGGCCTCTCGCTCTATCTGTTCGGCACGCCCGGCCAGGACCGCTTCTGGTTCCTGTGGGACGAGCTCTCCCAAGGGGCCCTCGGTGCGGTCGTCCTCGCCGACACCCGGCGCCTGGAGGACTGCTTCCCCGCCGTGGACTACTTCGAGCACCGGCACATCCCGTTCGTGGTGGCCGTCAACTGCTTCGCGGGCGCCCGCACTTACGGCGCCCGCGACGTCTCACGCGCCCTCGACCTCGACGAGGGAACGCCCGTGGTGCTCTGCGACGCCCGCGACCGCGACTCGGGAAAGGAAGTGCTCATCCGGCTCGTCGAGTACGCCGGGCGCATGCACACCGCCCGGCTTTTGGACTCGGTGAGTTGAACCGGCCTCAGACCACGTCCCGTGTCGGACATCTTCCGTGCCATGTCCCCAGGCTCCTTGCCCCGGGCCCGACTTGTCCGGAAGGCTGGCGAGCGGGCACTTCCTCGGCCAGGGGGAGACACGTCTTACGGGGAGACGGGACATGACGCAGAATCAGGGACTTGGCTGGCTGCTGGACGATCTGACCGACCGGGTGGAGCATGTACGGCACGCGCTGATCCTGTCCAACGACGGGCTGGTGACGGGCGCGAGCACAGGACTGCGCCGGGAGGACGCGGAACACCTCGCCGCGGTCTCCTCCGGGCTGCACAGCCTCGCCAAAGGGTCCGGCCACCACTTCGGCGCGGGCAGAGTGCGCCAGACGATGGTCGAGTTCGACGACGCCGTCCTGTTCGTGACCGCCGCGGGCACCGGCAGCTGCCTGTGCGTCCTCAGCGGCGCGGAGGCCGACATCGGCCAGATCGCCTACGAGATGACCCTGCTCGTCAATCGGGTCGGCGAGCACCTCGCGGTGGACGCGCGCAAACCCGAGCGGGACATAACAGACCTCTGACCTGCGTCTTTGAGCTTCCCCGTGGAGTTATCCACAGGCTCCGCGCGACCTCCGCCGGATTGGCTACCGTTCTGTCACGGCGAACGCACACAGCGTGAGCATCCGACTCCACGGGGGAGACCATGACAGGCGACACCATCACCCCACCACGCGGCACCTCCTGCACGCCCGGCCACGCCGCCCGGGAACTGGGCCTGAAACGACGCGAGTTCGACCTCGCCGTCCACCTCGGACACATCCGAACCGTGCCCGGCGAAGGAGGCGGCGGCCACCGCCGCGTCACCCGCCTGGAGATCGAGCGGGTCCGGGCCTCGAAGGGCTTCCCCGACACACTGCTGGAACGCGTCCGGACCGTCGGCACCACCGAAGGCGCGGCCGTGATGGACGTGCCGCCCGGCCGCTTCACCCGCCTCGCCCGCCTGGGCCTGGTGGTGCCCGTGGCCTTTTACCTCAACCGCTACCGGGCCGTGGTCTGGATGTATCTGGCCGACGAGCTACGACAGTTCGCGTCCGACGAGAAGAACGCCCCGCTGCTGAAGGCGCGCACCCCCGAAGGACTGCGCGATCAGCTCGACGCCGGCCTGGACCTGCGCCCGCGCAACTGGCGCGGACGCCACCTCGGATTCCTGCTGCGCCAGACCGACGACCCGTGGCAGCAGGCCGGAGCCGTCGCCGCCTTCCTCGACCCCGTACAGATCGCCGAGCTCGTCCCCGACCCCTACGAACGCTCCCACTTGAACCGCTTCAGGCCCGGACCGCCCGGGCACGGAGCGCCGGGCTCACCGGCCGCCCGCCGCTGCGAGCAGATCATGACGGCGGACGACGCGGACGAGACCGCCTGGCTCCGGGCCGACCTCACACGCCTGATCGAGGAGGCACGCACGCACCGGCCCGCACCCCGCCCCACAGCGCACCCCTCCACCCGGGTGCACCTCGCCACGCCGGCACACCTCACGACCCCGCCGCCCGCAGCGTCGACGCCGGAATCCGGCGAACACCGGTCATCGCACCGTCTGTTCGGCTGGCTGCGCCGCAGAAGCGCCTGAGCTACAGCGCCCGGAACAGCCCCTCCTGGACGACGGACACCAGCAGCCGTCCCTGGAGGTCGTAGATCCGGCCGCGGGCCAGACCGCGCCCACCCGTGGCGATCGGCGACTCCTGGTCGTACAGGAACCACTCGTCCGCGCGGAACGGCCGGTGGAACCACATCGCGTGGTCCAGCGAGGCCATGTCGAAGCCCCGCGGACCCCACAAGGGCTCGACCGGGATGCGCACGGCGTCCAGGAGGGTCATGTCGCTGGCGTAGGTCAGCGCGCAGGTGTGCACCCACGGGTCGTCACCGAGCGGCCCGACCGCGCGCATCCACACCGCGCTGCGCGGCTCGGCGTCCTTGACCTCGGCGGGCGTCCAGCGCAGCCGGTCCACATAGCGGATGTCGAAGGGCTGGCGGCGCGCCATCCGCTCCAACTGCTCCGGCAGCGCGCCCAGATGCTCCCGGATCTCGTCGGTGACCGTCGGCAGCGACTCCGGGTCCGGCACCTCGCGGGCGGGCGGCAGCTGGTGCTCGAAGCTCCCTTGCTCAGGCTTGTGAAAGGAGGCGGTGAGATTGAAGATCGTGCGGCCCTGCTGTACCGCGGTGACCCGGCGGGTCGTGAATGACCGCCCGTCCCGCACCCGTTCGACCTGGTACACGATCGGCACGCCCGGCCGGCCCGGGCGCAGGAAGTACGCGTGCAGCGAGTGCACCGGGCGCTCGCCGTCCGTGGTGCGGCCCGCGGCGACCAGGGCCTGGCCGGCCACCTGGCCGCCGAAGACCCGCTGGAGGGACTCCTGCGGGCTGCGCCCGCGGAAGATGTTGACCTCGATCTGCTCCAGGTCGAGCAGATCGACGAGCCTCTCGGCCGGATTCGTCGTCATGGGTGGGATTCTCCTGTGCTCACAGCTGGCCGACGTCGGTGACCCGGACGACCGCGCGGCTCTCCGCGTCGGAGGCGGCGAGGTCGATCTCCGCGCTGATGCCCCAGTCGTGGTCGCCGTTGGGGTCGTCGAAGATCTGCCGGACCCGCCACAGCCGGTTCGCCGGCTCCTCCTCGATCACCAGCAGCTTCGGGCCGCGGGCGTTGGGGCCGGTGCCGAGGTCGTCGTACTCGTCCCAGTACTTGTCCATGGCCTCGCCCCAGGCGTCCGCGTCCCAGCCGGCGTCGGCGTCCATCTCGCCCAGCTCCTCGACCTGGTCGAGGGCGGCGAGCTCGACCCGGCGGAAGAGGGCGTTGCGGACCAGGACGCGGAAGGCGCGCGCGTTGGTGGTGACCGGCTTGACCTCGTCGGCCTTCTCCTGGGCCTCCTCGGCGGTCATCTCCTCCGGATTGGCGAGCTGCTCCCACTCGTCCAGCAGGCTGGAGTCGACCTGGCGGACCATCTCGCCCAGCCACTCGATCAGATCCTGGAGGTCCTCGGACTTCAGATCGTCCGGGATGTTGTGGTCCAGCGTCTTGTAGGCACTGGCCAGGTAGCGCAGCACGATGCCCTCGGTGCGGGCCAGCTCGTAGAACGACACCAACTCCGTGAAGGACATCGCCCGCTCGTACATGTCCCGGATGACCGACTTCGGCGACAGCGGATGGTCGCCGACCCAGGGGTGGCTCTTGCGGTAGGTGTTGTACGCGCCGAAGAGCAGCTCCTCCAGCGGCTTGGGCCAGGAGATGTCCTGGAGGCGCTCCATGCGCTCCTCGTACTCCACCCCGTCCGCCTTCATCGCGGCGACGGCCTCGCCCTTGGCCTTGTTCAGCTGCGCGACGAGGATCTGCCGCGGATCGTCCAGCGTGGACTCCACGACGGACACCATGTCCAGCGCGTAGGACGGCGACTCCGGGTCCAGCAGCTCGAACGCGGCCAGCGCGAAGGTGGACAGCGGCTGGTTGAGGGCGAAGTCCTGCTGGAGGTCGACCGTGAGCCGGACGATACGGCCCTCGGCGTCCGGCTCGTCGAGCTTCTCGACGATGCCGCCGTCCAGCAGCGAGCGGTAGATGGCGATGGCACGCCGGATGTGCCGCAACTGCTGCTTGCGCGGCTCGTGGTTGTCCTCCAGCAGATGCCGCATCGCCTCGAAGGCGTTCCCGGGCCGGGCGATCACCGACAGCAGCATGGTGTGCGTGACCCGGAAACGGGACGTCAGCGGCTCCGGCTCGGAGGCGATGAGCTTCTCGAAGGTGTTCTCCGTCCACCCGACGAAGCCCTCGGGTGCCTTCTTGCGGACGACCTTGCGCCGCTTCTTCGGGTCGTCGCCCGCCTTGGCGAGCGCCTTCTCGTTCTCGATGACGTGCTCGGGCCCCTGCGCGACGACGAAGCCCGCCGTGTCGAAGCCCGCCCGGCCGGCCCGGCCCGCGATCTGGTGGAACTCACGGGCCCGCAGCGTGCGCACACGGTTGCCGTCGTACTTGGTCAGCGCCGTGAACAGCACCGTGCGGATGGGCACGTTGACACCCACGCCCAGGGTGTCCGTGCCGCAGATGACCTTCAGCAGACCGGCCTGCGCGAGCTTCTCCACCAGACGGCGGTACTTGGGCAGCATGCCCGCGTGATGGACGCCGATGCCGTGCCGCACGTAGCGGGAGAGATTGCGGCCGAACTTGGTGGTGAAACGGAAGTTGCCGATCAGCTCGGCGATCTGGTCCTTCTCCTCGCGCGAGCACATGTTGATGCTCATCAGCGCCTGCGCCCGCTCCACGGCCTGCGCCTGCGTGAAGTGCACGATGTACACCGGCGCCTGCTTGGTCTCCAGCAGCTCGGTCAGCGTCTCGGTGAGCGGCGTGAGGCGGTACTCGTAGGAGAGCGGCACCGGGCGGGTCGCCGAGCGGACCACGGCCGTCGGGCGGCCGGTGCGCCGGGTGAGGTCCTGCTCGAACATCGAGACGTCGCCGAGCGTCGCCGACATCAGCACGAACTGCGCCTGGGGCAGTTCGAGGATCGGGATCTGCCAGGCCCAGCCGCGGTCCCCCTCCGCGTAGAAGTGGAACTCGTCCATGACGACCTGGCCGACGTCGGCGTGCTTGCCGTCGCGCAGCGCGATCGAGGCGAGGACCTCGGCGGTGCAGCAGATGACGGGGGCGTCGGCGTTGACGGACGCGTCGCCGGTGAGCATGCCGACGTTCTCGGTGCCGAACAGCTTGCACAGTTCGAAGAACTTCTCCGACACCAGCGCCTTGATCGGGGCGGTGTAGAAGGTGACCTCGTCACGGGCGAGCGCGGCGAAGTGGGCACCCGCCGCGATCATGCTCTTGCCGGACCCGGTGGGCGTCGACACGATCACGTTCGCGCCGGACACCACCTCGATCAGCGCCTCCTCCTGGTGGGGGTAGAGAGTCAGACCGCGCTCCTGGGCCCACGACTCGAAGGCTTCGTAGAGGGCGTCGGGGTCGGCGGTCGGCGGCAGCTGATCGATGAGGGTCACCCACCCATCTTGCCTGCCGACCGGCCTGACAGGGGAATCGGCTGCCGGTCCGAAGATCGCGAACGCTACGCTGTGTCGCCGACGACACGTCAGCGCACACCGTCAACTGGACAGCGGCACACGAGGAATAGGGCGGGCAACGGCCATGATGGGACCAGCACACTCACTGTCGGGCGCCGCGGCCTGGCTCGGCGTCGGGGCGGCGGCAGCGGCGGCCGGACGCCCGATGCCCTGGCCCGTCGTCCTGGTCGGCGCGCTGATCTGCGCCGGAGCGGCACTCGCCCCGGACCTCGACCACAAGGCCGCCACCATCTCCCGCGCCTTCGGACCACTCTCGCGCTGGCTGTGCGAGATCGTCGACAAGCTCTCCTACGCCGTCTACAAGGCCACCAAGAAGCAGGGCGACCCGCGCCGCTCCGGCGGTCACCGAACCCTCACGCACACCTGGCTGTGGGCCGTCCTGATCGGGGCGGGCGCCTCGGTACTGGCGATCACCGGGGGCCGCTGGGCCGTGCTGGGCATCCTCTTCGCGCACATGGTGCTGGCCATCGAGGGCCTGCTGTGGCGGGCGGCGCGCGGGTCCAGCAGCGACATCCTGGTCTGGCTGCTGGCCGCGACCAGCGCCTGGATCCTGGCCGGGGTGCTGGACAAGCCGGGCAACGGCGCGGACTGGCTGTTCACGGCGCCGGGCCAGGAGTACCTGTGGCTGGGGCTGCCGATCGTGCTGGGCGCGCTGGTGCACGACATCGGGGACTCGCTGACGGTGTCGGGCTGCCCGATCCTGTGGCCCATCCCGGTGGGCCGCAAGCGCTGGTACCCGATCGGTCCGCCGAAGGCCCTGCGGTTCCGGGCCGGCAGCTGGGTGGAGCTGAAGGTGCTCATGCCGGTGTTCATGCTGCTCGGCGGAGTGGGCTGCGCGGCGGCGCTCAACGTCATCTGAGCGGCAGCGGCAGCGGCTGCGTCGGCGCCAGCGGCGCGACCGGGGTCCGGTCAGGTCCCCTCGGCGTCCGCCCCGCCGTAACGGCGCTCGAAGCGGGCGACGCGGCCTTCCGAGTCCACCGTGCGGGCCTTGCCGGTGTAGAAGGGGTGGCTCTCGGAGGAGATCTCCACGTCCACCACCGGGTACGTCTCGCCGTCGTCCCACTCGATGGTCTCGCCGCTGGTCGCGGTGGACCGGGTGAGGAAGGCGTACCCGGCGGCGCGGTCCCGGAAGACGACCGCGCGGTAGTCGGGGTGCTTGTCCTGCTGCATCAGGGCTCCTCGGGGGCAGGTGCGGGGGCGGTCTCAGCCGGACAGGGCGTCCTCGTCGACGATGTGCATGGCGGCCTCCTCGGCCGAGGCCGCGGCACCGTCGATCCCGACGTCCGTGGCGACCAGCGCACTCTCCTCGTCCTCGTGCGCGCCCTCGTCGGGGGCGACGAGCCGGCCGGAGCGCGCGGCGCCGACCTCGTTGTCCAGGAGCTCGCCGTCGGTGCCCTCGCAGTCGCCGAGACCGTCGCCGTCGGGGGTGGCGAGATCCGGCAGCTCCTCGGCGAGCCGCTGGTCCAGCGTCTCGCCCTCATGGCGCTCCGCCGCCGTCACACCGGAGCGCTCCACCGCCCACGGACGGTCGGGCGGGGACCAGCCGCGATCGAGGGGGTCGCCGACGCCGTCGTTGTCCAGCGTGTCCTCGGCGTCGAGCAGCCCCGCGTCGTCCTGGACCTCGGACGCGTCGGGCTGGTAGACGTCGTCCCCCCATCCGTCGGCGTTGTTCACGGGTACCTCCAGGTGCTGGGGACGGGCCCGTCGACACCACGATCGACGACAGGCCGGCGCGCGGGGCACAGGCTGCGCCCGACACGTACCGCAGGCTTCCCGGGCGCTCCCCGAACCGGTGCCGCTATCCAGCCTTCCACCCCTTTTCCCACCCGCGCAACGCCACGGGCCCGGTGCGGGGGCGGCGACGGGCGAACGCGCCTGCCCGGAGGCCACCAGGGGCGCCCCGAGCCACGCCCGATCACCCCTGGTACCCCCAGTACCCCCGGCCGCCACACCTCACCCGTGCCAGGACCGCCAAAGCGCCGCGTACGCTCCCTGCGCCGCGACCAGCTCGTCATGGCTGCCCAGCTCGCTGATGCGGCCGTTCTCGACGACGGCGATGACGTCGGCGTCGTGGGCGGTGTGCAGGCGGTGGGCGATGGCGACCACCGTGCGGCCGTCCAGGACGCGGGCCAGGGAACGCTCCAGGTGGCGCGCGGCCCGTGGGTCGAGAAGGGACGTCGCCTCGTCCAGGACCAGCGTGTGCGGGTCGGCCAGCACCAGCCGGGCCAGCGCGATCTGCTGCGCCTGCGCCGGGGTCAGCGCGAAGCCGCCCGAGCCGACCTCGGTGTCAAGCTCCTCGTCGAGGGTGCGGGCCCAGTCGTCCGCGTCCACCGCCGCGAGCGCCGCCCACAGCTCCGCGTCGGCGGAGTCCTCCGACGCCCCCGCGTTCGACGGGAGCCGGGAGTGGGGGAGGGCGAGCAGGAGGTTGTCGCGCAGGGAGCCCACGAAGACGTGGTGCTCCTGGTTGACGAGGGCCACGTGCTCGCGGACCCGTTCCGCCGGCATCCGGGACAGTTCGGCGCCGCCGAGGGCGATCCGGCCCTCCCGGGGCGCGTAGATACCGGCGAGGAGCCTGCCGAGGGTGGACTTGCCCGCGCCGGAGGGGCCGACCAGCGCCAGCCGGGTACCGGGGGCCACCTCCAGGGACACCTTGCGCAGGACGTCCACGCCTTCGAGGTAGCCGAAGTGCACCCGGTCGGCGTGCACATCGCGTCCGTCGGGGGCCAGCGAGTCGTCCCCGGCGTCCGGCTCGATGTCCCGGACCCCGACCAGCCGGGCCAGCGACACCTGGGCGACCTGGAGCTCGTCGTACCAGCGCAGGATCAGGCCCACCGGGTCGACCAGCATCTGGGCGATGAGCGCGCCCGTGGTCAGCTCGCCGACGTCGATCCAGCCCTCGAGGACGAAGACCCCGCCGAGCATCAGCACCGAGCCGAGGACGGTGACATGGGTGGCGCTGATGACCGGGAAGAGCACCGAACGCAGCCAGAGCGTGTAGTTCTCCCAGGCCGTCCACTCCTTGACCCGCTGCTTGGACAGGTCGATGCGGCGCTCCGCGAGCCGGTGGGCCTCGACCGTTCGGCCCGCGTCCACGGTCTCGGCGAGCACCGCGGCGACGGCGGCGTACCCGGCGGACTCCGAGCGGTAGGCGGCGGGCGCCCGCTTGAAGTACCAGCGGCAGCCGGCCACCAGCAGCGGCACGGCGACCAGCACCGCGGCGCCCAGTGGCGGCGCGGTGATCACGAGGCCGCCCAGCAGCAGCGCCGCCCACACGATGCCGATCGCCAGCTGGGGCACGGCTTCGCGCATGGCGTTGGCGAGCCGGTCGATGTCGGTGGTGATCCGGGACAGCAGGTCGCCGGTCCCGGCGCGCTCCAGGACGCCGGGCGGCAGCCCGACGGACCGGACGAGGAAGTCCTCACGCAGATCGGCCAGCATCCGCTCACCGAGGATCGCGCCGCGCAGCCGTACCTCCCGGACGAAGACCGCCTGGATGAGCAGCGCGACGACGAACAGCGAGACGGTGAGCCCCAGATGAAGCTCCTTTGCCCCCTCCGACACCCGCTCGACCAGGTCGCCGAGCAGCCACGGACCGGCCATGGAGGCCAGGACCGCGGCCGTGTTGACGCCGATCAGGACCAGGAAGGCGCGGCGGTGCCGCTGGAACAGTTCGGTCACGTAGGCGCGTACGGTGGCCGGGGCGCCGACGGGCAGGGTGTTCGCCGTCGTCGGAGCCGCGGGGTCGTAGGCCGGTGGCGCTACGCCGATCATGCGCTTTCCTCGATTTCTTCCAGTGCGTCGATCTGTTCCAGCGCGTCCACCGGTGCGGCCGACCCGGTGTCCCCGCCCTGCCGCGCCGCGTCACGCAGCGCCGCCTCCTCGTCCGTCTCACGTGTCACCACCGCCCGGTACAGCGGCTCCTTGTGGAGCAGATCCCGGTGCACGCCCACCGCCGTGACCTCGCCCTCGTGGACGAGGACGACCCGGTCGGCGCGGTCCAGGAGCAGCGGCGAGGAGGTGAACACCACCGTCGTGCGCCCGGCGCGCAGTTCCTTCAGACCGCCCGCGATCCGTGCCTCGGTGTGCGAGTCGACGGCGGAGGTGGGTTCGTCCAGGACGAGCACCTCCGGGTCGGTCACCAGCGAGCGGGCGAGCGCCAGCCGCTGGCGCTGGCCGCCGGACAGGGAGCGGCCCCGTTCGGTGATGAGGGCGTCCATCGGGTCCGCGGCGTCGAGCGAGCCCTGGGCCAGCGCGGCCAGTACGTCCGCGCACTGCGCCGCCGCCAGCGCCTCCGCCGAGCCGACCGCGCCCGAATGGGGCACGTCGAGCAGTTCGCGCAGGGTGCCGGAGAGCAGTACCGGGTCCTTGTCCTGGACGAGGACGGCCGTGCGCGCGGTGTCGAGCGGCAGCTCGTCCAGCGGCACCCCGCCCAGCCGTACCGAGGTGCCCGTCTGCGAGGGGTGGCCGCCCAGCCGTTCGGCCAGCCGCCCGGCCGCGTCCGGGTCGCCGCACACCACGGCGGTGAACCGGCCCGCGGGCGCGAGCAGTCCGGTGGCCGGGTCGTACAGGTCGCCGGACGGCACCTCCCCGGCGCGGGACCCGTCGGTGTCGGTGGGCCGCTCCAGCGACAGCACCCCCGCGGCCCGCCGGGCCGAGGGGCGGGAGAAGGAGTAGGCCATGGCGATTTCCTCGAAGTGCCGCAGAGGGTAGGTGAGCAGCATGATCGAGCTGTAGGCGGTGACCAGTTCGCCGACGGCGATGCGGCCGTCGCGGGCCAGGTGGACGCCGTACCAGACGACCGCGATCAGCAGCAGGCCCGGGAGCAGGACCTGGATGGCGGCGATGAGGGCCCACATCCGGGCGCTGCGGACGGCGGCGTGCCGGACCTCCTGGGAGGCGCGGCGGTAGCGGTCGAGGAAGAGTTCCTCGCCGCCGATGCCGCGCAGTACGCGGAGCCCGGCCACGGTGTCCGAGGCCAGTTCGGTGGCGCGGCCCGCCTTCTCGCGCTGGAAGTCGGCGCGCCGGGTGGCCCGGGGCAGCAGCGGCAGGACCGCGACCGCCAGGACGGGCAGGCCGACCGCGACGACGACGCCGAGCGCGGGCTGGTAGAGCACCAGGCCGACGCAGACCAGCACGATGGTGACCGCGGCCGCGGTGAACCGGGAGACGGCCTCCACGAACCAGCCGATCTTCTCGACGTCACCGGTGGAGACGGCCACGACCTCCCCCGCCGCGACGCGCCGGGTCAGTGCGGAGCCGAGCAGCGCCGCCTTGCGGGCCAGCAGTTGCTGGACACGGGCCGCGGCGGTGATCCAGTTGGTGACGGCGGAGCGGTGCAGGAAGGCGTCGCCGAGGGCGATGCCCGCACCGGCGAGCGCCATCAGCCCGCCCGCGAGGGCGAGTCGGCCACCTGAGCGGTCCACGACGGCCTGGATGGCGAGTCCGACGCAGAACGGCAGCGAGGAGACGGAGGCGAAGTGCACCAGGCCCCAGGCCAGGGCCTTGAGCTGGCCGCCCAGCTGGTTCCGGAAGAGCCACCACAGGAAGCGGGGCCCCGAGCGGGCGTCCGGGACGCCCGGGTCGGGATACGGAAGGTCTTGAATCTGCATGACGTCCCAGCGGCTCGGGTCGGGGGCGGAAGGGCGGACGGCCACCGCGCGCCTCGAACCCGTGTCCGCGCGGCGGCAGCAAACCGTGACAGGTTCGCGTCGCAGCGTGGTCGGTGGCAAGCGGTTTTCTCCCCAAGGGGAAACGATTCGGCTGCCCTCAGGGGCCACACCGGACCCGCGGACTCCGCCACTCCCGCCCACGCCCCATTGCGCCGCCCCCGAACACCCCCGTAGAACACCGCCCATGAAGAGACGGATCGTCATGTCCATGTTCGCCGGAGCGACCCTCCTGGCGAGCGCGCTCCTCGGAGCGAACCCCGCGTCCGCCCGACAGGCCGACGTCCCCGCCGAGTTCGGCTCGGACTGGCACGACCCGGTCACGGCCGCCCCACCCGTCACCGCCCCGGACACCAGGTCCTGCGAAGTGACGCTCGCCGAGGCGCAGTTCCGCGACTTCACGCCGTACCGAGGCACATACACCCCGCCCGACGGCTGCGGCGACCGCTGGAGCAAGGTCGTGCTGCGTCTCGACGGCAAGGTCAAGGGCCGCCAGTACGACCGCCTCGGCCACGTCAGCGTGGGCGGCGTCGAGATCTTCCGTACGTCCACCCCGCAGCCCTCGCCCGACGGCATCGCATGGTCCGTCGAGAAGGACGTCACGCGCTACAGCGACACCCTCCGCGAGCGCGGCGACGTCGAGATGCTCATCGGAAACGTCGTCGATGACACCTACACCGGCATCATCGACGTGAAGGTGACCCTGACCTTCCACACCGGCAGACCCGCGAGCACCCCCGACCAGGTCCTCCCCCTGACCGACGGCACCCTCACCACCCCGCGCAACAGCGAACGCGTCGTCGCCGAGGTGTACGCCACCGGATCCGGCGGCGGCTGCGAGGAGTACTGGTACCTCACGGTGCCCGACTCCGCGCCGTACTCCTGCCAGGCCGCCGACGGCCCCAACCGCGAGGTGCAGATCAAGGTGGACGGCCAACTGGCGGGCGTGGCCGCGCCGTTCCCGCACGTCTGGACCGGGGGCTGGTCCAATCCCTTCCTCTGGTACGTCGTTCCGGGGCCGCGCGCCTTCGACGTCAGGCCGATCGAATACGACCTGACGCCGTTCGCGGGCCTCCTCAACGACGGCCGACCGCACGACATCCAGGTCTCCGTGGCCGGACTGCCCGAAGGGCGCCCCGGCTGGAGCGCCCCCGTGAACATCCTCGTCTGGCAGGACGAGGGCCGCGCACACGTCACCGGCGCGCTCACCGCGCACCGAGACCGGGGCCTCACCAACTCCTCGGCCCACACGCCCGGTTCGGAACACCGTCTGGACACCGAGAGCGCGCACGCGCTGACCGTCGCCGGATACGTCGACACTTCGCACGGCCGGGTGAGCACCACCGTCCGCCGCTCGCTGGCGCACACCTCCGTCCATCGCTGGACCGACGGCGAGACCATGGACGCACTCGATGCCACCTGGCGCGACGACGAGTCGGTCACGGTCGACGGACGCGGACCGGCGAGCACGACGCGCACCCAACGCACGTACACCATGGACGGCACCACCACGCTCGGCACGGACGACCGGCTGCGCACCGTGCTCACCCTCGGCGACCGGGCCTCGGCGGAGACGACCCGCGACGGACGGCGCACCGCCTGGTCCAGGCTCGACGACACCTATGCCGGCGACGCCACCTGGACCGTCAACGTGCCCCGCGACCAGCGTCACGCGGTCGGCACCTCGAGCGAGCGCTACCGGCTGTACGGCTCGGATGCCCCCGGCGGCTGCTACGACCGCCGACTGGCCACCGCCCAGGGGATACTGACGGACGATCACCGGACGTGTTGACCAGGCCCGTTGCGTCAGTAGCGCACATCGCTCTGCAACAGCGGCGGGTAGACCATGGACGCCTCCCCGTCCACGGTCGCCCCCGCAAACTGGAGCATGGCGCGCAGTGAACCGTGCATCGGCGCCGGATAGTCGAGCTCCGGCGCCGACACCTTCTCCAGCGCCTCGAGGTGCTCAGGGGAGAGCCGTACCTCAAGTCCCGCGAGGTTGCTCTCCAGATGCTCCACCCGCCGGGCCCCGATGATCGGTACGACCGTCCCGGCGCGCGCCCGCAGCCACGCCAGCGACACCGCCGCCGAGGAGGTCCCCAACTCGTCCGCCACGGCGGCGACGGTGTCGATCACCTCGTACTCCCGCTCGCTCGGCCCCCCGACGAAGGCCGTGCGGGCGGAGTCGGTGACCTCGGTGCCGCGGCGGTACTTGCCGGACAGGAAGCCGTTCTTGAGCGGGCTCCAGGGCACCAGCGCGATGCCCTGGTCGAGGGCGAGCGGGGCGAGTTCACCCTCGACGGTGCGGGCCAGCAGCGAGTACTCGACCTGGAGGGCGATCAGTGGGGTCCAGCCCTTGAGCAGGGCCGTCGTCTGGGCCTGGGCGGTGAGCCAGGCGGGGGTGTTGGAGAAGCCGATGTAGCGGATCTTCCCGGCACGGACGAGGTCGTCGAGGGTGCGCAGGGTCTCCTCGACGGGGGTGTGGCGGTCCCAGTTGTGCAGCCAGTAGACGTCGAGGTAGTCGGTGCGCAGCCGGCGCAGCGTCTCATGGAGCTGCGCGATGATCGAGGCGCGGCCCGCGCCGCCGCCGTTGGGGTCGCCGGGGTACAGGTTGCCGAAGAACTTCGAGGCCAGGACGACGTGTTGGCGGCGTCCGGGACGGGCGGCGAACCAGTCGCCGAGGATCTTCTCCGAGTGGCCGTTGGTGTAGAAGTTCGCCGTGTCGATGAAGTTCCCGCCCCGGTCGAGGTAGGTCGCCAGGATCCGCTCGGACTCCTCGACGCCGCATCCGGCGGCCCCGGGATCGTCGCCGAAGGTCATCGCGCCGAGCGCGAACGGGCTGACGCGCAGTCCGGAGCGGCCGAGGGTGACGTAGTGATCGAGTGGCATGATCGTGCTCCTTGAGTGAGGGAACGGTCATTACCAGGAAAGCGCTCAGGCAATGGTGAGCGGTAGAACGATCCACCTCGGCTCTTGCACGATCCGCTCGACTTCACCCCGATCGGGCTCGGGCGAGCCTTACAGTGAAGTGTGCGCACGAGAGAAAACCTCCTCGACGAGATCCGCGGCATCATCGCGGACCGCGCGGGCCCGGATCCGCGCAGCCGCATCCCCGGGCTGCTGCTCTCCCGCGTGGAGACGAGCGAGCCCGACTACTCGCTGACCGAGCCCCTGTTGGTCGTGATGGCGCAGGGCGGCAAGCGCCTGCTGCTCGGCGAGCAGGTGCACGAGTACCGGGCCGGGCAGTGCCTGGTGGTCACCGCGGATCTGCCGGTCACGGGCCACTTCGTGGGCGCGAGCCGGGCGGAACCGGCGCTCGGGATGGGCCTGGTGCTGAGCCCGGCCGCGGTGGCGCCGCTGCTGCTGGAGGCGCCGCCGGGACTCCGGTCGCGTGCCACGGCGCCCTCGACCGCGCTCGCGACCGGGGACGCGGGAGCCGACCTGCTCGACGCGGTGGCCCGACTGCTGAGGCTGCTGGACCACCCCTCGGACGCCCCCGTCCTCGCCCCGCTCATCGAACGGGAGATCATCTGGCGCCTGCTCACCGGCCCGCACGGCGCGCTGGTCCGCCAGATCGGCCTGGCCGACAGCGGCCTGTCCTACGTCGCCCGCGCCATCCGCTGGATCCGCGAGCACCACGCCGAGCCGATGCGCATCGAGGAGCTCGCCCGGCTGACCGGGATGAGCAGTTCGGCCTTCCACCGCAACTTCCGTGCCGTCACGGCCATGAGCCCGCTCCAGTTCCAGAAGCGCATCCGCCTCCAGGAGGCCCGTTCCCTGCTCGTCGCCCACCCGGGCGATGTCGCGGGCGTAGGACACCTCGTCGGCTACGACAGCCCCTCACAGTTCAACCGCGAGTACCGCCGCCTCTTCGGGGCACCTCCGGGTCAGGACGCGACCCGTCTGCGCGCGACCACAGCGGCCGTACGGCAGCTGCCGTGATGCCCTTGAGGCCCTTGATGCCCTGAGGCTCAGCAGCCCCGCCCGCCGTCCACCAGCGTGTCGAGCAACCCGCCGAGCACCTCGCGCTGCTCGGCCGTGAGCGGCGCCAGGATCTCCTGGGCCGCGGATCGCCGCGCCCCGTGCAGTGCGCGCAGCGCCTTCAGTCCGTCCTCGGTGAGTTCGATGCGGATCACCCGCCGGTTCGTGGGATCCGGCACCCGGCGGACCTTGCCGCTCGCCTCAAGACCGTCGACCAGCGAGGTGACGGCCCGCGGGACCACTTCCAGGCGTTCGGCGAGGTCGGCCATCCGGGGCGGCGAGGAGTAGTGCGCGAGGGTGCGCAGCAGCCGGGACTGGGCCGGGGTGACGCCCAGCCCGGAGAGCTCGATGTGCCGCTTCTGGATCCGGTGCACCCGCCGGGTGAACCGCAGCAACTGCTCGGCGAGCGGTCCGTCGAGGTCAGTCGAGGAGGTCACCGGATCTGGGCTGGTCATACGGGAACAATATCAGGACCAGGCTCATTGTGAGTATAGGTAACAATGAGCTAAGCTCCGTCAGTCCCGCCCTCACCCCTCCGTAGGAGCCCATGCATCCCGATCACGAACCCGCCTGGACACCGCCTGCCGACGCCGCGCAAGAGCCCCGGCAGGTGCGCCGCATCCTGCGTCTGTTCCGCCCCTACCGCGGGCGCCTCGCGATCGTCGGCCTGCTGGTCGGCGCCGCCTCCCTGGTCTCCGTGGCGACCCCTTTCCTGCTGAAGGCGATCCTCGACGTCGCCATTCCCGAGGGCCGCACCGGCCTGCTCAGCCTGCTCGCGCTCGGCATGATCCTCAGCGCGGTCCTCACCAGCGTCTTCGGCGTCCTCCAGACCCTGATCTCGACGACCGTCGGCCAGCGCGTCATGCACGACCTGCGCACCGCCGTCTACGGCCGCCTCCAGCGCATGTCGCTCGCCTTCTTCACCCGGACCCGCACCGGCGAGGTGCAGTCCCGCATCGCCAACGACATCGGCGGCATGCAGGCCACCGTCACCTCGACGGCCACCTCGCTGGTCGCCAACTTCACCAGCGTGGTCGCCACGATCGTCGCGATGCTCGTCCTCGACTGGCGGCTGACGGCCGTCTCCCTGCTGCTGCTCCCGGTGTTCGTGTGGATCAGCCGCCGGGTCGGCAACGAACGCAAGAAGATCACCACCCAGCGCCAGAAGCAGATGGCCGTCATGGCCGCCACGGTCACCGAGTCGCTCTCCGTCAGCGGCATCCTGCTCGGCCGCACGATGGGCCGCTCCGACTCGCTGACGAAGTCCTTCGCCGATGAGTCCGAGGGCCTGGTCGACCTGGAAGTGCGCTCGAACATGGCGGGCCGCTGGCGCATGGCCGTCATCACCATCGTCATGGCCGCGATGCCCGCCGTCATCTACTGGACCGCGGGCCTGGCCCTCCAGTACGGCGGCCCGGAGGTCTCGATCGGCACGATCGTCGCCTTCGTCTCGCTCCAGCAGGGCCTGTTCCGCCCGGCCGTCAGCCTGCTCAGCACCGGCGTCCAGATCCAGACCTCGCTCGCCCTCTTCCAGCGCATCTTCGAATACCTCGACCTGCCCATCGACATCACCGAGCCCGAACGCCCGGTCCACCTCGACGAGATCAAGGGCGAGGTCCGCTTCGAGAACGTCGAGTTCCGCTACGACGACCAGGGCGCCCCCATCCTCGACGGCGTCGACATCACGGTCCCCGCGGGCGGCTCTCTCGCGGTCGTCGGCCCGACCGGCGCGGGCAAGTCCACGCTCGGCCACCTGGTGCCGCGGCTGTACGACGTCACCGGCGGCCGGGTCACCCTCGACGGGGTCGACGTGCGCGACCTGGACTTCGACACCCTGGCCCGCGCGGTCGGCGTCGTCTCGCAGGAGACGTACCTCTTCCACGCCTCCGTCGCCGACAACCTGCGCTTCGCCAAGCCGGACGCCACCGACGAGGAGCTGCACGCGGCGGCGAAGGCGGCGCAGATCCACGACCACATCGCCGCCCTGCCCGACGGCTACGACACGGTCGTCGGTGAGCGTGGCTACCGCTTCTCCGGCGGCGAGAAGCAGCGCCTGGCCATCGCCCGCACCATCCTGCGCGATCCGCCCGTGCTGGTTCTCGACGAGGCGACCAGCGCCCTGGACACCCGTACCGAGCACGCCGTGCAGGAGGCCATCGACGCGCTCTCGGCCAACCGCACCACGCTCACCATCGCGCACCGGCTGTCCACCATTCGGGGTGCCGACCAGATCGTGGTCCTCGACTCCGGCCGGACCGCCGAACGCGGCACGCACGAGGAACTGCTGGCGCGGGACGGGCGATACGCGACGCTGGTCCGCCGGGACGCCCGACTGGAGCCGTCGGGAGCCTGATGGGAGCCGACAAGATGAAGATATGCCGGGTTTGTGAGCTTTAGCGGGTTACCGTGCCCGCATGCACATGAACACTCCGTCACGGAGCGCGATCCGACTGACGCGCCGGGGCCGACTCGTCCTCATCGCGACCGGGGCCGTCGTGGCCGGCACCGCCGTGGCGGTGCCGCTGCTGAGCCTGGGCGGCGAGAAGGAGAAGAAGCCCACCACCCTGGTGATCCCGGAGGGCTGGCGGTCCGGACAGATCTACGAGGCCGTCGACAAGGCGCTCGAACTGCCCGCGGGCACCGCCAAGAAGTCCCTGGCCAAGGCGAATCTGAAGCTGCCGATCGACGCCGACGGCAACCCCGAGGGCTACCTCTTCCCGGCGACGTACCCCCTGGAACAGAAGGGCAGGAAGGCGACACCCGAGTCGCTGCTGTCGTTCATGGTCGACACCGCCAACAAGAAGTTCAACGGCGCCCCGATCGCCGCGGGCGCCCAGCGCAACGCGATGAACGTCTATCAGGCGGTCACCATCGCGAGCATCGTCCAGGCCGAGGCGGCCACCAAGACCGACATGGGCAAGGTGGCCCGGGTGGTCTTCAACCGCCTGGAGCGCGGCATGCCGCTCCAGATGGATTCCACCATCAACTACGCCCTCAACCGCTCGACGCTGAAGACGACACCGGCCGACACCCGGATCGAGAGCCCCTACAACTCGTACCAGCGCATGGGCCTGCCCCCGACCCCGATCGACAACCCGGGCGAGGACGCGGTGCGCGCCGCGATCAGCCCCGCCCCGGGCGACTGGCTGTACTTCGTCACCGTCAAGCCGGGCGACACCCGCTTCACCGCCGACTACGCCGAGCATCAGCGCAACGTCGCGGAGTTCAACCGCAACCAGAAGAGCTCGCCCAAGGCGAAGTGAGGGGAGCGGTCAGGCGGCCGCCGACTGCTCCTCGGCCAGCAGCCGCCTGATGTCCCGTACGGCCGCGCGGCCCGCCCGGTTGGCGCCGATGGTGCTCGCCGAGGGGCCGTAGCCGACGAGGTGGATCCGCGGATCGGCGACCGCCCGGGTCCCGTCGATGCGGATGCCGCCGCCCGGCTCGCGCAGTCTGAGCGGCGTCAGATGGTCGATGGCGGCCCGGAACCCGGTTGCCCACAGGATGACGTCGGCGTCCACGCGCCGGCCGCCGGCCCACTCGACCCCGTCCGGGGTGATCCGGTCGAACATGGGCTGCCTGTCCAGCACCCCGTCCGCGAGCCCCTGGCGGATCGCGTCGTTGAGCGGCAGACCGGTCACCGACACCACGCTCCTGGGCGGCAGCCCCTGCCGCACCCGCTCCTCGACCAGCGCCACCGCCGCCCGCCCCGCGTTCTCGTCGAACGGGCCCTCGCGGAACACGGGAGGCCGCCGCGTGACCCAGGTAGTGGCGGCCGCGTACGGAGCGATCTCCAGCAGATGCTGTGTACCCGACGCACCCCCGCCCACCACGACCACCCGCAGCCCGGCGAACTCCTCGGGCCCCGGGTACTGCGCGGTGTGCAACTGCCGCCCGCGAAAACTCTCCTGGCCTGGATAGCGGGGCCAGAACGGCCGATCCCACGTACCAGTGGCGTTGATCAGCGCCCGCGTCGACCAGTCCCCGGCCGAGGTCTCGACGAGCAGCCGCCCGCCGTCCCCCTCGCGCACGGCCCGCACATCCACCGGCCGCAGCACCCGCAGATCGAAGGCGCGCTCGTAGTTCTCGAAGTACTCGGCGATCACTTCGGCGGACGGCCGCGCCGGATCCGCCCCGGTCAGCTCCATCCCGGGCAGCGCGTGCATCCCGTGCACCTTGCCGTACGTCAGCGAAGGCCACCGGAACTGCCAGGCACCGCCCGGGCCGGGGGAGTGGTCCAGCACGACGAAGTCACGGCCCGGCTCGAATCCGCTGCGCCGCAGGTGATAGGCGCCGGCGAGCCCTGCCTGCCCGGCGCCTATGACGACTACCTCGGTGTTGTTCACGCTTCTACTAACTTCACCGGGGTCGGAGATCTTCCCGGACCGTCGATTCGTTGCCTGCGAGGCGCCGCAGGAGTCGGACCAACCGGGGGTCGGTGATGTCGCGCGGGCGGTCGATGCCGATCCGCTCCTCGTGAGCGATGGAGCCGCCCTCCATCACGAGCACACGATCGGCCAGGAGCACGGCCTCCTCGGCATCGTCCGTGACGAGCAGCACCGTGCAGCCACGCCGCTGCCACACCTCCCCGAGCAGCCGCCGGGCCGCGGTCCGGGTCGGCGCGTCCAGCGCCCCGAACGGGTCGTCGAGGAGCAGCAGATCGGGTTCGCGTACCAACGCCCTTGCCAGGGAGACGCGTTGTGCCTCGCCGTCGGACAGGGTCCTGGACCGGGCGGTCGTACGGTGTCCCAGGCCGACCTCGTCGAGGACGCGCTCGGCGAGGGCGCGGTCGGGTTTGCCGGGCAGGTCGAGCAGGACGTTGCGCCAGACGCGTTTCCACGGCATGAGTTGGGGCGTCCGGGCGGCGACGGCCTTGCGGCGCGGCACGAGGACGGTGCCCTCGATGTCGCGGTCGAGCCCGGCGAGGATGCGCAGCAGGGTGGACCTGGCGCGACCGGCGCGACCGGCGCGACCGACCAGAGCGACGAATTCGCCGTGCTCGATGTCGAGTTGGAGCCGGTCGATGACCCTGCGGCCGTCGAAGGAGCGGATGAGGCCGTCGACGTGCACGGCGTGCGGGGCCTTGACGGCCCGGTAGGTCCTGGGGTTCATCGGCCAGTGCAGGTCGGTCGCCATGGCGGCGTCAGCCTCTCGGGGTCCGGACGGCAAGGTCGGCGAGGAGGCCATGTCCCCGGCGGCAGTCCGCTCAGCGTGCGGAAGAATCGGGGCGGGGCCTCAGCGGACGCGACGACACGCGGCGGAGGCCACCCGCAGCAGGTCGATGTGACCGCGCGTGGTGAGAAGGGCGGTACGCGCCATGCCGCTGACCGTAAAGACGTCGGGTCGCGCAGGTCAACGGGGGGCCGGGGAACTTCATGCCGGTGTCACACTCGGGACGCGACCTGGCGTGCGGCGGCGTTCGGATGACGGAGGATGGAGGCCATGTCAGACACCTTCACCACCCGAGTCCTGAACGTGGCGTCCGGCTCCTCGGAGACGGTCGTGGACCTGACCCGCGACTGCGAAGCCTTCCTGAGGGAGGCGGCCGGGGGTCGGGACGGTCTGCTGAACATCTTCGTCCCCCACGCCACGGCAGGCGTCGCCGTCATCGAAACCGGCGCCGGCAGCGACGACGACCTGCTCACCGCCCTGCACACCCTGCTGCCCGCCGACGACCGCTGGCAGCACCGCCACGGCAGCCCCGGCCACGGCCGCGACCACGTACTCCCCGCGATCGTCCCACCCCACGCCACGCTCCCCGTCTTGAACGGCCGCCTGGAACTGGGCACTTGGCAGTCCGTCTGCCTGGTGGATACGAACAGGGACAATCCGGAGCGTCAGGTCCGGCTGTCGTTCCTCGGGTAGCGGCACTGTAAGCGCGATATCCGGCCGTACCTAGCGGCAGTCAGCGCGCCAGGAGGAGTGCCGAGCCGATCTCCGCCAGCCGGTCCGCGCGGTCCGGGCGCTGGCCCAGCCGGCCGATGCGGACCGCGTTGTCGACCACGGTGAGGACTGGGACCGCGCACACGGTGATCTTGGCCTCGGCCGTGTCGAGGTCCGGCCTGACCTCGTCGAGGACGCGGAGCCAGAGGGCGAGGTAGTCGCGCTGTGCCTGCTTCGACGCCTTGCGTTCCTTCTCCGGCGGCTGGTGGAGCCCGCCGATGAGCAGACCGATCAAGTGGCTGTGCTGGAGGGCGAATGAGGGGTGGGCGCCGAACCGGGTGGTGAAGGCGATGCCGGCCGCGTACTCGGTGGGCAGGCACCGACCCTTGGCGGTGGGCGCCGCCGGTCGCAGCGACCGGGCGACTTCACATCCTGTCGCCCCGACTCTGCTTTCGGCAGGTCGGAGGCCGGTCTCTCATCCGTGAGAGGGAGGCCTTCCGTGCGTCCGGGGCTGCTGCAGCCGGGCCGCGAGCTCCTCCGGCAGGACGTCCCGGTTTGCCGGAGTGAGCTGGACGACCTCGATGTCGGCCCGCCGCTTGAGGGCGTCGGTGAACGGATCGCGATGCGTGTGGACCGTGGCGACGACGTCGACTTCTGCGACGAACAGCGCGTCGACCGCGTGCCGGAACGCCGTGCACGCCAGTTCCATCCGCCCCAGCTCGTCGATGAGCACCAGCCGCCCTGTTGCCTCCTCGGTTGCTGCCGGCCGAAGCGACGGCAGCGCCAGTCGTTCCATGACGCCCGGGTCGACGCCGTATTTCCCTACCCGTGGCGGACCGGGCAGGTCGACATGGGCGAGCACTTCCCGTCGGCCTGCCAGGGTCTCCAGGGCGAAACCGACGCGGGCGCCGGATTGCCGGATCTCCTCCGTGGTGAAGCCGGTGGCCGCGTGGGTGGGCAGCAGCGCGGCCAGCCGACGCAGGGCGGTCGTCTTGCCCGCGCCCGGGCGACCCTCGAGCAGGATCCTTGTCGGCACCCTGCCATCTTCACCCCCGCTTACGGAGACGGCCCGGGTGGGCTCGGCCGAACGGGGGTTTCTGGGGCGCGGACCGGTGCCGGTGCCGCCGTTGCGGGTACAGCGGCGCGCATGAGCGGAATTGAACTCAGCAGCACAGCGTTCGACGACAAAACGGTGATCCCCCGTCGGTACAGCGGGGAGGGTGAGAACATCTCACCGCCCCTGACCTGGTCGGGGGTGCCCCATGAGGCCACGGAGCTGGTGCTCCTGTGCGAGGACCCGGACGCACCGGGGGCGACCTTCCTGCACTGGCTGGTGACCGGCATCGATCCGGGGATCACCGGGGCGGCGGAGGGCCAGAAGCCCCAGGGGGGCCTGCCGTGGCCCAACGGCTTCGGCCGCGTGGGCTGGGGAGGGCCGATGCCTCCACCGGGGCACGGGCCGCACCGCTACTTCTTCCGCCTGTACGCCCTGTCCGAGCCGCTGCCGCTGCACGACCACCCTGGAGCCGAGGACGTGCACCGTGCCCTGAAGGGCAGGGAGCTGGCCTCCGGCACCATGGTCGGGACCTATCAGCGCTGAGCGCGTCACCGCTGGTCGTAGCCATGGGCGCCGTACAGCCGGACGAACCGGGCCGCGGTGACCGTCCTGCGGTGCACCAGGTTGTGGGCCCGCTGCTCGTACAGCTCGACGCGCTCCTGCCCGCCCTGCCCGATCGGCTGGACGAGCCGGCCACCGGTGCGGAGCTGATCCACGAGCGGCTCAGGCACTCGCGGGAAGGCCGCGCAGACGATGACGGCGTCGTACGGGGCGCGGGTCGGCATCCCGAGGGTCCCGTCGCCGAGTACGACCTCGGCATTGCCGACGCCCTGCCCGGTCAGCCGCAGGAGGGCCTCGTCGACCAGGTCGGGCCAGCGCTCGACGCTGACGACGTACGCGGCCAAGCGGGCCAGCAGCGCGGTCTGCCAGCCGTATCCGGTCCCGACCTCCAGGACCTGTTCGTCTCCGGTGAGGCCGAGAGCGGAGACCATCATGGCGATCAGCGAGGGCTGGGTGGTCACCTGCCCGTGGGGGAGCGGAACGGGCGTGTCCCGGTACGCGGATGCCACCTCGTCCGCGGGGACGAATTCCGCCCGGGGGATGCTCCGTACGGCCTCCAGGAGACGGGCGTCGGTCACGCCCACGGCGTGGGCCGCGCGGACCAGGTCCTCGGGGGTCGTCCCTTCATGGGCCATCGGACCGCGGGGCCGTGGCGGTGGCGCCGGCGGCCCCGGTCGTGGTGCGTTCCCGTCTGACCACGATCCCCTTCGACGTGGGCGTGTTGCTGATATCGGCCGTGCTGTCCATGTGGCCCGTCCGCCGCTCATACGCCGCGCTGCCGCTCCAGCCCAGTGTCGGCACGGTCCGTGCCCTGTGCGATCCGGGGCGGTCGGGCGCCAGGGGCGACCCGTGATCCGGGAGGCGCAGCGCGTCGGCGTCGGGACGGGGGGTCCCCGGGTCGGTGTACCGCAGCAGGGCGCCCACGCCCTCGTACAGCCTCAGCTCGCTCTCCGGTACGACGACCAGCTCGGCACCGGTGCCGACGAGGGCCCGGACGAGGGCCTCGTCGGCGCGCTCCTCGCGAGGGGCCCGCACGCCGAAGGACATCAGCTCCGCCTCGGTCAGCGCGAGCTGAGTGGGCTGGGAGCCCGCCCAGAGCCGCAGCGAAGACCCTGGCGGCCGGTTCACCAGCAGTGCCGCGACCTGGCCGCGCTGGAGGGCGGCGACGGTGGCGGCCAGCCCCTCCGTCATGGGTCCGTCCAGGGCACGCCGGCCGATGAAGATGTCCACGAGTTCACGGTCGTGCGCGGCCATGCGGCCGCGGAAGATGCCGTCGAGCTGCGGCTCCAACAGGGCGCGTCCGGTGTCGGTGGGGGTCCGGCCGCCCACGCGTACGACCTTGTCCCGCAGGGTGTGCGGCAGGCGGCGGATCAGTACGTTGCACGCCCACTCGTCCCCGCCCACGACGACGGCGTCGGCATGGGCACGCCGCGCCCGTTCGTCCAGCCGGTGGCCGAGCCGGAGGGAGGCGCGGTGCCAGGTCGCCACCGCGACCCTGCGGTGCAGCCGCTCACCCGGGGTGACGGTGGACGCTGGCCAGGTGCCGGTCTCCGCCTCCAGAAATACCCAGCCGTGGGTCTCCGCGGTCGGAAGGCCACCGTAGTGGACGACTACGGCCATGTAGGGGATCTCCGGAACGTGCTGGGTGACCAGGGGCATCGCGTCCGGCAGGGTGCTGTAGCGCGCGGAGTCGTGTTCGGGCGGCCTGGGCAGCTCCCCGTTGAGGACGAGCGCGCCGTGGGCGGCGAAGATGGCCTGACCGTGTGCCCCCGGCACCCCTGTGTCGGCGCCCACCTCCTCCTCCAGTACGTTCAGCAGCGCCCGGTCCGAGCCCTGACGGGACAGGCTCTCGCGCAGCCGCCGCCAGCGCAGCGCGATCGCCCGCTCGGGATGCTCGACGTCTCGGGACGTGTCCAGGTAAACGGAGGCGAACGGGCCTGGCTCCGCGTAGAGGGGTTCAAGGAACGACAACCTCATCGCCACTCCTCGTCGATGGCCCCCCTCCTTTGATGATGCGCGCCCCGGGGGGCGATGGAGCTCGACGAGCGCAAAGCGGTGCGGAACGCGGGGCGGTCAGGCGCCGGCCGGCAGCAGCCGCCCCATCGTGAGCAGGGTGGCGGCGACCAGGCCGTCGAGCACCGCCAAGCCGCGGGCCGGGACAGCAGGCCGCTGAGCAGCCCGGCTCCGTAGCCGGATGAAGGAGCAGTCTGCGCGGGAGCACCGGGGTCGAGGCAGCACCGGGACCGCAGCCTCCCATCGTTGCCATGGATCACCCAGTGGAGCTGTGGCAGGCCTATCGGTAGGGTCGGGGTTGTCTTGGCGGAGGTTGGTGGACACCAACAAGGACAACCCGAACCGACAGGTGCGCATCACCTTTCTTGCGGGGTCGTGAGCTTGTCCTCATCGCGGCTGCCGGCCTCTGACGAGTGCAGTGGGCAGTGATGCGTCCAGGAACAGATCACGCGGCAGTGCCAGTTCGAAGCGCTGTTCCAGTACGGCGAGAGAGGCACGGTGCGCCGTGTCCCTCTCCCTCTCCTCCGGGATCCCGGCCGCGACGATTTCAGCGCGGACGACGTCGGCGCCAGGGCCGGTGATCTCCTGCGACCAGGTGCGCATGTACATGCCGAAGCCGCACACGTAGCGGTCGTCGTGGAAGTAGGCGAATGCGGGTGGCGGGACCTTCGGGTTCTGCTTCTCGTAGTAGAGCTCGAAGACGTGGGCCCCGTTCCGGGATGTCCCGTCGTGGTACGCGGGTCCGAGGACGGACGGCCAGTGGCCGTAGGCGATGGCGAAGCCCAGGCCGGTGTGGTCGCCGTAGCGGACGGCGATGCTGTCGGCGTCGCCGCGCTCCGCGTCGAGCCCGTCGATGAGTGCTTCGGCCTGCGGCCCGGTGGCGGCCTGGACCGGTACGGGGCCGCCGGGACCGGCGAGGCGTGCGGCGAGCTGTTCGCCGGTCAGGCCCTGGGTCAGCTTGATGCAGTAGCCGAGCAAGGAGGTGTCCTCGTCGGCTATCCATGTGATCCCGCCGGAACTCACTGCGTGTCTCCGTTCTCCGGTGTGGCGCGGCCCGGGGTCGGCCCTGCGACCGGCCCCGGGCCGCACATCACATGCGGTGTGCGTCAGTAACGTGCTACCGGATGTCGCACTTGATTGTCGGCTTCCAGGCGTCGCACCTGTCGAAGCCCGGCGTCCTGACGAAATACGCGCCCTGATCGATCAGCCGGAGCTCCTTGGCGAACGTGGGAAAGCGGCTCATCGAGGTGGAGTTGACCCACCCGGACATCGCGGACCGGCCACACACTTCGGACCACGTCGGCGCGGCCGTCCCGCGAGCTCATGGCTGTGCAAGTCCCGTGGGGCGCAGGCCGGTTGGTGGTTTGAGTCGCGCTGGAACCTTCCTACAGGCCGCCGCGTTGCCGTTCCTAGGTCATCAATTGGGGCGTTCAGCCTGAAACGCAGGTAGTGGACGGTGATGAGGCCGACGTTTAGCGAGGGTTGCGGCGCGGATCAGCCAAACCCTGGCAAGCGGTGGCTACCGTGAGCCATACGGATGACTCCGCGCACGGCGCCTGCCCGGCCGCGACGAGCGCCCCGGGAGTGGTGCGGGGGGACGATCCGGGTGCGCCGCCTGCTGTCGCTCATCCGCCGCGCGGTCAACCCACCCCGACCTAAGCCTCCTGGGCCAACCCGATCGAGGCGCACTTCGACCCGCTGCGCCAGTGCAGCCGGGCGGCGCCCACTCCCGAACCGAACGACGTCGCCTGGACGGGGGCTATCTGCGGGACGAGCCCCTGGCCCGGACACGGCTGGGGGCTCGCTGAGACCGCATGTCGCGGACATCGGACTCCGTGTCGGGCGCACACGGTGTGGGTCGTTAGGTGCGGTTGACCTTCCTGAGGTGACGGTGATTCGGTCGACTGCCTGGTGGTGAGCGGGCGATCCGGACCGGCTGAGGCGAGCGGTCCGGGTTGGCTGAAGCGGGCGGTCCGGATTAATTCGCCAGGGTTCGCCACCCCTTCCGAGCAGTGCATTTATCTACAAGGATGAATGCCTCAGGTCAGGCGGTCCCGGCGGCGAGGGAGACGTATGTCCTGTCCATGGGCTGACGGAACCTGGAGGTCCGCCATGCGAGGAACCACACGACGGGCCACGGAATGGCTATCCGCCGCCGCGACCGACCCACGCGCCTGCAAACGGCAGTGGCACGGAGAGGACGGGGTGGCGGCGCTGGCCTGCGGGCGATTCTGGGACGTGCTGAGCGTGCCGGTCGAACTGGGCGTGCTGGCCCTCGACGCCCTGCTGTGCATCCCGCAGCCGCCCGGTCCGGCACTGGCCGACACCGTCGCCGGCCGGGTGGGCTTCTTCCTGCCGCCCGATCCGCTCGGCCACTGGATCGGCTCCGACGTCCGCTATCTGGGCAAGGGTTCGTGGATCACGGTGCCCGCGCCGCACCGGGCCGTGGGGCGCCTGCGGTGGCTGATCCCACCGGACGGCGCCGGTGCGTTATTCCTCCCCGCTGCCGTGGAGTTGGCCCTACAGCAGGCACTCGGCGTCCTCACCGCGCAGGCCAACGCGCGCGGACGCTGCCCCATGTGCGGGGCACTGAGCACCGGACCCCGAATCCCGGGCGACGACTGACCCCGCCGAGGGGAACCAGGCCTCCGACGCCAGGCAGGACGGGACCAGGGCGGCGGTCCACTGGGCATCCCGGGCACCAGGGACCATCCGGCCCCGCGCCTGCCACTCGGTGACCAAGGCCGCATAGATGGGCGGATTCCTCTGGGTCCTCTGGGCTGACGCGGAGAGTCCGGCAGGGCGCGCTCGCCGCTCTTCGTTCGCCGGGACGAGGGACCCTGTGGTGACTGTGCGATCCATGTCGCTGCCAACGCGTCGGAGTGCGGCGAGGGTGCGCGCCCGTCCTCCGGAACGCCCGCATCAGGGGAAACACGGTCCCTCGATCGGGGCCATGCGGTTATCCGACAGGCATACACCGGCACCGACCGGTCGGCGCCCACCATGGTGCACGACTCACCTGGTCGACCTTCGCGTCGCAGCATGAGGGCGCTCCGCCACCGTCGGGAGCAACAGGGGGCCCGCTCGCTTGGCACGGCGTTGAACCAGGGCGGTTTCCAGGCGGGCGATGCCCGGGAGGGCGGCCAAGTCGTCGGCCAGGTAGTCGTGCAGGGCCGCCGTGTCAGGGCACTGGATCATGGCGAAGACCGAGGTGCGCCCCGTTGTGACGGCGGCGAAGGCGACCGCCGTGTGCCGTGACAGTGCCTCGGTCACCTCGCCCAGCGCGGCCGGTGCCACCTCCAGCCACAGCAGCGCCTCCAGCGGGTAGCCGAAGTGGGCCGGGCTCACGTCCACCTCGAAATGCAGCACCCCGGCGGCCCGCAGCCCGGCGATGCGGCGCCGCACGGTCGAGGCCGACCACTCGGTGGCGGCGGCCAGATGCGCCACGTCCGCCCGCCCGTCCAGGGCCAGTTCGCCCACCAGCCGCGCCTCCCCGTCGCCCCAGCCGGACGGCTCGGCAAGGTCGTCCAGGTCGTCCGGTGGCTCCGGAGCGGTGTCGAGAAGGGCCGCCTGCTCGGCTGCGTCCAACGCGCTCGTCCGGCCCGCCCAGCCGCCGACCCCGGCGACCGGGCGCAGCACGCAGCACGCCTCGACGTCACGGATTCCTTGGGTCCGGAACAGATGGTCGAACAGCGGACGTCCGGCCTCCGTCCCTTCGATCGGAGTGCGCACCATGCAGGTCAGCCGTGTCCCGCCGACGACCGGAGCGATCCACGAGGTGTCGTCCCGCTGCGCGAGGGCGGCGGTCAGCGCCTCGACGGTGTCCGGCGCGCAGTCGATGCGGACGAACCAGTCGAGCATGCCGATCCGTCGACTGTCGACGAGTCCGACGACCCGGACCACCAGCGCCGACCGCAGCCGGTGGTAGCGGCGCGCCACCGTGCGCTCCGGCGCGCCCAGCACGGCGGCGATACGGCTGAAGGAGGCCCGCCCGTCGATCTGGAGCGCATGGATCAGACGGCGATCCAGCGCGTCGAGTGTGACGGATTGCGTCACCAGGCCCTCCTGAAACGTCTGAACACGTCGATGCCGGGGACATTAAAGCGTGCTGCGGAGCACCGGGCAGGACGCTGACGGCGACGACCCCAGAAAGGGCGACCACCCCAGAAAGGCAGACCCATGTTGACCGTCCTCCCCATCCGCTACGTCGCCGACGTCGAGGCGTCCCGCACCTTCTACGCCGGGCTGGGCCTCGACGTGCGGCAGGAACCCGGCGCGGCCGTCTGGGTCCGCCTGGACGCCTCCGCGGGCGCCGTCGGCGTCCATGCCGCCGCCGTCTCGCAGGGCCGCGTGCCCGGCACCACGGAACTGGGCTTCGCCACGGAGGAGCCGCTGGAGGAGATCGCGCAGCGGCTCGAACGCGACGGTTACCCCTACGAACTCGTCGAGGAGAACTTCGGCCACAGCATCCGGGTCACCGACCCGGACGGGGTAGTCGTCCAGATCCAGCACATCGACTCCGACACCGTGCGCAGGTCGGCCGCGGCGGTGGCGGAGGACGCCGTCTGACCGGAAGGCGTCAGCCCCCAGACGTCAGTCACCACGCTCATCACTTCAGGAAGATCCGGCCATGGAACCGCTCGCCACGCTCGTCGCCGTCACCGGCCTACTGACGCTCGCCGGGGCGCTCGGGGCCGAACGGCTCCGTCGGCCGACCACCGCACTGCGGGGCGGTCTGGCGGCCATGTTCACCGTCACCGGGGGCGCGCACTTCATCGGGATGCGCGAGGAGATCGTCGACATGGTGCCGTCGGCTCTGCCGGCCCCGGGTCTGCTCGTCACACTGACCGGCATCGCCGAAATCGCCTGCGCGGTCGGGTTGTTGTGGTCGCGGACCGCTCGGGCCGCGGCGGCCGCGCTCAGTGTGATGCTGGTCGTGATGTTCCCCGCCAATGTGTACGCCGCCGACGGTGACGTGCCGTGGTGGGACCGGCTCGGCCCCCGGACGGCCATGCAGGTCGTCTTCCTCGCGGCCACCGTCACGGTGCTGGTTCGGCATGGGAGGGCGGCCGCGGAACCTTCCTTGCGGTAGGGAAGAATGCTGGGCATGACGACTTGAAGAGCACCGGCAGGGCGGCGGCGATGGATCAAGGTCGGGACCTGGGACACCGTTCTCGACGGGGACCAATGGACCTGCGCCGCCTGCGGAACGCCGGTCCGCTCATACCAACACCGGTTCCATCCACCCGAGTCCTCCCTGTATGAGCGCTGCCTTGGCGTCGCCTGGTGCTCGGGCTGCCGGATCTACTCCGCGAATATGGTTCACGTCCCCCGCTCGCGGAGGCTCGTCGACGCCCTGTCCTCCCTGCCTCCTGAGCGCCGGGAACGGCTGATACGTTCGGAAACAGGCTTGATCGATTTCCTGAACGCGCACGGCCGTTGACGCTTCCGGCGTAGGTCCAGAGCCCTCGTCCCCGAGCCTCCAAGATCATCCGGAAGTCCGATGCCGCCGTGTCGGGAGGGGAGCAGGCTTTCCGGTGAAGTGACGGACGAGTCGGAAACGGAGAGCGTGCCATGTCGTACCCCGAGGACCTGACCTACCCGGAGCCCCGCTATCACGGTGACAAGGGAGAGGTGACCGCGGTCTTCCGCCGTGCGGACACCCCACCGGACCTTTCCTCCCCCGGCGGCTCGACGAGCTACCTCGCCACCAACGAATCGACGGGCGGCGAATTCGGCCTGTACAAGGTGGATTTGGCCGCCCGTGCAGCCGGCGCCAAGACCCATTTCCACAAGGCCATGTCGGAGTCCTTCTACATCCTCTCCGGCGAACTGGAGCTCTACAACGGCGAGAAGTGGGTCACGGGCCGCACCGGAGATTTCCTCTACGTCCCGGTCGGCGGCCTCCACGCCTTCCGCAACACCACCGACGAACCGACGTCCATGCTCATGCTGTTCTCTCCGGGCGCCCCGCGCGAGGAGTACTTCGAACGCGTCGCGGAAATGTCCCAGCGCAGCAGCGAGGAACTCAAGCGGTTCAGGGTGCGCCACGACAGCTACTTCGTCGAGGACTTCGAATCCAGCGCGGAGTAGGCGGGATACGCATCACCGATGAGCATCGAATTCGAGACGACCGGACCGGGCGCCGACGCCGCGCTGCTTGCCGCATTCGAGGGGCGTACGGGATTGAGGATCCCGGTCGCTTGCAGGCAGCTGCTCCACCGGCACAACGGGGGCGAGCTGCCGTCCAACTTCTTGGACACACCCACCGGCAGGGATGTCGGGGTCGGTGTCACCGAGATGCTGGGCGTTGATACCGGGGATGACTGCGACATCGAAGTACGGCTCCGAGAACTTCGGGGCCGCGCCCCGGATTGGTTCCTGCCTCTCTTCGATGCGGAGTGCGGCAATGTCGTCGGTGTATCGGTTTCTGACTCAGACGAGGGACGTGTCTACTTCTGGGATCACGAACGGGAAGGCACAGGCCGTGCTGTGGTCGAGGTGGCCGACACCCTCGACGCGTTCATGGAGTCGCTCCGTCCCGTCGACGACTGGGACGATGAGGACAACTAGTTGATGCCGGTGACTTTGCGCAAGCTCGCGCTCGACGACTGGCAAGCGGTGCACTCCTGGGCCGGTCTTGAGGAGGCTTGTCGGTACCAGCCCTGGGGGCCGAACAGGGAGGAGCAGACGCGCGCGTTCGTGCGCGCCGCTGTAGAGGCCTGGTCACATGCTCAGCAGCAGAGGTTCGTGTACGTTGCTCGGTTCGAGAACGACCTCGTCGGCATGGGGGAGTTGCGCATTCGTAGCCATCGCCATCGGCAGGGCGAAATCGCCTACATCGTGCACCCGAGGGTCTGGGGGCGTGGCGTGGGTACAGCGATCGGGCGGGAGCTTCTGTCGCGCGGGTTCGGGGAATTGGGACTCCACCGGATCTACGCGACCTGTGACCCGCGTAATCTCGCGTCGGCTCAGCTGCTCCGCAAGCTTGGCATGACGTATGAGGGGCGGCATCGGCACACCGCGTTGATTCGGGACGGCTGGCGGGACTCCGAGATGTTCAGCATCCTCGAAGCGGAATGGCGCTCGAGCCGTAGCGGCGGATTGTGAGCTCGCGCAGTCGAGTTCAGTGGGTGTCCATTGCGCGTGCGCGTCTGCGGCGTCGTAGTGGGGCCGTTGCCCACATGGTCAGGCCGATGAGGGACACGAGTACGGCTCCGCCGATGATGATGGGGATGGTTGCCACCATGGCGAAGGTGAGCAGGAGTTCCGGCCATGTCGGTTCCTCGCCCATCGTGCTTCCGCCCTGTGCCATGGGGGTCATCATGCCAGGGATGATCAAGGCGGGTGTTCGAATCAGGGCAGTACGCGGTACGTCAGGTGCGTGATCTGGGTCGCCGAACGGGACGCCACCTGTTCCAGGTTCAGTGGTGGGACGCCCTCGAACAGGCGCGTGCCCGCGCCGAGCGTCAACGGCACGATGTGGAGGCGTAGTTCTTCGATCAGGCCAGCGGCGAGGTACTGGTTAATGGTGGTCGCGCCGCCGTGGATCAGGACGTCACCGTCACCCGCTGCCGCGCGTGCCTGCGCTAGCGCCGATTCGATGCCGTCGGTGATGAAGTGGAACGTCGTGCCGCCGTCCATCGGCTGCGGCTCGCGTGCGTGGTGGGTGAGTACGAACACCGGTGCGTGGAAAGGGGGGTTGTCACCCCACCAGCCGTTCCAGGTCCGGTCCCCGTCCCATGCGCCACGCACGGGGCCGAACATGTTGCGCCCCATGATGAACGCCTTCGCGGCGCCCAATTGCTCGATCTCGGCCCGGTTCTCGTCGGGTCTGTCGAACATCCACGCGTGCAGCCTGGCGCCCGTGCCGTCGCCGCCGTCCTCGCCGAACGGGCGTTCCTCGGTCTGGTTGTGCCCGGCCGAGTACCCGTCGGCCGAGATCGTGATGTCGCTGATCACCCTGGCACGGGGACTGGCAGTGGCATTCGCGCTTCGCTCGGCCATCGGTCCTACCTCCTCGTGGACAGCCTCCCACGCATAGCGTCTCCCGGCCGCCCCATCGTCACTCGTTCGAGAATGTGAACCAGATTCTGCCGGTGGGCTTGTCAGCCCTTCTGGCCACCCCTATCGTCTGCGGCCAGAAAGCGCTTTCCCGTCGCGTTTTCTCGCTGTCGGAGCCGCTCCAGGAGAGCCGTATCGCGCAGCCGTTCGCACAGCAAGTGGCACTCCGCACCACGCATCGAACGGATCACGAACCCCCCAGGAGACAACCATGAGAAGACCACTCGCCCTACGCCTGTCCGCCGCCTCGGCCGTACTGGCCCTGGCGGTCGGGGCCGGTATCGCGGCGCTGTCGATGCCCGCGGCGTCGGCCGCGACCGGCGGAGTCACCGGTTACGCGACGCAGAACGGGGGCACCACCGGCGGAGCCGGTGGGCAGACGGTCAAGGCCACCACCGGTACCCAGATCCACGCGGCACTGTGCGGCCGTGCCAGCAGCAGCACGCCGATCGTCATCCAGGTCGATGGCACCATCAACCACGGCAACACCGCGAAGGTCTCGGGCGACAGCTGCAACACCGCCGCCGGTGTGATCGAGCTCAAGCAGATCAGCAATGTCACGATCGTCGGGGTCGGCGGCGGGGCCGTCTTCGATCAACTGGGCATCCACATCCGTGAATCCAGCAACATCATCATCCAGAACGTCACGGTCAAGAACGTGAAGAAGTCGGGCTCACCGACATCCAACGGCGGCGACGCGATCGGCATGGAGAGCGACGTCCGCAACGTGTGGGTCGACCACGCCACCCTGGAGGCCTCGGGAGGTGAGTCGGAGGGCTACGACGGCCTCTTCGACATGAAGGACAACACCCAGTACGTGACGCTGTCCTACAGCATTCTGCGCAACTCCGGCCGGGGCGGCCTCATCGGGTCCAGCGAGAGCGATCTGTCCAACGGGTACGTCACCTTCCACCACAACCTGTACCGGAACATCGACTCCCGTGCGCCCCTGCTGCGCGGCGGCACCGCCCACGCCTACAACAACCACTACGTGAGTCTGAACGAGTCCGGCATCAACTCCCGCGCCGGCGCCAAGGCCAAGGTGGACAACAACTACTTCGAGGACTCCAAGGACGTCCTGGGTACCTTCTACACCGACCAGCGCGGCTCCTGGCAGGTCAGCGGCAACGTCTTCGACAACGTGACCTGGTCCTCCCCGGGCTCCGAGAACTACCCCGCCGGGCCCGACCCGCAGTCCAACACCACGGTCGGCATTCCGTACGCCTACACGCTCGACGTCGCGACCTGCGTGCCCGACGTCGTGAGCCGTACGGCGGGCGCGGGCACCGGACTCAAGGTCTCCGACGGCAACTGCACCCCGCAGACGCCGAACCCGACCCCGACCACGCCGACTCCGACCCCGACGCCCACCCCCACGCCGACCCCGACCCAGCCGACCGGCACCAACCTCAGCATCGGCGCCGGTGCCGACGGCTCCAGCAAGGCCGACGGCACCAGCTACGGCAACGTCCGGGACGGAGACATGAGCACGTACTGGTCGCCGAGCGGCTCCACCGGTTCCGTCTCCGTCAAGTGGGGCTCCGCCACCACGGTGGCCAAGGTCAACATCCGTGAGGCGGCCGGATCCACCGGCGCCATCGGCTCCTGGCGGCTCCTCAACGCCGACACGGGCGCCGTTCTGGCCTCCGGAACCGGCGCGGGCGTGATCACCTTGC
This sequence comes from Streptomyces davaonensis JCM 4913, assembly GCF_000349325.1. GTDB lineage: Bacteria > Actinomycetota > Actinomycetes > Streptomycetales > Streptomycetaceae > Streptomyces > Streptomyces davaonensis. The sequence continues at coordinate 8,403,722 of NC_020504.1, forward strand.
CGCAGACCTCGCTGAAGAAGATCACCTTCGAGATCACCGGCTCCACGGCCACCCCGAAGGTCGCCGAGTTCGAGACCTACGGCGCGTAGCGGGCACCACGGGTTCCGCTGCTCCGCTCACGTGGGGCAGCGGGAACGCCCCACGGCTACGCCGCCAGGTCCCGCTCCAGCGCCCGAGCCGTGGCGTTCAGTACGGCCACCAGCGCCTGGAGCCGATGGGCGTCGTAGCGCACGCTCGGCATCGACACCGACAGTCCCGCCACCGCCGTACCGTCCTGGTCGCGGACGGGTACGCCGATGGCGACCAGGCCCCGTTCGGAGCGCTCCTGGTTCACGGCGAAGCCGTTGCGGCGCAGGCGCTTCAGTTCGGTGCGCAGGCGCGGGAGGTCGGGGCGGTCGCCGGGGCGGTCGTGGTAGCGGGCGAGGGAGTAGACCTCGTCCAGTTCCTCGTCCGTCAGGTCGGCCAGCAGGAGCAGGCCGGCCGTGGTGCGGTGGGCCGGGAAGACCATGCCCTCCCGGGAGCCGACCCGCAGGGCCTGGTGGCATTCGACGCTCGCGATGAAACGGGCCGTGTCGCCCGTGCGGATGATCAGGTTCGTCGTCTCGTCCAGGACGTCCACCGCCCTGTGCAGGTGCGGCAGCGCCGTCGCCCGCAGACGCGAGACCAGGGACTGGGAGTGGGCCGCCAGCTCCAGGACCGGGCCCGCCCGGTACACCCGGTCCTCGTCCTGCACTGCGAAGTCCCGGTACACCAGCATCGCCAGCAGCCGATGCGCCGTCGATCGCGCCACGCCCAGGCGCTCGGCGATCTCGGAGACCGTGGCGCCACCTTCCATCTGGAGGATCGTCGCCGCGCGCAGGGCGTGGTCCACGCTGGTGATGGGGTAGGGCGGGGGCGTCTTGAGGGGCTTGTCCATGGGGCGACCGTCTCTGCTCAGATTCTGCTGTGCAGAATGTATCTGTTCTTCTGTCGGACACGACGCACGCTGTGGACTGTGACTCAGTCCTCCATCGCTCATGACAACGCCGCGGGCTCCCCGGACTCCCCGGTCCGCCTCCGGGCCGTCTCCGCGGAGGGACAGCCCGACGTGACCCCGGCACTCGAAGAGCTGTACCGGGGCTTCGAACAGGAGCTGCTCGTCCCGCTGTGGACCGAGATCGGCGATCTGATGCCGGCCCATCCGCGCTCGCGCGCCGTGCCGCACCTCTGGCGCTGGGACCGGCTGCGCGAGCTGGCGGCCGAAGCCGGTGATCTCGTGCCCGTCGGGCGGGGCGGGGAGCGGCGGGCCATCGCGCTGGCCAATCCCGCCCTCGGCGGCAGGCCCTTCGCCACGCCGACGCTGTGGGCCGCCATCCAGTACCTCATGCCCGGCGAGGACGCCCCCGAGCACCGGCACACCCAGCACGCCTTCCGCTTCGTCGTCGAGGGCGAGGGCGTGTGGACGGTCGTCGGACGCGACCCGGTGGCCATGCGGCGCGGGGACTTCCTGCCGCAGGCCGGCTGGAACTGGCACGCCCACCACAACGCCACCGCCGCCCCCATGGCCTGGATCGACGGACTCGACATCCCCTTCCAGTACGCCGTCGAGACGCAGTTCTTCGAGTTCGGACGCGACGAGATCGGCGACGCCGAGCGCATCACCCCCGAGCGGTCGCGCTCCGAGCGGCTGTGGGGGCACCCCGGTCTCACGCCCGTAGCGGCCGGTACGTCCGCCCCCGGCACCCCTCTCCTCGCCTACCGCTGGGAGCACACCGACCGCGCCCTCGCCGACCAACTCGCCCTGGAATCCGAGGGATACGGCGGCACCGTCGAGCCCGGTCACGCCGCCGTCCGGTTCACCGACCCCACCACCGGCGCCGACGTCCTGCCCACCCTGCGGGCCGAGATGCACCGCATCGCACGCGGCGCCGAGACCGCTCCGGTGCGCGAGACCGGATCGTCCGTCTACCAGGTCTTCGACGGCTCCGGCACCGTGACCGTGGGCGACCGCACCTGGTCCGTCACCCGTGGCGACCTGTTCGTCGTCCCGTCCTGGCAGCCGCTGAGCGTCCGCTCCGAGGCCGGTGCCACTGACTCCGACTCCGGCGCCCTGGACCTGTTCCGGTTCAGCGACGCCCCCGTCTTCGAAGCCCTGCGTCTCGACCGTACGCAGGTGGAAGGAACCCCCCGATGAAGCTCGCCACTCTCCGCACCGACGGCACCACCCGGGCCGTACGACTCGACGGCGACGTCCTCGTCGACCTCGGGGTCCCGGACGTGGGCGCCCTGCTCGCCGAGGAAGGGTGGGCCGAGCGCGCCGCCGCGGCGACCGGGGTCAGGTATCCCGTCGAGGGTGCCGACTTCGCGCCCTTGGTGCCCGCCCCCTCCAAGGTCGTGTGCGTCGGCCTCAACTACCGCAACCACATCCAGGAGATGGGGCGCGACCTTCCCGAACACCCCACCCTCTTCGCCAAGTTCGCGGACTCCCTGATCGGCGCGGGCGACGACATCGTCCGGCCCGACGAGACGGCCGAGTTCGACTGGGAGGTCGAACTCGCCGTCGTCGTGGGCGCACCCGCGCGTCGCGCCCGGGGTGCCGAGGCGGAGGCGGCCATCGCCGGGTTCACCGTGCTGAACGACATCACCTGCCGTGACTGGCAGTTCCGCACCCGTGAGTGGCTCCAGGGCAAGACGTGGGACTCCACCACGCCCGTCGGCCCCTTCCTCGTCACCCCCGACGAACTGCCGGGCGGGGTACGCCCGTCGCTCGACGTGCGGCTGCTCGTCGACGGTGAGGTCATGCAGTCGGACTCCACCGGCGACCTGCTCTTCGACCCGGTCGACCTGGTCGAGTACGTCTCCACCGTCGTCCGCCTCAACCCGGGCGACATCATCGCCACCGGCACCCCCGGCGGCGTCGGCCATGCCCGTAGGCCCGAGCGCTATCTCGTCGGCGGGGAGACCGTCGTCACCGAGATCGAGGGCATCGGCCGGCTGGAGAACCGGGTCGTCAAGGAGAAGTCCGCCTGATGCGCCGGACCTTCGAGGACGCCCGCCGCTGGGCCCGGCTCGGCACCGAGCTGTTCCTGGGGGCGGCGCAGGGCGGGTTCGACGAGCCCAGCGCGCTGCCCGGCTGGACCCGCGCCCACCTCGTCGCCCATGTGGCGGCCAACGCCGACGCGCTCGGCAACCTCGTGCACTGGGCGGCCACCGGCGAACCCACACCCATGTACGCCTCGCCCGAGGAACGCGCCCAGGGCATCGAGCGGGGTCGCACCCTCCCCGCGGCCGAACTCACCGCCTGGCTGCGCGACTCCGCGGCAGAACTGGAGAAGGCGATGGCCGCGCTCGGGGAGGAACAGTGGCGTACGCGGGTCGTCACCGCGCAGGGCCGGACCGTACCGGCCACCGAGGTGCCCTGGATGCGGGCCCGCGAAGTCTGTGTGCACGCCGTGGACCTGGCCGGCCCCGCCACCTTCGCCGACCTTCCGGCCGACTTCCTGACCGCCCTGTGCGACGACGTCGTGACCAAGCGGTCCGCGGCGCCGGGACCGGCCGTGTCCCTGCGGGCGCCGTCCGCCGCCTGGGAACTGCCCGGGGACGGTGAACCCGCCCTGGTCACCGCCGAGTTGCCGGACCTCGCCGCCTACCTGACCGGACGGGACACCGGCACCTCCGCCCCCGTGCTGGGCGCCTGGCTCTGAGGGCGGCCCGCCATGCTTCCGAAGGAAAGATCATGAAACCTCAATCCCAGCCCGATGTCCTGGTCGTCGGCGGCGGCATCGGCGGCCTCAGCTCCGCCTACGCCCTGGCCCGCCAGGGACTGCGCGTCCGTGTCCTGGAACGCGCCAAGGAGTTCGGCGAAGTCGGCGCGGGCCTCCAGATCGCGCCCAACTGCACCCGCATCCTCGCCGAGTACGGCCTGCTGGACGAGGCCAGGTCCCTCGGTGTGCTCCCCGAGAACATGGTCATGCGCGACGCGCTCGACTCCCGGGAGCTGACCCGCCTCGATCTGCGCGATCTCGAACGGCGGTACGGCTACCCGTACATGGTGATCCACCGCAGCGATCTGCACGGCATCTTCCTGCGCGCCTGCGAACGCGCCGGTGTCGAGCTGCTGACCGACCGGACCGTCGTCGGCTACGAGAACACCGCCGACGGCGCCCGGGTCCTCCTGGAGGACGGCAAGGTCGAGTCGGCCCCGCTGGTCGTCGCGGCCGACGGACTGAACTCCGTCGCCCGCCGCCTGCTCGTCGGTGACGACGTGGTCAGCTCCGACTACGTCGCCTACCGCGCCGCCGTACCCATCGAGCAGGTCCGGGACAACGGCGTCGCGGAGAAGGACGTCACGGTCTACATCGGCCCGCGCTGCCACTTCGTCCAGTACGCCCTGCGCGGCGGCGACATGTTCAACCAGGTCGCCGTGTTCGAGTCGCCCAAGGCGCTGGCCGGGCAGGCCGACTGGGGGACGCCCGACGAGCTGGACGCGGCCTTCGAGGCCACCTGCGACACCGTGCGCAAGGGCATTCCGCTGATGTGGCGGGACCGCTGGTGGCAGATGCTCGACCGGGACCCCGTGGAGAACTGGGTGCACGGCCGCATCGCCCTGCTCGGGGACGCCGCGCATCCGCCGCTCCAGTACATGGCGCAGGGCGCGATCATGGCCATCGAGGACGGCTGGGTGCTGGCACGGCACTATGCCGGGCGACGGGACTGGGACGCGGCCCTCGCGGCCTATGAGGCGGTGCGTGTCGAGCACTGCCGCCGGGTGCAGAGCACCGCCCGCGAGTGGGGCAAGCTCTGGCACCTCGACGGGACGCCCCGGCGCCGGCGCAACGAGATCATGCGGGCGCGGGACACGTACGACTACGGCTTCACGGACTGGGTGTACGGCCCGACCGCGCTCACCCCGGACGAGGAGCCGGCCATGTTCACGCCGATCCCGCTGAGCACTGTCAGTGGTGCGCCGTAGCCTTCGGATCATGGCGACGCTCGACGACATCACAGCCCTGCTGGGAGAACCCCGTTTCCACTGGTCCGACCCCGCTCCCTGGGACCGTCTTGAACAGGAACTCGGAGTCCGCTTCCCCGCTGACTTCCGGGAGATAGCCGACGCCTACGGTCCGATCCTGATCAACGGTCAGGTGTCTTTGGACCACCCTGGCCATGCGACCAGGAACCTGGGCGAGACGATCAAGGAGGAGATCGGGTTCTGGCTGGAGGAGGACGCGGACCAGGAGAACATCCCGAGCAGGGCGGGGGCGCTTCCCGGGGAGTTGTTGCCGGTCGCGACCGGATCGCAGGGGGAGACGGTCTTCCTGCGGGTGCCGGAGTCTCCGTCGGAGCCTTGGGCCGTGGGCGTGCACGAATGGGACAGCTTCAGCTTCGTTCTGCACGAAAAGCCGTTCGGTGACTGGCTGTTGGCGTACCTCAAGAACGAGGACGCCACGATGTACTCCTCCGAATCGGAGCCGGGGCGCCCGTTCTACGAGCCTACGAAGTGACGACGGTGCTGCCCATCTCGGCCGGGAAGGCCCGTGCCGAGGCCGTGCGGGGTCTCGGCAGCTGGGGCAGGTGCGGGCGGCCGGGGACTCCCGCCTCGATGTCGGCGATCAGCGCGCGCAGCGCCTCGTGGCCGTGCGGCAGGGCCGGGGTGCCGTCCAGCGCGGCCAGGGTGCGCCGGGCGCGGTGGAGGGCGCGGGCGTCGCGGCCCTGGCGGTGGTCGACGTAGGCGGTGGCGTAGCGGGCGAGCAGCGTGGCCCAGTCGTCGTCGCGGACGTCCGGCCGGGCCAGTGCGCGCCGGGCCGTCCGGCGGGCGGCGCTGGGGGCGAAGGCGGCCTGGGCGACGGCCTGGGCGGCCAGGCTGACGGCGGGGGAGGGGCCGTACTCCGGTCGGGAGGGGACCGTGCGCGCGGACTCGGCGAAGTGCTCGGCGGCGCCTCGCGGATCGTTCTCGTGCAGGGCGATCAGCCCCTGTACGTGCGCGATGTGACCGACCGCGGTGTCGTCGCCGGCCAGGACCGCCTGCGGCCAGGACCGCCCCAGCAGCGCGCGAGCGGCCTGCGGATCGCGGCCCGCGGTGAGCCAGGCGGCCAGCCACCGCCCGCGCACGCCCACCGGGCTGTCCGCCGGGCACAGCGGCAGCAGCCGCAGCAGATAGTCGCGCCCCTCCTCGGCATGGCCGTACACCACCCACCAGAACCACAGGCCCACGACCGTCTCCAGGGCCGTGACACTCTGGTCGGGCCGATGCACCGCCTGGTTCAGTACAGCGGTCAGCTCTTCCCGCTCCTCGTGCACGAGTGCCACGGCCTGCCTCTGGAGGCCCGCCGCCCACAGGTGGCGTGCCGTGTCCGCGATCTGGCGGGAGTGCGTCGCCCGGCGTTCCAGGGCCGTCTCGCACTCGCCCGCCGCCCGCAGTCGCTCGGCGCCGAAGTCCCGCGCGGCCCGCGTCATCCGGTAGCGCGGCGGCCGCAGTCCACCGGGGTCACGGACCGGTTCGAGGACATTGATGGCCGCCAGCCGGGCCAGCAGGGACGGCACCCGCTGGGGTGCCACGCCACCGCCGCCGCACAGAAAGGACGCGGTGGACTCGTTGAACGCCCCGGTGAACACGCTGGCCCGGCCCCAGACGATCCGCGCCTCGCGCTCGCACAGCGCGTAACTCGCCCCGACCGTGGCTCGCAGCGAACGGTGCCGGCGCAGCGCGGGGCCCTCGCCGTGCAGCCAGCACTGGTGCACCTCCAGGACGGCGGCGAGGTCGTGCACCTGCTGGAACGCGAGTTGCTCGGCGGCCAGTTCGAGGGCGAGCGGGACACCTTCGAGCGAGCGGCAGATCCGCTCCACCGCCCGCAGATCGGCTCCCTCGGCACGGAAGCCGTCCACCGCGGCCCGGGCCCGGCGCAGGAAGAGCTCCACCCCGGGACCGGCGGTGAGCGGCAGCAGTCTCAGCACCCGCTCCTCGCCCAGCCCCAGCGCCTGGCGCGACGTCACCAGCACCCGCAGTCCGGGCACAGCCGCCAGCAGCCGCTGCACCAGGCCCATGGCCGTCCGCTGGACCGGGTCCACGTCGTCGAGGAAGAGCAGGACACCCGTCGCGGGCAACTCCCGCACCAGGTCGGCGAAGTCGCTGCGCGGGTGCTGACCGGTGAGCGCCCGGCGCACGGCCTTGGCGAGCGCCCCCGGAGCGCCGGAACAGTCGCCCTGCCCGTGCACATGGACGATCTGCCGCCAGGGCCCCCGCGCGCCCACGGTCGCCGCCAGTCGGCTCTTGCCGACGCCCGCCCGCCCGGTCACGGTGACCAGCCGGTGCTCCGTCAGCAGCCGTTCGAGCCGGGCCGACTCCGGTGCTCGCCCCACCAGGTCATCGGTGGCTCCGGCGGCGCACGGCCCTGGTGTCGCCGAGCCGCCGACGCACTTCCACACGTTCATGAGTTACCGCACTCTCCGGACATCGGTGATCGGTGACACCGGTCCGGGGGTCGGCGACCCGGAACGCAGAACCGTCACTGCTGCGGTGTCACGGCAATTCCAACGTGGGATCCGGGGCGAGGTGGCGACCTTGTAGGCGGGACCACACGGTGCAGCGATCGTCCGAACTGGCGTTCGATCAAGGGGGGTGGGTGGGGCGTGCGCTCCGGCGTACCGAATCGGCTGGGGCGAAGGCGCCGGTTACCCTGGCGTAATGATCGAGAACCTTCCGCCCTGTCCGAAGTGCTCCTGCGAGTACACCTACGAAATGAACGCCCTGGTGGTCTGTCCCGAGTGCGGCCACGAGTGGGTGCCCGCCGAAGGTGAGGGCGACTCCACGGGCGAGCGGGTCGTGAAGGACGCCGTGGGCAATGTGCTTCAGGACGGCGACTCCGTGGTCGTCGTCAAGGCGCTCAAGGTCAAGGGCAGCCCCTCGGGGATCAAGGCCGGGACCAAGGTGCGCAACATCCGCCTCGTCGACGGGGTCGACGGGCATGACATCGACTGCAAGGTCGAGGGATTCGGGGCGATGCAGCTGAAGTCCAGCGTGGTCAAGAAGGCCTGACCCGGCCGCCCCCTGTCCCGGGCGGGAACGCGAGGGGGGTCGACCGCTGCGGAATTGCAAAATTTCGCAATTGGTTAGATGCTGTGTTCGCTGTGCTCGCAGGTAGCCGCGAGCACAGCTTTCGCGTCCGCCCGCATGGAGGCATGACCCAATGGCCACCGGGCTCGAAGCCCTGCCCTGGCGGCATGTGCTCACCCTGCCCACCGAGCCGTCGGCCGTCCGGGTCGCGCGCGAGACGGCCGAGCAGGTCCTGACCGAGTGGGGCATCGGGGTGCGCCACCCCGCGGCGGATCCCGCCCTGCTGATCCTGAGCGAACTGGTCACCAACAGCGTCCGGCACGCTGCCGCCGTCTCCCCGACGGTGACCGTGGTCTACGCCGCGGGCCCGGACTGTCTGGTCCTGGCCGTCCATGACCGCCACCCCTACCGGCCCCGGCTGTGCGGGCCCCTCGCCGATGGCGGCCGTGGCCTGGTCACCGTCATGGAACTCGTCCGCGCGCTGGGCGGTACGGCGGTGGTCCGCGCGGACGGCGACGGCCGGGGCAAGAGTGTATGGATCACGCTTCCGCTGCGCTCGAGCGGCGAGGTGCTGAGGGGAACCCCGGCCTCCTCGCCTGACCTCGGGAATTGCTAAAGTTGGCAACTCCTGAGGTCATCACCGCCGGTGCCGCAGGCGAGGATCGGAGGGGCGCCACGGTGAGTACGCCGCTGTATCAACTCAAGGCCGAGTTCTTCAAGACGCTGGGTCATCCGGCCCGTATCCGGGTGCTGGAGCTGCTGAGCGAGCGCGAGCACGCCGTCGCCGAGATGCTGCCCGAGGTGGGGATCGAGCCCGCGCACCTGTCCCAGCAGCTGGCCGTGCTGCGCCGGGCCAACCTCGTGGTGACGCGCAAGGAGGGCTCGACCGTGTACTACTCGCTGACCAGCCCGCATGTCGCCGAGCTGCTCCGGGTCGCCCGCACCATCCTGTCCGGCGTCCTGGCCGGCCAGGCCGAACTGCTCGCCGACCTCAAGGCCGCCCAAGGGGAGGCGAAGCCGTCGTCCTAGCGATGGCCCTCTTTGGCCGGTCTTCTCCTTGTGAACGGTGCGCCCACCCCCTCACCCGTTCGGTTTAGGTTAGGCTAACCTTGCCGCGTGCGATCAGAAGAAGAGAGCTCCGCGGCCCTGCGTCCCCGTGGCCATGAACTGGCGGCCACCGCCGTCACCGTGGCCTACGACGGCGTCGACGTCGTGCACGACGCGTCGGTGGCGCTGCGGCCCGGTGAAGTGACCGTGCTGGTGGGGCCGAACGGCAGCGGGAAGTCCACGCTGCTGCGGACGATCGCTCGCCTTCAGCGGCCGAGGACCGCCACCGTCGTCATCGACGGCACCGACGCACTGGCCCTGACGCCCCGTGAGTTCTCGCGCCGGGTCGCCCTGTTGACCCAGGGCCGGCCCACACCCAGCGGGCTGACCGTGCGGGACGTCGTCGAGTTCGGCCGCTACCCCTACCGGGGCCGCTGGGGCCGCGCGGATCCGGACGGCCGGGCCGCGGTGGACCGCGCGCTGGCCATGACCGGCGTCGCGGAACTCGCCGAGCGCGGCGCCGAGCATCTCTCCGGCGGCCAGCTCCAGCGGGTCTGGCTCGCGAGCTGCCTCGCCCAGGAGACCGGCGTACTGCTGCTGGACGAGCCCACGACCTACCTCGATCTGCGCTATCAGATCGAACTCCTCGACCTCGTCCGCGATCTGGCGGACGACCACGGGATCGCGGTGGGCGCCGTCCTGCACGACCTGGACCAGGCCGCGGCCCTCGCCGACCGGATCGTGCTGCTGCACCAGGGACGGGTCATCGCCGACGGCCTCCCCGAGGACGTCCTGACCGCCCAGCGGCTCACCGACACCTACGGCATCCGCATCGAAGTCGGCACCGACCCCCTGACGGGCCGGCTGCGCACCCGCGCGATCGGCCGGCACCACACGCGAAGCGAAAGGCTCAGCACCCCCTCATGAGACGCCTCCTGATGACCGCGGCGGCCGCCACCGCCGCGGCGCTCACCCTGGCCGCCTGCGGCACGACCGAGCCCGCCGCCGACGGCCACGACGCCAAGCCGAGCGGCGAGCGCATCACCCTCACCGACGCCTCCGGCGCGAAGGTCGAACTCGACGGACCGGCCACCAAGGTCGTCGGCACCGAGTGGCACGAGGTCGAGCTGTTGGTCTCGCTGGGCGTGGACCCGGTCGGCGTCGCCGACGTCAAGGGCTACAGCACCTGGGACCAGGCCGTACCGCTGAAGAACGAGCCCAAGGACATCGGCACCCGCGGCGAGCCCAGCATGGACACCATCGCCGCCCTCGAGCCGGACCTCATCGTCGCCAGCACCGACCTGCCGCCCGCCGCGGTGAAGCAACTGCGCGAGGTCGCCCCGGTGGTGGAGGTCCGTTCCGCCGACGCCGCCGACCCGATCGGGCAGATGACGGAGAACCTCGACCTGCTCGCGAAGGCCACCGGCACCACCGAGCAGGCCGACAAGATCAAGGAAGAGTTCGACGCGAAGCTCGCCGAGGGCAAGAAGGCCCTCGCGGACGCCGGTCTCGACGGCGCCGGGTACGCCTTCGCGGACGGCTACGACATCTCCAACCAGGTCTCGATCCGCCCCTTCACCAGCGGCTCGCTCATCGGCGCCGTCAACGAGAAGCTCGGCCTGAAGAACGACTGGACGGTCAAGGGGGACGAGAGCTACGGCCTCGGCTCCACCGACGTCGAAGGGCTCACCAAGCTGAGCGACGACGTGCACTTCGCCTACATCGGCAACGACGGCGACAAGAGCAGCACCCCCTTCACCGACGCCCTCGCCAAGGACAAGGTGTGGACGTCGCTGCCGTTCGTGAAGAAGGGCAACGTCCACCGACTGCCCGACGGCATCTGGATGTTCGGCGGTCCCGAGTCGATGAACCAGTACATCGACTCCGTCGTCGCCGCGCTGACGAAGTAGCGCCATGGCCGTCACCGCGACATCTCCCGCCACCCGTCCGCCGGTCACCACCTCCCGGACGGGAGCGGCCGCGGTGACGGCCGCACTGGTCCTGCTGGTCGCCGCCCTCGCGGTCGTCGACATCACGCAGGGCACGGCCGCCGTCGGCGCCTCCGAGGTGTGGAAGGCGTTCACCGGTCAGGCCGAAGCGGGCGACGCCTCCGTCGTCATCGAGTCCCGGCTGCCCAGGATGACCGCGGGGATCCTCGTCGGCGCCATGCTCGGCATGGCGGGCGCCGCCCTCCAGGCCGTCAGCCGCAACGTCCTCGCGTCCCCCGACACCCTGGCCGTCAACGCCGGTTCCTACCTCGCCCTCGGCCTGGTCGCCGTCACCGGCGTCTCGCTGCCGCTGCTCGCCTCCTCCGGCGTCGCGCTCCTCGGCAGCCTCGCCGCGTCCGCGGTCGTGCTCGGCCTGTCGGGCCTGGGGGCGGGAACGGTACGGCTGGTGCTCGCGGGCACCGCCCTCATGCTGGGCCTCAACGCCGTCACCGAGGGACTGCTCCTGCTGTTCCCCGAGGAGACCCACGGGCTCTACCAGTGGAACCAGGGCAGCATCGGCCAGAACGGCTTCGACGGCGTCATCCGGATGGCGCCCCTCGGTCTCGCCGGGCTCCTCGGGCTGCTGCTCGTCGCCCGCAGGGTCGACGCGCTCGCCCTCGGCGACGACGCCGCCCGGGGTCTCGGCGTGCCCGTCCGCGCCACCCGCGTCACGGCGGTCGTGCTCGCGGCCCTGCTGTCCGCCGCGTCCGTCACCCTCGCCGGACCCATCGGCTTCGTCGGCCTGTGCGCGCCCGCCCTGATCCGCGCCCTCGCCCGCAGATGCCGGGAGTTCACCCGCACCCGCGCGAGCCTTCCGCTCACCGGACTGACCGGCGCCGCCCTGGTCCTCGGCTCGGACGTGCTGCTCAGGTCCCTGGTCCCGGCGGACCTCGCGGTCGCCGTGCCCACGGGTGTCGTCACCAGCCTCGTCGGCGCAATCTTCCTGATCGTCATGGCCGTACGGCTGAAGGACACCGCGGCCTCGGCCGCACCCGACCGGCTGCGCATCAGAAGCCGCGCCGTCTTTCTTATGGTGACGGCCGTCCTGGTGGTCGTGCTCATCGGTGTCACGATCGCCGCCGTACTCCTGGGCGACGCCAAGCTGTTGCTCGGCGACGTCGTCAACTGGGCGCAGGGCAGATCGGGTCAGACCGTCTCCTTCGTCCTCGACACCCGCATGCCCCGGGTCCTCGCCGCGCTGCTGGCCGGAGCGGCTCTCGCGCTGGCCGGGACGCTCATCCAGGCGGTGACCCGCAATCCCCTGGCCGAGCCCGCCGTGCTCGGCGTCTCCGGCGGGGCCGCGCTGGGCGCCGTACTCCTGGTGACGACCGTTCCGCTGGCCGGATCGTGGGGCATGTCGGGCGCGGCGTTCGCGGGCGCGGCGGTCAGTTCCGTCATCGTCTTCGGGCTCGCCGCGCGGGGCGGGTTCCAGCAGAACCGCCTCGTCCTCGTCGGCATCGGCGTCGCCACCGCCGCGACCGCGCTGATCAGCCTGCTGATCGTGCTCACCGACCCGTTCAACGCGGTCAAGGCCCTCACCTGGCTGTCCGGTTCGACCTACGGCCGGACCCTGCCGGACGTCGTGCCGCTCGCGGTCGTCGTCGCGCTGGGGCTGGTCGTCGCGGTGCTGCGGCGCTCGGAGCTCGACCTGGTCTCGCTCGACGAGGACACCCCGCGGCTGCTGGGCATGGACCTGGCCAGGGGGCGGCTCGGCTTCCTCGTCCTGGGCGTGCTGCTGAGCGCCACCGCGGTCGCCGCCGCAGGCACGATCGGCTTCGTCGGACTCGTCGCCCCGCATGCCGCTCGCGCCTTGGTGGGCCGCCCGCACGCCCGGGTCGTCCCCGTGGCCGTCCTGCTCGGCGCGGCCCTGGTCTGCACAGCGGATCTGCTCGGCCGCACCGTGATCGCGCCCGCACAACTCGGCGCCGGAATGGTGACCGCGGTGATCGGCACGCCGTACTTCCTGTATCTGCTGGTGCGCAGCCGCCGTTGAGGGTGGTGCGGGAGAGTTTGCCGCGAGGGGCTTGCCCGGAGGAGCGTTCCGTTGGCGGTCCTGTCGGGTGGAGCCTGCCGCGAGGGGCCCTGTCGGGAAGACCTGGCGCTGGCGGTCCCGTCCGTTGGTGTCCGCTGTCCGGGGCCTTGCCGGTGGCGCCTGATGCCAGGGGCTTTGGTGGGTGGAGCCTGGCGATGGCGGCCCCGCCCGGTGGCGCCTGCCGTCCGGGCCCTGTCGGTGGTGCCCGCCGTCACCGGTCCTGCCGGTAGCGCCCGCCGTCATCGGTCCCGTCGGTTCAGCCTGCGGCGGGCGACGAGTTCGACGGTCAGGGCCACTGACAGGGCCTCCACCGCCAGCAGGGCGATGAGGACGAAGACCTGGACGGTGCCTGCCAGGACGGGCGAGGCGCCGGCCAGGAGCATGCCGACGAACGCGCCCGGGAGGGTGACCAGACCGACCGTGCGGGTCTGGTCCAGGGCGGGCAGCAGCGCGTCCGAGGCGGCGCCGCGGGCCACTTCGAGGTGGGCGTCGCGGTCCGGGAAGCCCAGCGACAGCGCCGCCTCGACCTCCCCGAACCGCCCGGCGACCTCGTCCAGCGCGCGCCGGCCGGACAGCACGGTCGCGGTCAGCGCGCCGCCGATGAGGATGCCGGTCACCGGGATGACGGCGATACCGGGCACGGTGAGCAGCCCGGCCAGCACCAGGGCCGCGACGACCGGCGCCACCGGCACCGCGATCGGCAGCGCCGCCCACCACCAGGTGCCGTTCGTGGTGATCCGGCGCCCAGCGGTACGGGTCGCCACGGCGAACATCAGGAACAGGAAGCCGATCAGGGCCGCGGTGTGGTGGACGGCCCAGCCGATCACCAGGGACACCGCGGCCAGTTGGAGGGCCGCCCGCACGCCCGCCGTCACGACCTCACGGGCCCGCCCGTACGACTCGTCCGGCGCGAGCCGGAAGACGGCGGCCACCGCGGTGGCCACGAGCAGCAGGACGGCGAGGGCGACGGCGAGCGTGGTGTTGACGGGCAGCAGGGTGTCGGCGGCGAGGGGACGCACGGGTAGTGGCTGTTCCCGTCTACTTCCGGAGGCTGCCCGCATTCTGCGCCAGGAGGGAGGAGCAGATCTCCCCGGCGCGTACGGCGGTCGTGGACAGCAGGGTCGAGGTGAGGCCGTGAGTGTGCTCGGTGCCGCCCTGGAGGTAGATCTCCGCCCGCACGTGCGCGGCGGTCTCCACGCGGTGGTCGCGTCCGACCCGGAGCTGGTCCTCCTCGTCCCGCAGGCAGAGCTTGGCGATCTCCCCGAGATGGTCGCCGATGCCCCGGGGCTGATAGCCGGTGGCGTAGACGATCAGATCGCAGTCCAGTTCCTGGCGTTGCCCGGTGGGCAGGAACTCCACCGTGACCCGCAGCCCGTCGGCGTCGCTCGCGACCTCGCGGATGCGGGAGACGTTCAGCATCCGCAGCCGCTGTCTGCCCTGGACCTTCTCCTGGTACATCGTGCGTGACAGCGACTCGATCAACTCCATGTCGACCACGGAGTAGTTGGTGGAGCGGTGGTAGTCGTGCAGCGACTGCTTCACCTCCGCCGGCGCGCCGAAGTACAGGTCCACGGCCTCGGGGTCGAAGATCCGGTTGGCGAAGGGGCTGTCGTCCGCCGGTGTGTAGCCGTACTTGGCGAACACCGAGCAGATCTCGGCCTCGGGGAAGGTGCGGTGGAGGTAGTCCACGGCCTCGGCGGCGCTTTGTCCGGCGCCGAGGACGACGGCACGGCGAACGGGTGTGCCGGAGCGGGTGAGTCGGTCCACTCGCGGCAGTAACTCGCTGTTGTGCCAGACCCGGTCCGACCGGGCGGCACCGGGCGGCAGATGCGGTTCCAGGCCGGTGGCCACGCACAGGGTGCGGGTCCGGCGTACGGTCAGCCGCTCCGGGGCGGCGGGATCGCGGCTGGCCACGTCGAACCAGCGGACCTCGCCGTCCTCGGTGACCGGCTTCACGGAGACCACCTCGGCGGCGTACTCGACGAGGTGCTCGACCCGGGCGGCGGCCCACTCGAAGTAGTCGTGGAACTCGATGCGCAGCGGGAAAAGGGTCTTCTGGTTGAGGAAGTCGACCAGCCTGCCGCGCTCGCGCAGATAGCACAGGAAGCTGAAGTCGCTGGTGGGATCACGCATCGTCACCAGGTCCTTCAGGAAGGACACTTGCATGGTGGCGTCGTCGATCAGCATGCCGCGGTGCCAGCCGAACCGCGGTTGCCGTTCCAGGAATCCGACGCGGAATCCGGCTCCCTGATGTGGGCTCACGCCGTGCTCGTGGAGCGCGATCGCGAGTGCGAGATGGGACGGGCCGAAGCCGAGTCCCAGTACGTCGTAGATGGAGTCCGGATCACTGTGCAGCGTCGTCACCGCGTCATCGCCTCCTGTAGGGGGGAGTTCCCACAGTGGTCTCAGATCAGGGACACAGTCTCCCCCGAGCAGGCACATGCTAGATAAGGTTAGCCTTACCTAGCAATGGCTGAGGAGGGCTTATATGCGGGTCGTCATGTTCGGGTACCAGACCTGGGGGCACCGGACGCTGCGGGCTCTGCTGGACTCCGAGCACGAAGTGGTCCTGGTCGTCACCCACCCCAAGAGCGATCACGTCTACGAGCGCATCTGGAGCGACTCCGTCGCCGACCTCGCCGAAAAGCACGGCGTGCCCGTGCTGTTGCGCAACCGGCCGGGCGACGAGGAACTCCTCCGGGCTCTCAAGGAGGCCGAGCCGGACATCATCGTCGCGAACAACTGGCGCACCTGGCTTCCCGCGGAGATCTTCGACCTGCCGCCGCACGGCACGCTCAACATCCACGACTCGCTGCTGCCCTCCTACGCCGGCTTCTCGCCGCTGATCTGGGCGCTCATCAACGGCGAGCAGCAGGTCGGGGTCACCGCCCACCGCATGGACGCCGAGCTCGACATGGGCGACATCCTGCTCCAGCGCGCGGTGCCCGTCGGACCCGCGGACACGGCAACCGACCTGTTCCACCGCACTGTTGACCTGATCGGCCCGGTGGTCCGCGAGTCCCTGGACCTCATCGCCTCCGGCGCGGCCGAGTGGATCGCGCAGGACCGCTCCCGGTCGAGCTTCTTCCACAAGCGGTCCCTGGAGGACAGCCGGATCGACTGGACCTGGCCCGCCGAGGACCTGGAACGCCTGGTGCGCGCCCAGTCGGACCCGTACCCGAACGCCTTCACCCACCACCGCGGCGAGCGCCTCAGGATCGTCAAGGCGGCGGTCTCCCAAGGGCGTTACGGCGGCACCCCGGGCCGGATCTTCATCCGCGAGGGGGACGGCGTCGTCATCGTGGCCGGGGCCGGGGCGCGTTCGGGGCGGCTGCCAGGGCTGCTGGTCCAGCGGGTGCGGACCGAGGACGGCACCGAACACGCGGCCACCGACTACTTCCGCACGATGGGCGGCTACTTGACGGCCCGTCCGTAACCGCCGAGGGCGCCGGTCCCGCCTGGCTTCAGCCGGTGGCGACCGGCGCCGCGTCCTCGATCCCCTCATGGTGGCGCCCCATCGGGATCACCATCGGCGTCCCGCTCACCGGGTCCGTGCCCACGACACACCGCAGCCCGAAGACCTCCTGCACCATCGCCGCGGTCACCACCTCGGCCGGAGCGCCCTCGCCCGAGATCCTGCCGCCCTTCATCGCGACGATGTGATCGGCGTACCGGCAGGCCTGGTTGAGGTCGTGCAGCACCATCACGACCGTGCGGCCCTGATGCCGGTTGAGGTCGGTGATCAGGTCCAGCACGTCGATCTGATGGGCGAGATCGAGGTACGTCGTCGGCTCGTCCAGCAGCATCACCGGGGTGCCCTGGGCGACGGCCATGGCGATCCAGGCCCGCTGCCGCTGCCCGCCGGACAGCTCGTCCACCGCCCGGTGCGCCAGGTCGGCCATGTCGGTCGCGCGCAGCGCCTCGTGCACCGCCTCCTCGTCGGCCGACGACCACTGCCGCCACCAGGTCTGGTGCGGTGAACGGCCGCGCCCCACCAGGTCGATGACGGTCAAACCCTCGGGCGCGACGGGGGACTGCGGCAGGATGCCGAGCCGCTGCGCGAGGCTCCGGGTGGGGATCGAGTGGATCGAGCGCCCGTCCAGCGCCACCGCCCCGGCCCTGGGGTTCAGCAGCCGGGCCAGGGCGCGCAGCAGCGTGGACTTGCCGCACGCGTTGGCCCCGACGATCACGGTGATGCGGCCGGTCGGCACCACCAGGTCGAGATCCTCGACCACCACCCGGTCGTCGTACGCCAGTTTCAGGCCCTCGGCGCGCAGTTCGGGGCCGCGGGCCTCGGCGGAGTCGGTCTTCGACACTTGTCAGCCTCCTGAACCGGCGCGGTTGGCGCGGATGAGCAGCCACAGCAGGACGGGCGCGCCGAGCACACCCGTGACGATCCCGACCGGAAGCTCCGTGTCCGACAGGAGCTTTCGGGCGACGAGATCGGAACCCAGCACCATCACGGCACCGGTCAGCCCGGCGGCCACCGGCGGCGGGAAGGCCGTACCGGCCAGGCGCTGGGCGACCTGGGGCGCGGCGAGCGCCACGAACGCCACGGGGCCCGCGGTGGCGGTACCGAAGGCCACCAGGCCGACGGCGGCGAGGAGCACGGCCACGCGGACCGTCTGCACGCGCGTCCCGAGGCCCCGGGCGACGTCGTCACCGAGTTCCAGTGTCCGCGTCAGCCGGCCGAGCAGCAGCGCGGGCGGGAGCAGCAGGGCCATTGCCCAGGCGAGCGGGGTGATCTGGTCCCAGGTACGGCCGTTGAGGTTGCCGACCAGCCAGCCCAGCGCGGCCTGCGCCTGGAAGCGCTGCCCCCGGGCCATCAGATAGTCGGTGGCGCTGGTGCAGATCCAGGCGACACCGACGCCGACGAGGACGATCCGGTAGCCGCTGGTGCCCCGCTTCCAGGCCAGCGCGTACACGAGCAGCGCGGCGACCAGCGCACCGAGCAGACCGAGCGCCTGGGTGCCGAGTCCCCCGTCCCAGCCGAGGACGATGCCGGCCACCACGGCCGTACCGGCGCCCTGGGTGATGCCCATCATGTCGGGGCTGGCGAGCGGATTGCGGGTCAAGGTCTGGAGCAGGGCGCCGGAGACACCGAACGCGATGCCGACGAGCAGACCCGCGAGGGCCCGGGGAAGGCGCAATTCATGGACGATCAGCTCGGTGCCGGGATCGCTCGCGCCCACCAGCGCCCGCAGGACATCGCCGAGCGGCAGCGCGATGTCCCCGACCGAGGTCTCCACGGCGAACAGCAGGAAAGCGGCGGCCGCGAGCACCAGGCACACGACCAGCAGCCGGGGCCGCAACAGCCCGGAGACGGGCGGCAATGTGAGCCGGAAGGGGACGCGTCCGGCGGTGCGGCGGGACGTGGCTGGGGCCGCGGAGCCCTTGCCCCCTGGTGCGAGGTCCGTGGTCATGGGTCACAGCTCCGCGAGTCGTCGGCGGCGCACCAGGGCGATGAAGAACGGGCCGCCGAGGAAGGCGACCAGGATGCCGGCCTGGATCTCGACCGGTTTCGCGATCAGGCGGCCGGCGATGTCGGCGGCCAGCAGCAGACAGGGCGCGAGTACGGCCGACAGGGGCAGCAGCCAGCGGTGGTCCGGGCCGATCCCGGCGTACTGCGCGAGCACGCGGGCGATGTGCGGCACGACCAGGCCGACGAAGACGACCGGGCCGATGACGGCGACGGCGCCGCCGGTGAGCAGCGTGACGGCCACCACGCCCTGGACCCGGACCACACCGACCCGGAGCCCGAGCGACCGGGCGACGTCGTCGCCGAGCGCGAGGCGGTTGAGGGCGGGCGCGCAGGCCAGGGCGAGAACGGCGCCGACGCCGAGGAACGGCAGTACGCGCAGCAGGACTTCCTCGTTCTGGTTGGCCAGGGAGCCCGCAGACCAGAACCGGTACCGGTTCAAGGCGTCCGGGTCGGTCAGCGCGACGGCGCTGGTCAGTGAGAACAGCAGCGAGGTCACCGCGACCCCGGCCAGCGCCAGCTTCACCGGAGTCGAGCCCGAGCGCCCGAGCCCGCCCAGCAGATAGACCAGCACGCTCGCGGCCATCGCCCCGGCGAACGCGAACCAGATGTAGCCGTACACCGAACCGATGCCGAGGACCCCGACGGACAGCACGACGGCGAAGGCCGCGCCCGCGCTCACGCCGAGGATGCCGGGGTCGGCCAGGGGATTGCGGGTCAGCGCCTGCATCAGCGCGCCCGAGAGGCCGAGCGCGGCGCCGGTGGCGAGGCCGAGGGCGGTACGGGGCAGCCGTACCGACCAGATCACGTTGTCGATACGGGAGTTGGGCGCGTCGCCGAGGAGGGTGTGCCAGACCTGGTCGAGCGGGACGCCGAGCGCGCCGTACGCCATCGACAGGCCGCACAGGACCAGCAGCGCCGCGCTCGAGAGCGCGAGCAGGAGTACCGCGCGGGGGCCTTTCGCCGCCCGGACCGCCGAGGTCCCCAACGTCACTTCCTTTGGTCAGCCTTGCCTTAACTGGACGGACTTTAGGCGGAGTTCGGCCTTCGTCCCATCCCCTTGGACAAATCTGCGTGCGGCCTATTAATTAGGTAACCCTTACCTTACTATGGCGCCGATCCCCGGCCCAGGCCGGGAACGACCCCTGGGGAGGACGCGCTGCTGTGTGCGGTTCCGAGGAAGTCCTGGCCTATTGGCAGCGGTTGTTCGCACCGCTTCCGCCGGAAGTCTCACTGCCCTCCGACCGACCTCATCCCCCCGAGCCGCACCCCGGCCGGGAACTCCGCACCCTGACCGGCCTCCCGGCCGCCACCGACATCGAACTGCTCACCGCCTTCGTCGCCTTGCTGCACCGCTACAGCCAGGCCGTCGACATCACCGTGGGCCACGACGGACTGCCGTTACGCGTATCCGTAGACCACGCGCCCACCTTCCAGGGCCTGTTGAGGCGAGTGGAGCAGGCCTGGGAGGACGCCGAGACCCACCGGCTGCCCCTCGACCTGCTGATCGAGGACCTGCGCCCCCGGCCGACCCGCGGCGGCGGCTTCTTCTTCAACACCGCGCTCGCCACCCCGACTCGACCCGCAGGGGACGAGCCCGTCGATCTGCTCCTGGAGGTGGACGAGGGCGAGATCAGGGCGACTTACGACCCGCGTCTGTTCGATGCCCCGGCCGTCGATCGACTGCTCGGCCACTACCGCACTCTGCTCACCGACGCCCTCGACCGCCCGGAAACCCCCGTCGCACGGCTCGCGTTGATGGGTGAGGAGGAGTACCGCCAGGTCGTCGTCGACTGGAACGCCACCGAGCACACGGTCCCCGCGGACACCTGGCCCGCGATGTTCGCCGAGCAGGTCCGCACCCGCCCCGACGCCGTGGCCCTGGTCTTCGAGGACGAGGAACTGACCTACGCCGAGCTGGACCGGCGCGCCAACCGGCTCGCCCACGCCCTGCAAGCCCGCGGCGCCGGGCCCGAGCGCATCGTCGCCCTCGCCCTGCCGCGCTCCACCGACCTGATCGTCGCCGAGGTCGCCGTCCTCAAGTCCGGCGCCGCCTACCTGCCCATCGACCACGACTATCCGGCCGACCGCATCGCCTACATGCTCGGCGACGCCGCCCCCGTCTGCATGGTCACCACCGAGGAGACCGCCCAGGACCTGCCCGGACGGGACGGCATGGCCCTGCTGACGCTCGACGCGCCCGAGACGGCCGAAGAGCTCGCCGCGCGCCCGGCCCGCGACCCCGACGCGCCGATCACCGTGCACAACGCCGCCTACGTCATCTACACCTCCGGCTCCACCGGTCGCCCCAAGGGCGTCGTCCTCGCCCACAGCGGGGTCGCGAAGCTCGTCGCCACCCAGAGCGAACGGTTCGGCATCGGCCCGCACAGCAGGGTCCTCCAATTCGCCTCGCCCAGCTTCGACGTGGCCTTCTGGGACCTGTGCCTCGGACTGCTCTCCGGCGGCCGCCTGGTCGTCGTACCGGCCGAACGACGGGTGCCCGGCGCACCGCTCGCCGACTACGCCCACGCGCACGGCATCACCTTCATGATCCTGCCGCCCGCGCTCCTCGCCGCCCTGCCCGACGACATCCAACTACCGCCCACCGCGACCCTGTTGGCGGGCACCGAGCGCGTCTCCCCGGAACTCGTGAGCCGTTACGCACGCGGGCGGATGATGTTCAACGCCTACGGCCCGACCGAGGCGACCACCAACTCCACGCTCGGACTGTGCGATCCGGACATCCCGGCCGGATCGATCGTGCCGATCGGCGTGCCCGACCCCGGCACCAGGGCCTACGTCCTCGACGCCTGTCTGCGTCCGGTGCCCGCCGGACTCACCGGTGAGCTGTACCTCGGCGGCGCGGGCCTCGCGCGCGGCTATCTCGGCCGCCCTGACCTGACCGCCGAACGCTTCGTCGCGGACCCCTTCGGCGCGCCCGGCGAGCGCCTCTACCGCACCGGCGACCTGGTGCGCCTGCGGGCCGACGGACGCCTGGAGTTCCTCGGCCGCGCCGATGCCCAGATCAAGATCCGCGGCTTCCGGATCGAGCCCGGCGAGATCGAGTCCGTACTGCGCGGCCACCCGGCCGTGGACCAGGTCACCGTCGTCGCCCGCGAGGACCGGCCCGGCGACCGACGGCTCGTCGGCTACGTCGTGCCCGCCCTCGACGGCTCGGACACCCACGTGCCGGACACCCACGTGGAGGAGTGGAAGCAGGTCCACGAACTCCTCTACAGCGCCGCCGGTTCGGAGGGCTCCCAGGAGAACTTCGCGGGCTGGAACAGCATGTACGACGGACTTCCCATCCCCGTCGCGGAGATGCGGGAGTGGCGCGAGGCGACCGTCGGGCGTATCCGTGAACTCGGCTCACAGCAACGCGTGTTGGAGATCGGCGTCGGCAGCGGCCTGATCCTGTCCCGGATCGCGCCCGACTGCGAGAGCTACTGGGGCACCGACCTGTCGAGCGAGGCGATCGAGACGCTGCGCGCCCGGACCGACCTTCCCGGGGTCGAACTGCGCGCCCAGCCCGCACACGACACCACCGGACTGCCCGCCCACTTCTTCGACACGGTGATCCTCAACTCCGTCGCCCAGTACTTCCCGAGCGCCGACTACCTCACCGACGTCCTGCGCGCCGTGTCCGGGCTGCTCGCCCCCGGCGGGCGGATCTTCGTCGGCGACATCCGCAATCTGCGACTGCTGCGCACCCTGCGCGCGGCCGTCGAGACCCGACGAGCCACCACCGACGACAAAAGCGCCCTGCGCGCCGCCGTGGAGCAGTCGGTGCGCTGGGAGGGCGAACTGCTCCTGGATCCGGACTACTTCGCGGCCCTCGACGGATTCGACGCCGAGATCCGGATCAAGCGGGGCGCCCATCACAACGAGCTGAGCCGATACCGGTACGACGTCGTCCTGCGCCCCGGACCGCGGGCGGTCGAACCCGACGAGCGCGAGATCCCGTGGGCGGACGCCGGGCGGCTGGACGCACTGCTCGCCGAGCGGCCCCCACGGCTGCGAATCACCGGCATCCCCAACGCCCGCCTGGCCGACGACCTCGCGGACCTGTGGCGGCTGGAGGGAAGCAGCGGACAGACGACCGCCGGCGCCGACCCCGAGGACCTCCACGCCCTCGCCGCCCGCCACGGCTACCAGGCCGCCCTCACCTGGAACGGCACCGCCGACGACGGTGCGTTCGACGCCGTACTGGGCCTCGGCGAGCCCCTCAAGGGGCTGTATCGCACCGGTGGCGCGTCGTACCCGCACGCCAACCGACCCGCGCCCTTCCGCGACGTGGCCGCGCTGATGCGCACCCTGCGCGCACACGCCGCCGAATGGCTCCCCGACTACATGGTCCCCTCGGCCCTCGTCCCGCTGCACACCCTGCCGGTCACCCCCAGCGGCAAGATCGACGCCAGAGCGCTGCCCGCCCCCGACTACGGCGCGCTGAGCGCGGGACGCGCACCCGAGACCCCGCGTGAACGACTGCTCTGTGCCCTGTTCGCCGAGGTGCTCGGGCTGGACTCGATCACGGCCGAGGACGACTTCCTGGCCGTCGGCGGTGACAGCATCACCGCCATCCAACTCCTCATCCGTGCCCGCGAGTCCGGGCTCGCCCTGACCACCCGCGACGTCTTCCGCCACCGCACCGCCGAGGCCCTCGCCCAGGCGGCCGTCGAGCGCGTCGAGGAGCAGAACGGGCCGACGGAGCCGTACGCGGCCCTGAGCCCCGGCGAACTGGCCGAGATCCAGGGCGCCCACCCCCTCGACATCGCAGAACTGCTCCCGCTCACCCCCCTCCAGCAGGGCTTCTTCTTCCACTCCCTGACCAGCGGCACCCGGGACGACGTCTACGTCGTTCAGCAAGTGCTCGATCTCTCCGGACCGGTCGACGGCCCCACCCTGCACCGCGCCGCCCAGCGCCTGCTGGACCGGCACGCACCCCTGCGCGCCGCCTTCCGCCAAGGCCCCGACGGCACCCCCGTGCAGATCATCACCCGGCACGTCGAACTGCCCTGGCGCGAAGTGGACCTGTCCGCACAGGACGGCGAGATCCGCGAGTCGCTGGGCGAGGCGGTCGCCACCGATGAACGCACGGCGGGCTTCGACCTGACGGCACCGCCCCTGCTGCGCTGCGCCCTGATCCGCCTCGGCGAACACCGCAGCCAACTCGTCCTGACCTTCCATCACATCGTCGCCGACGGCTGGTCGTTGCCCGTCCTGCACCGCGAACTGATGGCCTGCTACGGCACCGACAGCCCCCAGCTCCCGGAGGTCACCCCCTACCGCGCCTTCCTGCACCGGCTCGCCGGACAGGACCGCGAAGCGGCCCGCGCCGCCTGGCGCACGGCACTCGAAGGGCTCGACGAGCCCACCCGGCTGGTCGACTCCCCGGCCACCGGGGCGCCGGTACGGCCGGCGCACGTCCGGGTGGAGCTGTCCGAGCGGACCACGGCACGGCTCGTGGAGCGCGCCCGCGAGCACGGTGTCACCCTCGGCACCGTCGTCCAGGCGGCGTGGGGTCTGTTCCTCGGCAGGCTCACCGGCCGCGCCGACGTGGTGTTCGGCACCACCGTCTCCGGCCGTGACAGCCAGGTCGACGGTATCGCCGCCATGGTCGGCCTGTTCATCAACACCCTGCCGACCAGGCTGCGTTGGACGCCGGGCGAGCCGCTCGGCGACCTGCTGACCCGGCTCCAGGAGGAACAGGCGCGGCTGCTGGACCACCAGCACCTCGGCCTCGCGGAGATCCAGCGGCTCGCCGGGCACGCGGGCGAGGGCGAACTCTTCGACACCCTGGTGGTGTTCGAGAACTACCCCGCCGAGCCGGACCTGCGCGACGCCTCGGGCCGGGTACGCGTCACCGGCGACGCCTTCCACGACGCGGTGCACTATCCGCTCGCCCTCGTCGTCAAGCCGGGGGAGCGGCTCGACCTGCGGCTCAAGCACCACACGGAGCGGCTGGACGCCGAGAGCGTGCGCGTGCTCGGCGACCGGCTGGCCCGCGTACTGGAGGCACTCGCCGCCGACCCCGCCCGGCCCGCCGCCTCCGTCGACCTGCTCTCCCCGGACGAGGCCCTGCGCGCCCACCCGACCGGCGAGGACCACCCCGTCCCGACCACCACCCTGACCGAGGCGTTCACCGCTCAGGCCGGCCGGACCCCGGACGCCACGGCCGTGGTGTACGCGCAGGAGCGGCTGACATACGCCGAGCTCGACGCACGCGCCGAGGCGTTGGCCGTACGACTGCGCGGGCGGGGCGCGGGTCCCGGGGCGTTCGTCGCGGTCGCCGTACCCCGGTCGGCTGAGCTGATGGTGGCACTGCTCGGCGTACTGAAGTCGGGGGCCGCCTACCTGCCTCTGGACCTGGACTACCCGGCGGACCGCGTCGAGCACATGCTCGCGGACTGCGGGGCGACGACAGTGGTCACCCTGTCCACGACGGCCGACCGGCTGCCGGACACCGCAGTCGCCCTGCTGCTGGACGCCGAAGAACCCCCGACCGATCCCGCCCCAGTACGCCCCGCCCACCCCGACGATCCGGCCTACCTGATCTACACCTCCGGCTCCACCGGACTGCCCAAGGGCGTCGTCGTCACCCACCGCGCCATAGTCAACCGGCTCGCGTGGATGCAGGGCGTGTACGGCCTCATGGCCGACGACCGGGTTCTCCAGAAGACCCCGTCCAGCTTCGACGTCTCCGTGTGGGAGTTCTTCTGGCCCCTCCTGGAAGGCGCGGCGGTCGTCCTCGCCAAGCCGGACGGCCACCGTGACCCTGCCTATCTGGCCGCTCTGGTGCGCGAGGAGCGCATCACCACCCTGCACTTCGTGCCGTCGATGCTGGAGGCGTTCCTCCAGTCCGACGAGGTGACCGCCGACCCCGCCTGGGCGGCATCCCTGCGCCGCGTATTCAGCAGCGGCGAGGCACTCCCGGCCGCCGCCGCACACCGCTGGCAGGAGCTGACCGGCGTACCGCTGCACAACCTCTACGGCCCCACCGAGGCCGCCGTGGACGTCACCCACCACCCCTACGACGGCACCGACGAGGGCACCTCCGTACCCATCGGCCGCCCGGTGTGGAACACCGGCCTGCGCGTGCTCGACGCCTGCCTGCGCCCCGTCCCCGACGGGGTCCCGGGCGAGCTGTACCTGACCGGCGTGCAACTCGCCCGCGGCTACCACGCCCGCCCGGCACTCACCGCCGAACGGTTCACCGCCGACCCCTACGGGCCGCCCGGCAGCCGTATGTACCGCACCGGAGACCTGGTCCAGCGCCGCCCCGACGGCGTGATCGTGTACCTGGGCCGCACCGACCGCCAGGTCAAACTGCGCGGCAACCGCATCGAACTCGGCGAGATCGAGGCCGCGTTGACCCGACTGCCCGCCGTGGCCCGGTCCGCGGTGACGGTACGGGACAACGCGCTCGTCGCCTACGTCGTACCCGCCGACGGCACAGCAGCCGACGCGGCCGCACTGCGCGAGGCCCTGACAGGCACCCTGCCCGCCCCCATGGTCCCGACCGCCTATGTCGCGCTCGACGCCCTGCCCCTGACCCCCAGCGGCAAGCTCGACCGGAACGCGCTGCCCGCCCCGCACGCCGTACGGGCCGAGTCCCGCGCCCCGAGAAACCCCCGCGAGCAGCTCCTCACGGAGATCTTCGCCGCCGTACTGAAGCTGCCCGATGCCGGAGTCGACGACGACTTCTTCCTGCTCGGCGGTGACAGCATCAGCTCCATCGCCGTCGCCAGCCGGGCCCGCCGCGCGGGTCTGGCGCTCGGCCCGCGTGACGTCTTCGAGCACCGCACACCGGCCGCGCTGGCGGACGCGGCAGTGGTCCTGGAGGAGGCATCCGGCGCACCGGTCGCCGAAGCCTTCGCCCTCACCGACGAGGAGCGCACGCACGTCGAGCGGCTCGCCCCGGGCCGGATCGAGGACATCTGGCCGCTGGCCCCGCTCCAGGAGGGCCTGTTCTTCCACTCCACCTACGACGACGGCGCCCTCGACGTCTACACCGTCCACGAGTCCTTCGACTTCGCCGAGCGCGTCGACGCCGAACGGCTGCGCGCCGCCACCCGCACCCTGCTCGCCCGCAACCCCTCCCTGCGTGCCGGGTTCACCAGCGACGGCCTGCGCCAGCCGGTGCAGTTCATCGTCCGGGACGCCGACATCCCGCTCACCGAGATCGACCTGTCCGGACTGCCGACGGCCGAACAGGACCGGCGGATGGGCGAGTTGCTGGACGAGGAGCGCGCCCGCCGCTTCGACCTGACCCGTCCGCTGCTCTTCCGGATGCTGCTGGTCCGGCTCGGTGAGCAGCGCGGTGACCGGCTCGTCATCGGCCGCCATCTGATCCTGTGGGACGGCTGGTCGGCCTGGCTCTTCCTGGACCAGCTGTTCGCGCTGTACGAGAGCGGCGGCGACCCGGCCGGGCTCGCCCGCCCCGGCTCGTACCGCGACTACCTGACCTGGCTGGAGCGCCAGGACGACTCCGGCGCGACCCGCGCCTGGCGGGCCGCCCTGGCCGGTTTCGACGAGCCGACACTGCTGGCCCCGGCCGTTGACGACCGCGGCCTGGAACCGGTGATCCCACGCCACCTGGACGCCGTCCTCGACCCGGACACCGCCGAGCGGCTGCGGGACACCGCCCGCCGCCACGGCCTGACCCTCAACACCGTGCTCAACGCGGCCTGGGGCCTGGTGCTCGCGGGCACGTCCGGCCGCACCGACGTCGTCTTCGGTACGACGGTCGCCGGGCGGCCCAGTGAGGTTCCGGACGTCGAGAACGTCATCGGCATGTTCCTCAACACCGTGCCCGCCCGGATCGCCTTCGACCCGCGTGAACCGGTGCTGGACCTGCTGCGCCGCATCCAGCGCGACCGCCTCGAAGTCATGCCGTACGAACACCTCGGCCTCGGAGTCCTCCAGGCCGAGACCGGGCACCGCCGGCTCTTCGACACACTGTTCGTGCTGCGCAACGCCGACACCGACGAGCGGCTCGCGGAGCTGCGCGACCGGCACGGCGCGACCGCGGTGGCCAACGTGGACGCCACCCACTACCCGGCCAACCTCGTCGTCACCCCCGGCGAGCGCGTCCGCGTCACCCTCGCCTACCGCCCGGACCTGCTGGGCGACGCCCAAGCGCATCAATTGATCGACCGTTTCGTGCTGTTGGTCACCCGACTCGTGGCCGATCCGTCCGCCGCCGTCGGTTCACTCTCCGCGCTGCTGCCCGCCGAGGCCGCCGCGCTGGCCCGCGAGGAGGACGCGGGCCGGCAGCCCGTGCCGCACGAGACCATCGCGGAAATGCTCGCCGCCCAGGCCGCCCGCACCCCCGACGCCACCGCCCTGGTCTTCGGCACCCGGACCGTCACCTACGCCGAACTCGACGCCCGCTGCGACCGCATGGCCCGACTGCTGATCGCCCGCGGCGCCGGGCCCGAGAAGGTCGTCGCGCTCGGCCTGCCGCGCTCGATCGACACGGTCGTGGCGCTGTTCGCGGTGCTGCGCACCGGTGCCGCCTATCTGCCGCTGGAGCTGGACCACCCGGCCGAGCGGCTCTCGCTCATGCTCGCCGACGCCCGCCCGCTGCTCCTGCTGTCCACCCGGGCCGTGTCGGAGACCCTCACCGGCGACACCCCGCGCCTCCTCCTCGACGATCCGGCGACGGCCGCCGAACTCGCGGCCCTGCCCGCCGATCCCGTACGGGTGTCCTTCAGCCTGGACCACCCCGCGTACGTGATCTACACCTCCGGTTCCACCGGCCGCCCCAAGGGCGTGGCCACCCCGTACATCGGACTGACCAATATGCAGCTCAACCACCAGAAGGAGATCTTCGCCCCGGCCATCGCCGCCGCGGGCGGGCGGCGCCTGCGCATCGCGCACACCGTGTCCTTCGCCTTCGACATGTCCTGGGAGGAGCTGCTCTGGCTCGTCGAGGGCCATGAAGTGCACATCTGTGACGAGGAGTTGCGCCGGGACGCCATCGCGCTGGTGGCGTACTGCGAGGAACACCGCGTCGACGTGGTCAACGTGACCCCGACCTACGCCCATCTCCTCATCGAGGAAGGCCTGTTGGAGGGGCACCGGCCGCCGCTGGTGCTGCTCGGCGGCGAGGCGGTCACCGAGACGGTGTGGAACACCCTCCGGGACACCGAGGGCACCTACGGCTACAACCTGTACGGGCCCACCGAGTACACGATCAACACCCTCGGCGGCGGCACTCACGACAGTGCCACCCCGACCGTGGGCCGCCCCATCCGTGCCACCCGCGCCCGCCTCCTCGACACCTGGCTGCGTCCCGTGCCGGACGGTGTGGCGGGCGAGCTGTACATCGCGGGCGTGGGCCTGGCCCGCGGCTACCTCGACCGGCCCGGCCTGACCGCAGAGCGGTTCGTGGCCGACCCCTACGGGCGGCCCGGCGAGCGCGTCTACCGCACCGGTGACCTCGTCCGCCGCCGCCCGGACGGCAACCTCGACTTCCTCGGCCGCACCGACGACCAGGTCAAGATCCGCGGCCACCGCGTCGAACTCGGCGAGATCGAGACCGCGCTCGCCCAGCACCCCGAGGTGTCCCAGGCCGCCGTCATCGCCCGCGACGACACCTCCGCACCCGGCACGAAACGGCTCGTCGGCTACGTCGTCCCGGCCGAACCCGACGCCGAGACACGCCAGGAGGCCGAACGGGAGCAGATCGGGGAGTGGCGGGAGATCTACTCCGCCGAGTACACCGAGATCGGCACGGCCCTCTTCACCGAGGACTTCGCGGGCTGGGACAGCTCCTACGACGGCACGCCCATCCCCCTGGACCATATGCGGGAGTGGCGTGAGGCGACCGTCGAGCGCATCCGGGAGTTGAGCCCGAGGCGCATCCTGGAGATCGGCGTCGGCTCCGGCCTGCTGCTCTCGCGGCTCGCCCCGGACGCCGAGGCGTACTGGGCGACCGACTTCGCGGCACCCGTCATCCGCAAACTCGACGAAGACCTCAAGGCCGACCCGGAGCTGGCCCAAAAGGTCCAACTGTGCTGCCAGGCAGCCGAGGTGACGGATGGTCTGCCCACCGGGTTCTTCGACACCGTCGTCATCAACTCCGTCGTCCAGTACTTCCCGAGCCTGGACTATCTTCGCAAGGTGATCAGGGGCGCGATGTCGCTGCTCGCTCCGGGCGGCGCCCTGTTCCTCGGTGACGTGCGGGACCTGCGGCAGGCGCGCGTCTTCCAGACCGGCATCCAGGCCGCCCGCGACGCCGATCCCCTGCGCCGGGCAGTGGACCGCGGACTCGCCCTGGAGAAGGAACTCCTCGTCGACCCCGACTGGTTCGCCACCCTCGGCGTCGGCGTCGAACTGCGCACCAAGGCGGGACGCCACCACAACGAGCTGACGCGCTACCGGTACGACGTCGTCCTGTACGCCGACACGGCAGCCGCCGTCCGATTGGACGACGCCTTCGAACTCACCTGGGGCGCCGACCTCCTGGGCCGCCTGGACGGCACCGAGCCGCTGAGGGTCCGGCGCATCCCGGACCCGCGTACGGCCGCCGACCTGGCCGCGATGCACGCGATGGACGGGGCGCTGCCTTTGCGGGACGCCGGACAGGAGCCAGAGGATCTACGGGAGTTGGGAGCGGCGCACGGCTATCGCGTCCTGACCACCTGGTCCGACGAACCGGGCTTCTTCGATGCCGTCTTCGTCCCCGACACGCACTCCGGCCGCACCCTCGACCTGTACCGCCCCCGCGCCGACCGCGGCACCGACCCGTACGCCAACACCCCCACCGCCACCCGGGGCCAGGGCGCGCTCGTCCGGCGGCTCAGGGACGACCTGGGACGACGGCTGCCCGGATACATGGTCCCGGCCGCCTTCGTGGTGCTGCCCAGGCTGCCGATGAACGACAACGGCAAGCTCGATGTGCGCGCCCTGCCGGACGCCGCGCCCGCGGTGGCCCTGTCGGCGGGGCGTGGGCCCCGCACTCCGGTCGAGGAGGTGCTGTGCCGACTCTTTGCCGAGGTGCTGGGGCTGCCGCGCACCGGCGCGGAGGACGACTTCTTCGACCTGGGCGGACACTCGCTGCTCGCCACCCGGCTGATCAGCCGGGCGCGCACCGAACTGGGCGCGGAACTGGCGATCCGGGACCTCTTCGAGGCTCCGACGCCGGAGGCGCTCGCCCTGCGGGCACGGGCCGGGCGGCCGGCACGCCCGGTGCTGGAGCCGGTCGCGGAGCGGCCCGCGCGGATTCCGCTGTCGGCCGCCCAGCGGCGGCTCTGGCTGGTCGAGCGGATCACAGGGGGCGTCGCCTACAACTTCCCGCTCGTCTTCCGGCTTCGGGGTTCGCTCGATCTCGACGCGCTGCGTGCCGCCTTGCGTGATGTGACGGGACGTCATGAGGCGTTGAGGACCCGGTTCCTGGAGGACGACGGCGAGCCATACCAGTGGATCGGGGAGGCCGAGCCTTCCTTCGTCGTCGAGGACTGCGCCGAGGAAGATCTGGCCGCGCGGATCACCGCCGCCCAGCGCCGCCCCTTCGACCTGAGCATCGAACTCCCGGTGCGCGCCGAGGTGTTGCGGCTCGGCCGCGCTGATCACGTCGTGGCGCTGATGCTGCACCACAGCACCACCGACGAGTGGTCCGACCGGCCCTTCCTCACCGATCTCGGCACCGCCTACCAGGCCCGCCGCGAGGGCCGCGCCCCCGACTGGGCGCCGCTGCCGGTCCAGTACGCCGACTACACCCTGTGGCAGGACACCCTGCTCGGCGAGGTCGGCGCCGGACAGCTCGCGTACTGGCGCGAGGCCCTGCGCGACCTCCCCGACGAACTGGCCCTGCCCCTCGACCGGCCACGCCCGGACGAGCCCACCGGACGCGGCGGCAAGGTCCGTCTGGAGCTGGACCCCGACATCGGCCGAGCCCTGCGCGACCTCTCCCGGGCCACCGGCACCAGCATGTTCATGCTGTTCCAGGCCGCCACCGCCGCTCTGCTCAACCGGCTGGGCGCGGGGGAGGACATCCCGCTCGGCGCACCCGTCGCGGGCCGCACCGACGAGGCCTTGAACGACCTGGTCGGCTTCTTCGTCAACACCCTCGTCCTGCGCACCGACCTCTCCGGCCCCGACCTCACCTTCCGGGCCCTGCTGGCCCGCGTACGAGAGTCCTCCCTGGCCGCCTTCGAGCACCAGGACCTGCCCTTCGACCAACTCGTCGAGGCCCTCAACCCACCCCGGGCGACCGGCCGCAACCCGCTCTTCCAGGTCATGCTCGGCTACCACTACCGGCCCGACGGCGACCCCGACGTGCTGGCGCTGCCCACCGAGTGGTTCGACATGGACACCGGCATGGCCAAGTTCGACCTCCACTTCACCTTCGTGGACGAGACGGGTCCCGGCCGACTGGTGCTCCTGCTGGAGCACGCCCTCGACCTGTGCGACGAGTCGGCGGCGCGGCGGCTGACCCGCCAACTCGTCCGGCTGCTCGAGCAGGTGGCCACCGACCCGGACCTGCGCGTGCGCGACCTCCAGGTCCTGGACGCCGACGAACGCGAGCTGGTCATCGAGCGGTGGAACGACACCGCGCACGACGTGAGCGCTACGACCTTGCCGGAGCTGTTCCGTGAACAGGCCGCCCGGACGCCCAACGCCCTGGCCCTGGTCTTCGGCGAACAGCGGCTCACCTATGTTGAGTTGGATGCCCGCGTAGAGCACACGGCACGGGTTCTCGCCGGGATGGGCGTGGGCTCCGAGAGCACGGTGGGGGTGGCGCTGCCCCGGTCGGCCGAGCTGATCGTGGCCCTGCTCGCGGTGCACAGGGTCGGCGGCGCGTATCTGCCGCTGGACCCCGACCTGCCGCCGGAGCGCCTCGCGTTCACCTTGGACGACGCGCGACCGGTGTGCGTGATCCGGGACGCGCTCCCGGACGGGCCGCAGGGTGAACTCCCCGCAGCCTACGACCTGTTGAGCCCGGCCTACGTCATCTACACCTCGGGGTCCACCGGCCGCCCCAAGGGAGTCGTCGTCCCGCACGCGGGCATCGTGAACCGGCTGCTGTGGATGCAGGACACCTACCGGCTCACGCCCGAGGACCGGGTGCTCCAGAAGACCCCCGCCGGGTTCGACGTCTCCGTTTGGGAGGTCTTCTGGCCGCTGATCACCGGCGCCACGCTGGTCGTCGCGCGGCCGGAAGGCCACCGGGACCCGGCGTATCTGGCCGCGCTGATCCAGGAACACGCCATCACGACAGCGCACTTCGTGCCGTCGATGCTCCAGGCCTTCCTGGAGGAACCGGCCGCCGCGCACTGCACCGGACTGCGTCAGGTGATGTGCAGCGGCGAGGCGCTGCCGCCGTCGGTCGCCGAGCGCTTCCACCGGCTGCTGCCCGCGCGGCTGCACAACCTGTACGGGCCCACGGAGGCGTCCGTCGACGTCACCGCCGTCGAGGTGCCCGCCGGGGCCGGGCAGGTGACGATCGGTCGCCCGGTGTGGAACACCCGCGCCTACGTCCTGGACGCCGCACTGCGCCCGGTCCCGCCCGGCGTCGCGGGGGAGCTGTATCTGGCGGGCGTCCAGCTGGCCCGCGGCTACCTGGACCGCCCCGGCCTCACCGCGGAGCGCTTCGTCGCGGACCCGTACGGCGCGCCCGGCGCCCGGATGTACCGCACGGGAGACCTGGCCCGCTGGACCGCCGACGGCACGCTCGCCTTCCTCGGCCGCACCGACGACCAGGTCAAGATCCGCGGGATGCGCGTCGAACCCGGCGAGGTGGAGTCCGTGCTCGCCCGGCACCCGTCCGTCGGGCACGCCGTCGTCGTCGCACACGACCAGCGGCTCGTGGCCTACCTCGTACCGGCTGCGGGTCACGGGGCCGATCCGGCAGAGCTACGCCGCCACAGCGCCGCCGCCCTGCCCGAGCACATGGTCCCGGCCGCCTTCGTCATCCTCCACGCCCTGCCGCTCACCCCCAACGGCAAGCTGGACCGCCGAGCGCTGCCCGCGCCCGACTTCGCGGCGGAGGCCGGCAACGGCGGACGGCCGCGCGCACCCCGCGAGGAGATCCTCTGCGGACTGTTCGCGAGCACGCTCGGGCTGCCCGGAGTCGGCGTCGACGACGACTTCTTCGCGCTGGGCGGCCACTCCCTGCTGGCGATGCGGCTGACCGCACGGATCCGCGCCGCCCTCGGCGTCGAGGTGTCCCTGCGCACGGTGTTCGACGCGCGGACGGTGGCCCGGCTCGCCGGTAGCCTCGCGACGGACGGCACCGCGAGGGCGGTCCCCGCGCTCACGGTCCGCCCACGCCCCGAGCGTCTGCCGCTGTCCTCCGCCCAGCAGCGGCTGTGGGTGCTGTACCAGGTGGAGGGCCCCAGCGCGACGTACAACATCCCCTCGGCCTGGCGGCTGACCGGGGCGCTGGACGTCAAGGCGCTGCGGGCCGCCGTCGACGATCTCGTCGTGCGGCACGAGACGCTGCGCACGGTGTTCCCCGACGTAGAGGGCCGGGCCTACCAGCGGGTGCTGGACCCGGACGAGGTCCGCATCCCCTTCGAGACGGAGGACATCGCAGAGGAACGGCTGGCCGACCGGCTGAAGCAGGCCGGGACGTACGGCTTCGCGCTGGACCGCGAAATCCCGCTGCGCGTCCATGTGTTCCGCACCGGCGAGGAGGAGTGGACGCTGCTGCTCCTGCTGCACCACATCGCCGGTGACGAGTGGTCGCAGGCACCCCTGAACCGGGATCTGGCCCTCGCCTACGCCGCCCGGACCGAGGGGCGGGCGCCCGAGTGGGCACCGCTGCCGGTGCAGTACGCCGACTACACGCTCTGGCAGCAGCGGCTGCTCGCCGAGGTGGGGGACCGCCAGATCGCTTACTGGCAGGGCGCGTTGGCGGGCCTGCCGGAGGAGCTGGCGCTGCCCGTCGACCGGCCGCGAGCGCTGGAGGCCACCTACCGGGGCGGCTCGGCCGACCTGTCGCTCGACGCCGAACTCGCCGCGGATCTCCAGCGGTTGGCCCGCGACCATGGCGTCAGCGCGTTCATGGTGCTCCAGGCCGCCGTGGCAGCCCTCCTCACCCGGCTGGGCGCCGGCGAGGACATCCCGATCGGCAGTCCGATCTCCGGGCGCACCGACGCGGCTCTGGAGGACCTGGTCGGCTTCTTCCTCAACACCCTGGTGCTGCGCACCGACACCTCCGGTGACCCCACCTTCCGCGAGCTGCTGGCCCGGGTGCGGGAGGCCGATCTCGCGGCGTTCGACCACCAGGACGTTCCGTTCGAGCGGCTGGTGGAAGTGCTCAACCCGGCCCGGTCCCTGGCTCGGCACCCGTTGTTCCAGGTGATGGTCGTGTACCTGGCCGCCGGTGAGGAGGAGGCGGGCCTGCCCGGCCTGCGCGCCCGCCGGGACGACGTGGCGCAGACGACCGCCAAGTTCGACCTGTCCTTCGACTTCGTGGAGCGCCCCGACGGCAGCGGCGTCGACGGGGTCCTGGAGTACAGCGCCGACCTGTTCGACCACACCACCGCCCAGTCCTTCGCCGACCGGCTGCGGCGCGTCCTGCGCGCGGTCGTCGCCGACCCCGACGTCACCGTGGGCCGGGTGGACATCCTCGACCCGGAGGAACGGCGGCGCCTGGAGGCGGGCTGGCACAGCCGTCCCGCCCTCGGCGCCCCGACGACCGTGCCCGCTCTGTTCGAGGCACGCGTGCGGGAACACCCGGGACAGCCCGCGGTGGCTTCCGACGGCGTGGAGCTGACCTTCGCCGAACTCAATGCGGAAGCCAACCGGCTCGCCCGGCTCCTGGTCCAACTCGGCGCGGGCCCCGAGCGGTTCGTGGCGCTGGCACTGCCGCGTACCGCACGGTTCCTGGTGGCCGTCCTCGCCGTGCACAAGGCGGGCGCGGCGTACGTGCCGCTCGACCCCGAGGCGCCACGGGACCGCACGGCCGACGTCATGGCCGACGCCCGGCCCATGGTGACCCTTACCACCCGCGAGTTCACCAGCCTCCTGCCCGAGGACGCCGCACGGCTGGTCCTGGACGAGCCCACCACGGCCGAGCGGATCGCCCAACAACAGGACCTCGACCTGCGGGTCGCCCTGACACCCCGTCACCCCGCCTACGTCATCCACACCTCCGGCTCCACCGGACGCCCCAAGGGCGTCGTGATCACCCACGAAACCCTCGGCAACCTTTTCCACAGCCACCGCGAAACGCTGTACGCACCGGCGATCGAGGCCACCGGACGGCGGCACCTACGCGCCGGGCATGCCTGGTCGTTCTTCTTCGACGCCTCCTGGCAGCCCCAGTTGTGGCTGCTGGACGGGCACTGCGTCCACATCGTGTCCGAGGAGGTCCGGCGCGACCCCGAACTGCTCGCCGCGACTGTGCGCGTGCACCGCTTCGACTTCCTCGAAGTGACCCCGTCCTTCTTCGCGCAGATGGCCGACAGCGGACTCCTGCGCGGCGCCGACTGCCCCCTGGCGGTCGTCGGTGTCGGCGGCGAGGCGGTGCCGCTCGCGCAGTGGCGGCGGCTGGCGGGGCTCAATGGCACCGAGGCGTTCAATCTCTACGGGCCGACCGAATCCACCGTGGACGCCCTGGTGGCACGGGTCGGCGACAGTGAACGGCCGCTGGTGGGACGGCCGGTGGCGGGAACCCGGGCCTACGTCCTGGACGGGCGGCTGCGGCCGGTGCCGCCAGGTGTGACCGGCGAGCTGTATCTCGCCGGTGGCGGACTCGCGCGCGGCTATCTGGGCGCACCCGCCCTGACAGCGGAACGGTTCGTGGCCGACCCCTTCGGCGCGCCCGGCGCCCGGCTGTACCGCACCGGCGACCTGGCCCGCTGGACGACCGACGGGCGCCTGGACTACCTCGGCCGCGCCGACGACCAGGTCAAGATCCGCGGCTTCCGCATCGAACCGGCCGAGATCGAGTCCGCCCTCACCACCCATCCCGCCGTCGGCCAGGCTTTGGTGACGGTGCATCAGGACGGCGCGCGCAAGCTGCTGGTGGCCTACGTGATCGCCCCGGACGCCGACCCCGCCGAGCTGCGCGCCCATGTCGCCGTCCGGCTGCCCGACCACATGGTCCCGGCCGCCGTCGTTCCCCTCGACCGGTTCCCGCACCTGGCCAACGGTAAGCTGGACCGGGCCGCCCTGCCCGCCCCCGACTTCGCCGCCCTCTCCTCCGGACGCGCCCCCGCCACTCCCGTCGAAGCGGCGCTCTGTGCGGTATTCGCCGAGGTGCTGGGGCTCGAACAGGTCGGCGTGGACGACGACTTCTTCGCGCTCGGCGGCGACAGCATCGTCGCGATGCAGCTCGTCGGCCGGGCCCGGGCGGCGGGGGTACGGATCACTCCACGCCTGGTCTTCCGCCATCGCACGGCCGCCGCGCTCAGCATGGTCGCCGAGTCCGCCGACAGCGCCACGGCGCGCCCCGAGGACGATGGCACCGGAACCGTGCCGCTCACCCCGGTGATGCATTGGCTGCGCGAACTCGGCGGTCCCTTCTCGACGTACCACCAGGGCGCTGTCGTCCGCACGCCCGCCGGCCTGGACCTGCCGGGTCTGACCGCCGTGCTCCAGGCCCTGGCCGACCGGCACGACCTCCTCCGGGCACGGCTGGTGCGCGCCTCTTCGCAGGAGTGGTCGCTGCACGTGCCGCCCGTCGGAGAGGTCGACGCCGCCGGATGGCTGGACCGGGTGGACGTGGCGGGGCTCGACGGCGAGGCGCTGGGCGAGGCGGTACGTGAACACGCCTATGCCGCACGGGCGTTGCTCGATCCCGACGCGGGCGCCATGGTCCGCGCCGTGTGGTTCGACGCGGGTGACGCGCCGGGACGGCTGCTGCTGATGGCTCACCATCTCGTCGTCGACGGGGTGTCCTGGCGGGTGCTGCTGCCCGATCTGGCGGCGGCATGGGAGGCCGTCGGCGCGGGGCGCACAGCACAACTCGACCCGGTCGGGACCTCCTTCGCCCGCTGGGCTCGGCTGCTCACGGAGCGGGCCCAGGATCCGGCCCTGGAGGCCCAACTGCCCCTGTGGACCGGCGTCCTGGACGGCGGCGGCACCGAGCCGTTCCCGCTCGCGCGCGATCTCGACCCGGACCGTGACACCACCGCCACCCAGCGGGAAGTCGTCCTGCGTCTGCCCGCCGGGCACACCGGCCCGCTGCTGTCCGCCGTCCCCGCGGCGTTCGGCGCCACCGTCAACGACGTCCTGCTCGCCGGACTCGCCCTGGCCTTCGCCGACCGGCGGCGCCGCGACGGGGGCACCGACACCTCGGTCCTCGTCGACCTGGAGAGCCACGGCCGTGCCGAGGAACTCGCGGGGGACGACGCCGACTTGTCCCGTACGGTCGGCTGGTTCACGAGCGTCTTCCCGGTACGCCTCGACTCCGGCCCGGCCGACCCCGCCGATGCCTTCGCGGGCGGACCGGCCGCCGAGGAAGCCGTACGACGAGTGCGCGAGCACCTGGCGTCGCTGCCCGCCAACGGCGTCGGCTACGGCATGCTGCGCCACCTCAACTCCCGCACCCGCGAGGCGCTGGCGGCCCGCGAACCCGCCCGCGTCGAGTTCAACTACCTGGGCCGCTTCGGGGTCCCCGAGGAGACGGACTGGTCC
Organism: Streptomyces davaonensis JCM 4913; assembly: GCF_000349325.1. Classification (GTDB taxonomy): domain Bacteria; phylum Actinomycetota; class Actinomycetes; order Streptomycetales; family Streptomycetaceae; genus Streptomyces; species Streptomyces davaonensis. The sequence goes on from NC_020504.1 coordinate 8,441,896, forward strand.
TATGCGCCCGAGGAGGACGCGGCCGACATCGGGCCCGAGGCCGCGATGCGGCAGGGCCACGCGCTGACGATCAACGTGGTGACCGAGGACCGGGCGGACGGGCCGGTACTGACCGCCCACTGGTCCTATCTGGAAGGGCTGTTGTCGGACGAGACGGTGCGGGATCTGGCCGAGACCTGGTTCCGGGCGTTGGAGGGGCTCGTCGCACGGGCAGAGCGCACAAGTCGACCGTGAGGCCACAAGGCCGTGATCGCCGTGAAGCCGTGAGGAGAGGAACAGCATGAGCAACCCGTTCGAGGACCCCGAGGGCGTCTACCTGGTGCTCGTCAACGACGAGAACCAGCACAGCCTCTGGCCGGACTTCGCCGACGTCCCGGCCGGCTGGCGGGTGGTCCACGGCCCGGCGGCGCGGCAGTCCTGCCTGGAGTACGTCGAGACGAACTGGACCGACATGCGGCCCCGCAGCCTCGCCGAGGCGATGGACAACTGACCCCATGGGAAAGGGGGGCGGCCGTCCGGCCGCCCCCCTTCTCGCGTTCCCCGGAGTCAGGACGCGGGCTGCTCCACCTTCGTGTCCGCCTTGCCGTCGACGGCCGCCGCCAGCTGCGGCACCAGCCGCTCGACGACGTACGGCAGGCTCAGGACCGTGCCCATGGACAGCGCGTTGCCGTAGTCACTGGTCTCGTTGACGTACACCTCGCGGCCCTCGCCGACCACCGTCAGATCCTTGTACGAGGCGTCCTTGTGCAGCTTGTCGGCGTCCTTGACGACATCGCCGACCTGCCACACGAGCGCGTCCTGGTCCAGCAGATCTGTGCGCTCCTTGCTGATGTTCGCGCCGAACTGGTCACCGATCGCCTTGTCCAGGTCCTTCGGCAGCTCGAAGCCGAGGTCGGTGAGGAGATGCGAGCGCGGGTCCTGGCTGCCGAAGACGAACATGCCCTCGTACGGCGTGGCCATCACGGCCGTCCTCCCCGCGAACTCGGGGTGCTCCTTAACCGCCGCCGCGATGGCCTCCTCGGTCTCCTTCACCGCGGCCGTGGCCTCGTCCGGCTTGCCCAGCGCCTTGCCGATGGTCGCCGTCTGCTCCTGCCAGGGGACGCCGTAGTCGTTGTACTCCTTGGGCTGGGCGACCACGGGGGCGAACTTCGACAGCGACTCGTACTGCTCCTTCGTGAGCCCGCCGTACACGGCCAGGATCAGGTCCGGCTTGAGCGCGGCGATCTTCTCCACCTGCGGCCCGGTGCCGGTGTCCTTGAGCACCGTCGGCGCCTCCGCCCCGGACAGCTTGTCCTCGGCCCAGGGGCCGACGGCGCCCTTGTAGCCACCGAGCCACTCCGTGGTGCCGACCGGGACCGAGCCGAGGGCGAGGACCGAGTCCTGGTCGGTGAGGCCGACGGTGACGATCCGCTTCGGCTCGGCCTCGATCGTCGTACTGCCGTACTTGTGGGCGAGGGTGACCGGGAAGGCGGAGGCGCCGGAGCCGCCCGCCTTCGGGTCGGATTCCGGCGTACCGGAGTCCGAGTCGTCGTCACCGCAGGCCGTGGCGGCGGTGAGGAGCAGGAGGGAGGAGGCGAGCGCGGCGGCGAGCCGTGGAGCCCTGCGGGAGCGGAACATCGCTGGTCCTTCGGTTCGGTGTCCTGTGGAGCGGGGTGCGTCGAGCTGGGTGTGTGGGGCGCCTTGATCTAGGAGCGGGAGTCTGAGGTGTCTCGGGTGTCGGACCAGGCGGCCCAGAGTGCGGCGTATCGACCGCCGGCGGCGCGCAGTTCGTGGTGCGTGCCCGTCTCGACGATGCGCCCGGCGTCCATGACGACGATCCGGTCGGCGGTCGCCGCCTGGCTGAGCCGGTGCGCCACGATCAGCGCGGTACGGCCGTCCACCGCGCGGGCGACCGCCTTCTCCAGCGCGCGTGCCCCCGCGCTGCCCGCCTCGGCGGTGGCCTCGTCGAGGATCACCAGCGGCGGATCGGCGAGGATCAGCCGGGCCAGTGCCAGGGCCTGCGTCCGGTCGCCGGTGAGCCGGTGGCCGCCGTCGCCGACGACCGTGGCCAGTCCGTCGGGCAGTGCCTCGGCCCAGGCCAGCGCGTCGACCCGGTCGAGCGCGGCCCGCAGTTCGTCGTCGGTGGCGTCGGGCTCGGCGAGCCGGAGGTCGTCGGCGAGCGGGCCCGCGAAGACATGGGCCTCCTGGGTGACCAGGGCGACTGTGCGGCGCGCGGCGTCCCGGCTCAGCTCGGTCGGGGGGACGCCGTCGACCAGGACGGTGCCGGCGGTGGGTGGCTGGATGCCCGCGACGAGCCGGGCCAGGGTCGTCTTCCCGGCCCCGCTGGCGCCGACCAGCGCCACCCGCTCGCCGTGGTGGATCGTCAGGTCGATGTCGTGCAGCACGGGATGGCCGGGCCGGTAGGCGTGCTGAAGACCGCGCACGGTGACCTCGAAGCGGCGGTCCCTTGTATCCGCCGCGTGGCCCTTCTCCTGCGCTGTCGGCTCATCGGTGACGCCGACCAGGCGCGCCAGGCCCGCGGTCGCCGACTGGGCGTCGTCGAGGAGGACGAGGGCGGCGTTGACCGGGGTGAACAGACTGTGGAAGTACAGCGCGGCGGCGGTCGCGGTGCCCACGGACGCCGAGCCCTGCCGGACGAGCCAGTACCCGGTGAACAGGACGGCGGCGAGCCCGATGTACTCGGCGATGTGCAGCCGACTGTAGAAGCCCAGCACCAGCCGCACCCCCCGCATGGTCAGCGCCACCACCGACGAGGACCGCTCCGCCACCCGCTCGCCGTGCTCCCGCTCCAGCCGGAACGCCCGCACCGTGGAGCGTCCGGCGACCGTGTCCAGGAGTTGCTGTTGCTGGGCGCCCGCGGCCACCCGCTGCTCGGCGTAGAGCGGGACGGCACGGGCCACGTACCAGCGGGCGGTCGCCACCTGCACCGGCACCGCGAGCAGCGCGGCGAGCAGGAACCGCCAGTCCAGCAGGGCCATCGCGCCGAGCGTGAGGAAGATGGTCAGCAGGGAACGGGCCAGCTCCGGCAGGGCGTTGCGCACCGCCTCGGCGACCAGGGACACATCGGCGGTGACCCGGGCGGTCAGATCCCCGGCACCGGCCCGCTCCACGCGTTCCAGCGGCAGCCCGAGGGCACGCTCGACGAACCTCTCGCGCAGCCGCGCCAGCGTGGTCTCGCCCAGCCGGGAGATCAGCGACAGGCCGAACCCGGCGGAGACACCCTGGGCGACGGCGACGGCCACGAGCAGCGCCGCCGTGGTGGTGATGGCGTCGACGGACCCGCGGTCGGCGGCCAGATCCACGATCCGCCCCAGCAGCGGCTGGGTGAGCAGTCCGACGGCAGTGGAGCCGACCGTCACGGCGAACGCGGTGAGAGCCAACTTCCGTTGGGGGCGTAAGAGTTCGGCGACAGCCGCGCGGGTGCGGGCGGGGGTCGCGACGGGCAGGAGGTGCGGACCCTGGGACTTGCTCATGCCAGTACCGCCGTACGGTAGGCGACGTGCTGGTGGACCAGCCGCTCGTGCGCGTCGGCCGCGACGACCGAGCCCCGGTCGAGCAGGACGACCCGGTCGGTGACGGCGAGCAGGGCGGGGCTGTTGGTCACCAGTACGGTCGTCCGTCCGTGGCGCAGTTCCTTCAGCCCGGCCGCCATCCGAACCTCGGTGACGGCGTCGACCGCGGTCGCCGGTTCGTGCAGGACGAGGACCGGGGCGTCGGCGGCCAACGCCCTTGCCAGCGCCACCCGTTGCCGCTGACCCCCGGACAGCGACCGCCCGCGAGCGGTGACCTCGGTGTCGGCGCCGTCGGGCAGGGTTCCCACGACCTCGTCGGTGCCGGACGCGGTGATCGCCGCCTCGACGGGCGCCTCCGGACCGGCGGCGGCCCGGACGTTCTCCAGCAGCGTCCCCTCGAACAGGTCCGCGTCATGCTCGGCGATGAGCAGCGTGGCCCGCAGCTCCGCGAGCCCGAGTTCCGTCAGGGCGGTTCCGTCCAGCTCCACGGCCCCCTCGTCGGGGTCGGCGTGGCGGGCGAGGCAGTGCAGGAGGGCGGAGGCGTCGGCGGGGTCGACGGTGACGATGCCGACCGTCTCGCCGGGGGAGACGTCCAGGTTCACGTCGTGCAGGGGGCCGTACGACAGACCGCGCAGCCGCAGGCCTCCCTCGACGCGGTCCAGCGCACCGGCCCCCTGTGCCACGGCGTGCTCGGCGCCCAGTACTTCCGCGATCCGTGCGGCGGAGGCCCGGCCCTGCGCCAACTCGGCGTTGACCCAGGAGAACTCGGAGAGCGGCCCGATGAGGAAGAGGGCGAGTGCGAGCGCCGAGACCAGCTCGCCGAGGCTGATGTCCCCGCGCGCCGCGAGCCGTCCGCCGACCAGGGCGACCAGCGTCAGGAACGCGCCGGTGAGCATGGTCACCACACCGTTCTGCCAGGCCTCGGCGCGGGCCGCGCGCAGGGTGGCGGTGAGCGAGTCCTGGCTGATCCGGCGGTACCGGGCGACGGCGGCCTGTTCGGCGCCGATGCCCTTGAGCACCCGCAGCCCGGCCACCAGATCGGCGGCGACGCCCGAGGCCCGGGCCGCCCGCTCCTGCTCGGTCTCGCTGCGCCGCTCCAGGGGCTTGCTCAGCAGATGCCCGAGCCACAGCAGCAGCGGAGTGCCCAGCAGGACGAGGAGCCCGAGCGGAACGGACATCCGTAACAGCACGACGGCGCCGACCGCGAGCCCGGTCGAGGCGGAGATCGCGACGACGAGGGCCATGCTGACGGCGCCGACCCGTTTGGCGTCCTCGGTGGCGGTGTTGGCCAGTTCCCCGGGCAACCGCCGTTCGGCGGCCCCGCCTTCGGGCGCGAGGACCCGGTCCACGAGCTGGATCCTCAGGTGGTGCGCGGCGGTCACGGAGGCACGCTCGCCGGCGCGGGCGGCGAAGCGGAAGCTGTAGGAGAGGCCGACGTAGACGACGGCCAGGACGACGAGCCACATCACGAGCCCGCCCGCGTCGCCGTCCACGACGCCCCGCTCGATGGCGAGTCCGATGAGCACCGGCACCAGCGCCTCGCCGGTCTGGTGGCCCATGCCCAGCACGCCACCGACGGCGACATCCCGGCGCTGTCCGCCCACCGCGCGCCGCAGGACGTCCCGTCCCGGCGGGTCCGCTTTCCTCACGCATCCTCCGGACCGGATCCACAGCGCCCTGAAACCGCGCTCGAAACTTAGGTAAGGCTAACTACATCTGTCGGTCGCGGCTACCCCTCTGGCGGAGCGTCATCGAAAGCTTCGGCTGACGCGGTGTGACACCTGTGGCACGCGCCGCGCTGTACGGGATGGGTCGCGCGTGGGCGGCTCCCGTGGGACCCGTGACAAGCCTCGACCCCGGCCGGCCCGGACCTGAACCAGCCCCGGTGCTGGGCCGACCGGGGTCGGGTGCTCCGGGGGAAGGATGGATGTGCACGTGCTCGTCGCGGATCGCTACCGGCTCGACGAATCCCTGGGTCGCGGTTCGATGGGCGAGGTCTGGCGCGCCACCGACCAGATCCTGGGCCGGCCGGTCGCCGTGAAGCTCCTCCATGCCGACGTTCCGGACCGGGTCGGCGCGACCGACGTCGAGCGCTTCCGCATGGAGGGCCGGACCGCCGCCCGCCTCAACCACGCGAACGTGGTCGCCGTCTACGACTTCGGCGCCGGGGACGGGATGCTCCACCTGGTGATGGAACTCGTCGAGGGCTGGAGCCTGGCGCAGGAGCGCGCCGGGCGCGGCATCCTGCACCCGTGGGAAGCGGCCGGTATCGCGGCGCAGATGGCCGCGGGGCTCGCCGCCGCACACCGCGAGGGCGTGATCCACCGGGACATCAAGCCGGCCAATGTGATGCTCACCGCGGAACGCACCGCGAAGATCACCGACTTCGGGCTCGCCAAGTTCGCCCACGAGGCCGCCATGGCCCTGACCGGCACCGGCAAGGTCGTCGGCTCCGCCGCGTACCTGGCCCCCGAGCGCGCCCTGAGCCGCCCCGCCCAGCCCGCCTCGGACGTCTACTCGCTGGGCTGCGTGCTCTACGAACTGCTCACCGGCCGCCCGCCCTTCCTGGGCCCGACCGCCCTCTCCGTGGTCCAGCAGCACGTCGACGCGGCCCCCGTCGCGCCCGCCACCCTGCGCGTCGAGATCCCGGTGCCGCTCAGCGACTACGTCCTGCGCCTGCTGGCGAAGGACCCGGCACAGCGCCCCACCGCCGAGGAGGCCGCGGAGTGGCTGGCGGCCCCGACCGAACCTCCCGTGGCACCCCTGCCCAGGCCGCAGGACGCGGCCCCCGCGACGGCCGTACTGGCGTCGGTGCACCTGCCCGGGACGGAGGGCCTGCCCACCACGACCAGATCGCACGCCGCCCGGAGCCGCAGGGTGTCCCCGAAGGCACTGCTGGCGCTCGGCGGAGCCGTGGTCTTCGCCGCCTCGGCCGCCATCGGCATGGCCATGTCCTCGGGCGACGGCGACAACGCCGCACCGGAGCCCCCGCCGGCCACCTCCGCGCAGCCCACCACCGAGCCTGCGACGCCCTCCGCCACCCCCTCACCCGACGACGACCACCACGGGAAGGACCGAGGGAAGGGCGACGGCGAGGACGAAAAGGGGGAGGAGAAGCGGCGGGAGAAGCAGCGGGACAGGGGCGAGGACGACTGATCCTCTGAGGCTCACCGACGCAGCTCCGTCTCCCGCTCCATCCGGGACAGCTTTTCCGGGTTGCGTACCGCGTACAGGCCCGTGATCAGTCCCTCGTCGATGCGGAGCGCCAGTACCGTGTCGACCTCGCCCGCGAGCCGGAGGACCAGGGCCGGGCCGCCGTTGACGTGGGCGGTCTGGAGAGGGGAGTCGGCCGTGAAGCGGGATGCCGAGAGCAGGGCCGCCACCCGGTCGGCGCCCATGATCGGGGTGAGCGTGGCCTGGGCGACTCCGCCGCCGTCGCCCAGGAAGACGACGTCCGGGGCGAGGATGTCGAGCAGGGTCTGCAAGTCGCCTGTTTCGACGGCCCGTTGGAAGGCTGCCAGGGCGGCGCGGGTATCGGCCGCCGAGACGTCTCCGCGGGGGCGGCGTTCGGCGACGTGGGAGCGTGCGCGGTGGGCGAGTTGGCGTACCGCCGCCGGGGACTTGTCGACGGCCTCGGCGATCTCGTCGTAGTCGAGGGCGAAGACCTCGCGCAGCACGAACACCGCCCGCTCCGTCGGCGTGAGCGTCTCCAGGACGAGCAGCATCGCCATCGAGACGCTGTCGGCCAGCTCCACGTCCTCCGCCACGTCCGGCGCCGTCAGCAGCGGCTCGGGCAGCCAGGGGCCGACGTAGGTCTCCTTGCGGCGGTCGAGAGTGCGCAGGCGCATCAGGGCCTGCCGGGTCACGATGCGGACCAGGTAGGCGCGGTGGTTCTGTACGGCGTCGAGGTCCACGCCCGCCCAGCGCAGCCAGGTCTCCTGGAGCACGTCCTCGGCGTCGGCGGCCGAGGCGAGCAATTCGTAGGCCACCGTGAAGAGCAGGTTCCGGTGGGCGATGAAGGCCCGGGTGGCGGGGTCGCCCGTACCGGTGTGCGCCGTGTCGGCCATGCGTGGTCCCTCCGCTGTTCTCTCGACGGTTTCGCCCAACAGACATGCCGACACGGCCGACTTGTGACATCGCCGGGATGTGCCGCTCGTCACTGTCACAGCAGCCGGGGCGTCGGCATCCCATGACCGACAGCACTTCGCACCACTCACCAGGAGCACCCGATGGAACTTCGTTTCGACCTGCTCACCAACGACCTCGGCACCAAGATCGCCAAGCGGACCTACGGCATCAACCGGCTCATCGAGCAGTCCTCGCTGCCCAAGACGACCCATGAGCTGGTCAGCCTGCGCGCCAGCCAGATCAACGGCTGCGGCTTCTGCGTCGACATCCACATCAAGGAGGCCGCCGCGGCCGGGGAGACCCCGGACCGCGTCGGCCTGGTCGCCGCCTGGCGGCACTCCACCGTGTTCAGCGAGGCCGAGCGGGCCGCGCTGGCGCTCGCGGAGGAGGGCACCCGGCTCGCCGACGCGCACCAGGGCGTCTCCGACGAGACCTGGGCCCTGGTGCGCAAGCACTACGACGACGACCAGACCGTCGCACTGGTCGCCCTGATTGCCATGATCAACGCCTCCAACCGGTTCGGCGTGATCCTGCACAACCAGGGCGGCTCCTACCGGCCCGGCATGTTCAACGGCATGGCGGACTGATCCGCGGCACGCGCGCCGGGGCCGGGCATCGGACACCGGATGCTCAGGCCCTGGCGCGCAGCTTCCGCAGCAGGGGCCACGCCAGCAGCACGGCCACCACCACGTAAACCGTCACCGAGAACGGCGTGTTGACCAGGCCCGAGACACTGCCGTCACTGATCTGAAGGGCCCGGCGCAACTGTTGCTCGGCGTTCGGGCCGAGGATGACGCCGATGACGGCGGGCAGCACGGGCAGCCCGTAGCGCCGCATACCGAAGCCGATCAGGCCGATGACCAGAAGGATCACCAGGTCGATCACCTCGCCGCCGACCGCGTAGGCGCCGACCGCCGCGAAGAAGAGGATCCCCGCGTACAGATAGGGCCGCGGGATCCGCAGCAGCTTCGCCCACACCGGTGCCAGCGGCAGGTTGAGCGCGAGCAGCAGCACCATGCCGACGAACAGGGACGCGATCAGGCCCCAGACCAGGTCGGGTTCGCGCTCGAACAGCAGCGGTCCCGGCTGGATGCCGTACTGCTGGAAGGCGGCGAGCATGACCGCCGCGACCGCCGTGGTCGGCAGGCCGAGGGTGAGCATGGAGACGAGCGTGCCCGCCGCCGAGGCGGACGCCGCCGACTCCGGTCCCGCGACGCCCTCGATCGCGCCCTTGCCCCACTCGTCCTTGTGCTTCGACAGGCGCTTCTCCGTGACGTAGGACAGGAAGGTCGGGATCTCCGCGCCGCCCGCCGGGATCGCGCCGAACGGGAAGCCGATGAACGGACCGCGCGCCCAGGACTTCCAGGTCCGCCGGACGTCGTCCTTGCCCAGCCACGGACGCCCGACCGGTATCGCCTCACCCGGGCTGCGCCGCAGATGAGCCGCGACCCACAGCGCCTCGCCGATCGCGAAGAGACCCACCGCCACGATCACCACGTCGATGCCGTCGGCGAGTTGGAGCGAGCCGAAGGTCAGCCGCTGCTGGCCGGTCATCTGGTCCAGGCCCACCAGACCGATGGTGAGTCCGATCAGCAAGGAGGCGAGCCCTCTGATCCGCGAGGAGCCCAGCACCGACGTCACGGCGATGAACGCCAGCACCATGATGGCGAAGTAGTCCGGCGCGCCGATGTCCACGGCCAGCTCGGCGACCGTCGGCGCCAGCATCACCAGCAGGATCGTGCCGACCATCCCGCCCGCGAAGTGCCCGATGGCGGCCGCCGCGAGAGCCTGCGCGCCCCGCCCCGACTTGGCCATGGGGTTGCCCTCCATGGCCGCGACCACCGCGGCACTCTCACCCGGTGTGTTGAGCAGGATCGAGGTCGTGGAGCCACCGAACATCGCGCCGTAGTAGATGCCCGCGAACATGATGAACGCGCCGGTCGGATCGAGCCCGTACGTCACCGGCAACAGCAGCGCCACCGCCATCGCCGGACCGATGCCGGGCAGTACGCCGATCGCGGTGCCCAGCAGCACCCCGAGCGCCGCCCACAGCAGATTGACCGGGGTGAGGGCCGTGCCGAAGCCGTCCATGAGGGAGTTGAGGGCGTTCATGTCACAGCGCTCCCATCAGCGGACCGCCGGGCAGCGGCACTCCGAGCAGGTTGTTGAAGACGACGTAGGTGAGCAGGGAGAGCACGGCCGCGATGAGCGGATCGCGGTCGATGCGGCGGCTGCCCAGCGCGTAGGCCGCGCCCCAGAACAGCAGGGCGCCCGCGGCCGGGAAGCCCAGCGGCTCGATGAGGACAGCCGAGCCGAGGAACACCCCGGCCAGCAGCGCCACCGTGCGCCAGTCGGCGGGCTCGGACAGGTCGATGTCCTCACCCGTCTCCGCCTGCCCGTGCCCGCCGCGCAGCACGTCCACGGCCAGCAGCGCGGCGATGACCAGCAGCCCGATCCCGACCACGATCGGCACGGTCTTGGGGCCGACCGGACCGCGCTGGGCGATGTCCACGTCCATGGTCAGCGCATCGGTGAGCACCAGCACCCCGAGCGCCAACAGCAGGACGCACACGCCGAGTTCGGAGTGCTCGCGCAGCCACGAGCGCCGTTCGGCGGTCGTCGTGGGGGGAGTTTCCGTCCGTGTCGTCACAGTCCCAGCTCCTTCAGCACCGACACCACGCGCTTGTCCTGGGCGTCCAGGAAGTCGCCGAATCTCTCGCCGGTGAGGAAGGCGTCCTCCCAGCCGTTCTGGTCCATCGACTTCTGCCACTCCGGCGAGTCGTGCAGCGCCTCAACGAGCCCGGTGAGCTTGTCCCGTTCGGCGTCGGTCAGTCCGGGCGGGGCGACGATGCCGCGCCAGTTGGTGAAGTTCACGTCGTACCCGGACTCCTTCAGCGTCGGCGCGTCCTTGAGCCCGGCCACCCGCTCCGGACCGGTGACCGCGAGCACCCGCAGCTCACCCGCCTTGATCTGGTCCAGGTACTCGCCCACCCCGGACACCCCGAAGGCGACCTTGTTGCCGAGGATCGAGGCGAGCAGCTCGCCACCGCCGTCGAAGGGGATGTAGTTGACCTCCTTCGGCGCGATCCCGGCCGCCCGCGCCATCAGCATCGGCGCCAGATGGTCGGGCCCGCCGGGCGAGGACCCGCCGCCGACCGGCAGCTTGCCCGGATCGTCCTTCCACGCCTCGATCAGCTCGTCGATCGTCCGGTACGGCGACTCGTCGGCCACGACCACCACGTCCTGCTCCTCGGTGAGCCGGGCGATGGGCGTGGTGTCGGCCAGGGTCTTGGGCGCGTGGTTGGAGCGGGCCGCGCCCACCACACCGAGCCCCATCGACATCGCGAGCTTGCCGTTGCCGTGCTCGCTCACCAGCCGGGTCAGCCCCACGGTGCCGCCGGCGCCGGGGAGGTTGAACACCTCGATGTTGTGGGTGAGTCCGGCGTCCTCGGCGTTCTTCGCGGCCGTACGGGCCGTGATGTCGTAACCGCCGCCGGGCGTGTTGGGAACCATCAGCCGCAGGCCCGGGATCTGCGTGCCGGTCTCGGCGCCGCTGCCGGTGGTCAGCAGCGGCGGTCCCACGAGGACCAGTACGGCGGCCCCGAGCAGGGCGAGAGGAGTGCGCAGGCGCACGAATGCCACCACCTGTCGGTATGGAGGGGTGAGGTGGGCCACATCGTGCAGCGAGCCCGACGGCCTGTCTCGCTTGCGGAACCAACGGAGGTTTTGGTCTTTGTGTCAGCCGTGGACGTCTTTTCCCGGCCACCGCCAGAAGCCATGATGGGGCGACCCGGCACCCGGAAACCACCAGGTCGGAGATCGAGGACGTCGTGGTCACCCCCTTCCGCCGCCAGACCCTCGCGGGCGAGATGCTGCTGCTCCAGCTCGCCATCGTGGTGATGGTGCTCTTCGCGGTCGCGGCGGTCTCGCTCGCCCAGTCCGAGGCGACCTTCGAGCGGGTGGAGGGCCGCCGGGTGGGCGCGCTGGCCGAGCAACTGGCAGCGACCCCTCTCGTCCGCAGCGAACTCGCCCGGCCCGTGCCGCAGGAGGCGCTCGCCCCGCTGGTGAATTCCATGCAGACCCAGTCCGGGGTGACCTCGGTGACCATCGCCGACGCCGACGGCCGGATCGTCAGCTCCACCGACCCCACCGTGATCGGCGACCGGTTGCCCCTCGGGGCGGGCGCGGCGGCGGGCCGCGGCTGGTCGGGGCCGCTCACCCTGGACGGCAGCCGGGAACTCGTTGCGCAGGTCCCCGTCCTCGGGGCCACCCGGGACAACCTCGGCCGCCACCTCGGCACCGTGATGATCGGCGAGGCCGATCCGACGGTGTGGCAGCGCCTGAGCGGCGCCTCCTCCTACCTCCTGGCCTACCTCGGCATCGCCAGCGGCCTCGGCGTGGCCGGGTCCTGGCTGCTCGCCCGGCGCGTCAAACGCCAGACCCTCGGCCTGGAACGCGCGAGATCGCGGGCCTCGCCGAACACCGCGAGGCCATGCTGTACGGCATCGCCGAGGGCGTGATCGCCCTGGACCCGGTGGGCCGGCTGACCCTGGCCAACGAGGTGGCCCGTGCGCTGCTCGACCTGCCCGAGGAGTGCGTCGGCCGCAGCCTCGCCCAGCTGGGCATCGAGGGACGTCTGCGGGACGTACTCTCCGGAAACGGGACCACCGCCGACCAGCGCGACCAGGTCGTGGTCCGCGGCGGCCGGGTCCTGGTGATGAACCGGATGACGGTCACCAAGGACGGCCGCCCGCTCGGCTCCGTCACCACCCTGCGCGACCGCACCGAACTCGCCCGGCTTGAACGGGAGATCGGCTCCTTCCGCAGCTCCACGGAGCTGCTGCGCGCCCAGGCCCACGAGTTCGCCAACCAACTGCACACCATCTCCGGGCTCATCCAGATCGGCGAGCAGGACGAGGTGGTGCGCTACATCCGCGGCCTCAACCAGCGCCGCCAGTCCCTCGACGTCACCCTGAGCAGGCGCGTGCGAGACACCGCCGTGGCCGCCCTGCTGATGGCGAAGGCGTCCCTCGCCGCCGAACGCCGGGTCACCCTGCGGATCTCCGACCGCACCGCCCTGGACCGGCTCGCCCCCGAGGACGCCGCCGATGTGGCGACCGTCGTCGGCAACCTCGTCGACAACGCCGTCGACGCCGCCGCGCACGACGGCTGGGTCGAGGTCGAACTGCGCCAGGACGCCTCCAGCGTGGAGATCGTCGTACGCGACTCAGGGCCCGGAGTCGCCCCGGAACTCGCCCGTGAGGTGTTCGCCCACGGCTTCACCACCAAGGCCGCCCAGGAAGGCCAGCGCGGTATGGGCCTGGCGCTCACCCGGCTGGTCTGCGAACGTCACGGCGGTGAGATCTCGGTGACCAACACCCCGGAGGGGGCCATGTTCACCGCGCGCATGACCGTCAGCCACCTCACCGACGCGGTGGCGGAAGGAGCGACATGAGCGACGAACGGCACGGGATAGGCGTCCTCGTGGTGGACGACGACTTCATGGTCGCGAGGGTCCACCGCGCCTACGTCGAACGCGTCCCGCCCTTCAAGGTCGTCGGCGTCGCCAGCACCGGCGAACAGGCCATCGCCGCGGTCGACGAACTGCGCCCGGACGTGGTCCTGTTGGACCTCTACCTCCCCGACATCTTCGGCCTCGACGTCATCCCCCGACTGCGTACCGCGGGCCACGACTGCGACGTCATGGTCATCAGCGCCGCGCGCGAGGCGGACACGGTACGCGGCGCGGTGCGCCACGGAGTGGTCGACTACCTCCTCAAACCCTTCGACTTCGAGGACCTGCGGCTGCGCCTGGAACGCTACGCCGAGCAGCGCGGCAAGCTGCGCGGCACGGTCGTGCGCAGTCAGGCCGACGTCGACCGCGTGCTGGCCGGCGCCGCCGGCCCCGCGCCGCTCCCCGCCGCGCTCCCGAAGGGCATGAGCGTGGAGACCGCCGAACTCATCCAGCGCACCCTCCGCGACTGCCCCGACACCCTCTCCGCCACGGAGTGCGCCACCCTCACCGGCATCTCCCGCGTCAGCGCCCGGCGCTACCTGGAACACTTCCACACCATCGGCGAGGCCCGAGTAACCCTTCGCTACGGCACAACAGGCCGCCCGGAGCGGCGCTACAGCGTGAACGGGCGGGGGAGCGGAGTGCCGGTGGAAGACGAGGCCAGGGCCTAGGAATGTGCCTCCCCGGGTGACGGGAGTGACGGTTCGGAGCCACGGTGCGCTTCGTTCACTGATGAGTATCTACTTCCGTTTGCGCGCGGTCCCGCCACCGGCACTGCGCAACAGCGCCGCCTGGTTGCAACGGTTGTTCGAGGACGAGTGGGACGCCGTCCGGGACCGGGTCAGCCGGCACCGCGAAGAAGTGCTGGACGGCGGCTATCTCGACCACGAACTCCTCTACGCCGGCGGGCCACCGCACGACGTGGCACGCGGTCCGCACGCCCAGGTGGTCCTCGGCGGGCGGCCGGTCTGGCACCCCGATCCGCTCCAGCCGCCGTTCCTGCTGCTGTCCCCGGTGTGCACGGCGCGGGTCGCCACCCATCTGACGACCGCGGACTTCGACGCGCTGTGGGAGCGGGCCCGCGCGCCGCTCACCCTGGGTGCCGAGCGGACCGAGCCGGAGACCCGCGCGAAGCTCGCGGAGACCCACCGGAGCCTGACGGCCTTCTACACGACGGCCGCCCGACACGGCGACGCCGTCGTCAAGTGGCTGGTGCCGGAACGCTCCGCCCGCCACGGGGCCGCCCGCACGCCGGAGCGAGATGAGAGATCCGGCGTCGTCGGGACCATCGAGTGAACGGCTGCTCGAGGTCAGCGACGGGAGCGCCTGGGGTGGATTCACCGACCAGCGCCTCGAATTCCGGTTGTCGGCCCCTCCGCACGGCCTACCGTCGAGCGGTGGATCTCTTCGCACGCTCCTGGACCGCCCTGCGCACCGCGATCGCCGACACCCCCGACGAGGAGTTCGACCGGCCCTCGGGATGCGCCGGGTGGCTGGTGCGGGACCTGGTGTGCCATCTCGTCATCGGAGCCCAGGACATTCTGATCACGCTGGTCACACCCGCCGACGCCGAGCCGACCGTGAACGCGGTCGGTTACTGGCAGCTCGTCGAGCCGCCGACCGGTGAGGACCCGCTCGACGCCCTGATCCCACGGCTCGCCGCGGCCTACGGCGAGCCGAAGTGGCTGAAGTTCCACTTCGACGACGTCGGCTCCGCCGCCGGACGCGCCGCCGAACTGGCCGACGTTACCGCCCGCGTCAGCACCCGCGACGAGGTGCTGACCGTCGACGACTTCCTCCACGCCTACGTCCTCGAATGGACCCTGCACCACCTCGACCTGATCGCCCACCTCCCGTCGGCCCCCGAACCGCCCGCCGAGACCCTCACCGCCACCCGAGACCTGCTGGAGCGCCTCGCGGGAACGCCGTTCCCGGCCGCCTTCCCCGACCGGGATGCCCTGCTGATCGCCACGGGCCGCCGGATGCCGACCGAAGCGGAGCGCGCCGAGCTGGGCGACCTGGCGAAGAGACTGCCGCTGGCCGTGGGGTGAGCGCTGTTCCATGGGCCCCGGAGCGTCGCCCTACGAACCGACGAAGCGCACCGTCTCCGCCAGGTCCGCCCGCCCGGTCCGTACCGGCGGCACGCCCTCCTTCTCGAACCCCACGGCGACACCGCAGAACAGCACGTGCCCCGCATCGGCTCCGGTGACCTCGCCGACCGTCTCGCGATACATCGTCCACATCACCTGCGGACAACTGTGCAGGCCCTCCGCCCTCAGCAGCAGCATGACGGTCTGGAGGAACATGCCCGCGTCGCCCCACTGTCCGGGCCCCATGTCCCGATCGAGGTAGCAGAAGAGCACGACCGGCGCCCCGAACGCCGCCGAGTTCAACGCGGCGATCTTCCGGGGCCGGTCGACATCGTCCCGCTCGATCCCCAGCGCCGCGTACCGCTGGGCGGCCGCGGCCGAGAACCGGTCCAGATACGGCGACTTCAGCTCGGCCGGGTACATCGGGTACTCCCGTTCGTCACCCGGGTCTCCCGCCAGCGCCCTGGCCGTCGCCCGCCGCTTCAGCTCCGCCAGTGGCTCGCCGGTCACCACGCACAGGTGCCATGGCTGGAGGTTGCCGCTCGACGGCGCCCGGGCCGCCGCGGCCAGCACGCGCTCGAGCACCTCCCTGGGCACCGGCTGGTCGCTGAACGCCCGCACCGCCCGCCGACTGTCCACGGCCTCGTACACATCCACGCCCCGACACCCTCCCGGCCGCTTCGCATGCGGCTCAACCCTCACCCAAGCGCACATCAACCGGTCGGCCCAACGGTTAATCGATACGCCGGGTGAAGCGGCCCGGCGCTTGATCAACTCGGGGGCGGGCGGAGCCGATCCTGGGTCGGCAATGATCAACGGACCGACCGGTGCCCCTGACGCCGAATCAGGTCCCCTCAGCCGCATGGAGTTTCCCTTGCGTGTTCGTCGTATCGTGACCAGCGCCCTCGGCGCCGCCGCTGTTGTCCTGACCTCGCTCGGCACGGTCACCACGGCCTCCGTACCCGCCGCCGCCGACCCGTGCGGCTTCTTCGAGACCGGCTCGGACGCCTTCTACAACCACTGCACCTCGGACGGCTCCAACGTCGTCATCAAGGTCGAGGTCTCCCTGGCCCCCGACTACGAGCGCTGTGTCGGCCCCGGTAAGTCCTGGCTGGGCTCCGCCTCCAAGATCCAGGGTGCGTACTACACCGGCCGCACCTGCTGATCGGGGGACACGTGTTGAGGGGCGGACGGGCCGCGCGGTCCGTCCGCCCCTTCCGCCTGCCCGCTAGGGAACTCCGAGCTGCCGCTGAGCACGGCCTCGGCCTGGTAGGCGCCTTCACCGCAGGCCGCCGCGAGCCGCGGTGCGGCCGCGCTCGCGAGTTGGGTGGATTGAATCGATTCAATCACGATCTGCGATGAGTCGGCTCAGCGAATCGCGGCGCGTCGTGGCAGGCGTTTTCTGCGACGGTCCGCGTGTGTGCCAACAGCCTCGTGGCCCGTCAAGGGGTGCCGTTGATCGAGTGGTGACGCCAGGGGCTCGGGCGTACCGTCTAACGGTGGACCGACGGTGGACGCATCCGTCCACCGACCCCTCGCGAGGGCGTGCGCCCCGAGAGTGCGACCCGACATGAGCAGTAGACCGCAGCCCATCACACCGCAGACCACCGCCCGGGAGAACGGCGGTGGCGGCAGCGCGATGGCCCTGTTGGTCATCGCCTCGTGCCAGTTGATGGTGGTCCTGGACATCACCATCGTGAACATCGCGCTGCCGGACATCCAGCGCTCCCTGGACTTCTCCACCACCAGCCTGTCCTGGGTGGTCAACGCCTACACGCTGACCTTCGGCGGACTGCTCCTGCTCGGCGGCCGGACGGGCGACATCCTGGGCAGACGGCGGGTGTTCATCTTCGGAGTGCTGCTCTTCGTCCTCGCCTCCTTGCTCGGCGGGCTGGCCCAGAACGAGGCCCAACTCCTCGCCGCGCGTGCTCTCCAGGGTGTCGGCGGCGCCATCGCCTCGCCGACCGCCCTCGCCCTGATCAGCACCACCTTCCGCGAAGGCCCGGAACGCAACCGGGCGTTCGGCGTGTTCGCCGCGGTCTCGGCGGGCGGCGGCGCGATCGGACTGCTCGCCGGCGGCATCCTCGTCGAGTACCTGAACTGGCGCTGGGTGCTCTTCGTCAACGTCCCCATCGGCATACTCATCGCGATCGCCACCCCCCGCTGGATCCGCGAGTCCGAACGCCACCCCGGCCACTTCGACATCACCGGCGCACTGACCTCCACCGCGGGCATGGTGCTCCTGGTCTACGGCTTCATCCGGGCCGCGCAGGACGGGTGGCGGGATCCGCTCACCCTGGCCTCGTTCGGTGGGGCCGTCGTGATCCTCGCCCTGTTCGTCTTCGTGGAACGGCGGTCCACCCAGCCCATCACACCGCTGCACATGTTCGCCGACCGCAACCGCGCCGGCACCTACGGCATCATGCTGTGCCTGGCCGCCGCGATCTTCGGCATGTTCTTCTTCCTGACCCTCTTCGTGCAGAACGTGCTGGACTTCAGCCCCTTGCAGGCCGGGCTCGCCTTCCTGCCGGTCAGCGCGGTCATCGCGATCGGCGCCGGACTGGCCTCGAAGTTCCTGCCCGTCTACGGGCCCAAGCCCTTCATGGTGGTCGGTGCCATCCTCGCGGCGACCGGTCTGAGCTGGCTGACCCTGACCGACATCCACTCCACGTACGCGGGCAGCGTGCTCGGGCCGATGCTCGTCTTCAGCCTCGGCATGGGCATGGAGTTCGTCTCGCTGACCCTCATGGCGCTCTCCAACGTCCCCGTCCGGGAGACCGGCGCCGCCTCCGGGCTCCTCAACGCCACGCAGCAGGTGGGTGGTTCGCTGGGCCTGTCCATCCTGGTCACGATGTACGGCACGGCCAGCAGGAACGAGGCCGAGGAACAGGTCCCCGACTTCCTGTCCCAGGCGACCCCCGCCCAGAGACTGGAGTACGAGCGCACGGGTGAGCTGCCACCACCCTGGTCGCACGAAGTCCTCACCGCCGGAGTCTCCTCGGCGTTCATCATGGCCGCGATCTTCACGGTGATCGCCGCGCTGATCGCCATCCTGGCCATCCAGGTCCGCCCGTCCGACCTGGAGCGGCTCAAGGGCGGGGAGACGCCGGGGCCGGTCTGACGGCCCCGGCGAACGAGCGGGGATCAGGGGGCCGTCGGCTCCGCTCCCCACGCCGCCGCGCACAGGGAACGGTCGATCTCCGTGGTGTAGTGAGCGGCCGCCAGCCAGGCGTGGCCGAATCGGTCCAGGTCGGCCGGTACCAGACGCCCGAAGGAGTCCCGGCCCCGATCGGCCGCCGCCGCGTGCAGTTCGTCGAGCAGTTCGCCCGCGGTGGGAAAGCCAGTTCCGCGCAGGCGTCGGCTGTCGCTCGCGCTGTCTCCCGGGAAGGCCAGCACCCGACGGCCTCCGGAGGCGGCCTGGTGGACCCGTCGGCGCAGCAGGTGCAGGGGCGCCTCGTCGGGAGCGGAGTGCCCGAGCAGGGGGGCGGCTGTTGCCCCTTGGGGCAGGTCCGCGTGCTGGAGGCGGTCGACACCCAGGTCCAGACGGGCCTCGCGGTCCGTGGGATGGGTCGTGGCCAGCAGGAGGGCGCGGGCGTGCGGCGCGGGGGTCAGCCGGGCCACGACCCGCAGTCGGGTGCCGGGTGCGGTGGCGAGCAGCCGGAGGTTGTCGCGGTCGGGGAGCGCCGGATGGTCATGGGCCGCAGCGAAACGGACCGTCACGCCGTCGCAGTCGGCCAGCAGACAGTCGCCCGCCGCCTCACGGACCGTGCCGATCAGCGTGACGTCGAGGAACAGCAGGCCGGGCCCGTCGGCCGACAGGGCCCGCACCGCCTGCTCGGCGACCGGCACCGCCCACAACCGGTCCAGCGGCTCGCCGTCCCAGGCCGCGCCGGACGCGCGCACCGCCCGTACGCCCTTGCCCGCACCCAGCCGTCCCGTCGGCGAGACGGTCGCCCCGGACACCGCCAGACCGGCCCGGGACAGCTCACGGTGCGAGAGCGCCGTATCGCCGATCCGTACGGCGCGTTCGGCCGCCCCCACGGCCCGGCTCGCCCCGCCCGGCGCCACGTCGGACACCGTGTACAGGCGGCCCTCGGCGTCGGCGGTCCAGGTCACGGCGCCCGCGTAGCCGGTCGCGGTGAGGACGGGCTCCGAGAACAGGCCGTACAGCCGCAGGGAGCCGTCCGGCGTGTACGGCTGTCGCACGCTGCCGCGCAACGCGGTCAGCTCCGGGCCGGTGGCTCGCGGGAGGCGATGCGCCGCGCTCAGGACGGCGTGCAGTCCGGCGACGAGATCGGTGAGCCGGTACGACGGGTCCGCGCCGCGGGCCGCCCGCAGCGCGGTGACCACGGCGACCGCCGAGGCGGCGGCCCGGGGCAGCCCCGCGAGCCGTGCCGTGTGCGCGGCGCGCAGCAGCTCGGCCTGGGGCACGGCCCCGGCACCGTCCGTACCGGCGTCGAGCACGGCGGCAGCGGCGTCGTGCAGGGCGCGGGCGGCTTCGACCTGTTCGGGGGTCGGTGACTGGTTCGCGTCCGGGACCTCGGGCTCTGCCGCCTCAGGCTCCTCCTCCGGTGCGGCGGCGTCGGCCTGCGAGGCCACCGGCGCCATCGAGGCCGCCGCCGCCCGGTGCAGACAGTCCGGTGCCAGCAGGCACCCGCACCGGATCGCGTCCGCGCCGGTCACCACCCCGCCCGGGGCGTGCAGTTCGAGGTCGGTGTCGTCGTCCACGGCGAGACGTACGGTGTCGCCGTCCACGACGACCGGGCAGCCCGACAGTTTGGCGACACCCGCGTCCAGGCGTTTGCGCAGCCGGGGCGACAGCGCTCCGACCAGTTCTGCGGTCACCTCGGGGGCGACCGGCGGCAGGCCCGGGCTCATGCGATCTTCTCTCCTACCCAGCGGGCGAGTTCGAGCGGACTGAGGGCGGCCACCGGCATGCCCGCGGCGACGAGCTGTCCCGCCACGCCGGTGGAGTAGCGCGGGCGGCCCGCGTCGTCGAGACTCGCGCAGCCCAGCACGTGGCAGCCCGCCCCGACCAGGGCACGCACCTCGCCGAGGAGTCCGCCGAGCGGATAGCCCTCCTCGAAGTCGCTGACGACCACCACGAGTGTCCGGGACGGCACCGTGACCAGTTCACGGGCGTGCCGCAGTCCCGCGGCGATGTGCGTGCCGCCGCCCACGCTGACCTCCAGCAGCAGGGACAACGGGTCCTCGACATGCCCGGTGAGGTCGATGACCTCGGTGGAGAAGGCGAGGAAGTGCGTGGACAGCGTGGGCACCCCGGCCAGGACCGAGGCGGTGAGCGCGGCCCAGACCGTGGACGCCTCCATCGACCCCGACACGTCCGTGACCAGGATCAGCCGCCAGTCGGCGGCCCGCTTCGCCCGGGTGCGGAACACCGGTCGCTCCGGGATCACCACGACCCGGCCGTCCGGCTCGCGTCGCGCGGTCGCCAGGTTGGCGCGAAGGGTGCGCGGCAGGTCGAGGCCGCCGCCCGGACGCCGGCTCGGGCGGGGCAGCGCCGTGCCGTGCAGGGCGGGGCGCAGTCGCGTGGCCAGCTCCCGGGTCAGTGCGTCCACCAGCCGCCGCACGAGGGGCCGCAGCGCGGCCAGCCGCGCCTCCGGGAGTCCTCCCGCATGCCGCAGCACGGTCCGCAACAGATCCACGGACGGCCGCACACGGTCCGGATCGAGCTCGGCGAGCACATCGGTACGACCCTCCGCCGCGGCGGCGGCCAGCACCTCCTCCCGGATCCCCGGCCCGAACAACGCGGCCAGCTCCTCCGACCACTCCCGCACCCCTGGATACGGCGCCTCCCGGCCGCCGCCCGATCCCGGCAGCCCGCCCCGGCTGCCCTCGCCGCGCCCGGCGCCGTACAGCTCGTCCAGCGCGGTGGCCAACCCGGCGGCGGAACGCGGCAGTTGATCGTTGCGCCGCCCCAGCACCAGCCGCCAGCGGTCGGCGGGGGAGAGCTGCCGGTCGGCCAAGTCCGGTGCGGGTTCGGGGGTTTCGGGCTCTGGTGTTTCCGCGGCCCGGGGCGACGGCAGCAGGCCGAGCCGGTCCAGGTCGGCCCTGGCCGCCAGGTCGGCTCGTGTCCAGCCGGCCAGCGCGACGGGGTCGACGCCGCCGGTGTCGGTCACCGCCTGTCCGGCGCCGAGGCGGTCCTCCACGGCGGAGAGCAGGCGCTCGCGAGCCGCCGGGCTGAGCGTGTCGAAGCCGCCGCGCAGCGCGGGCAGCCGGTCGAGGAACGCCCGGTCCGACAGCTCCGCCACCCGGCCCAGCAGCGGCTCCAGCGCGGCGGGCGCCGACTCCAGGAGCGGTCCGGCCGCGGTCAGCACGCCCGTGAGACGGGCGGTCAACGCCGACCGGGACTCCCCGGTGGTGGCCGAGTCGACCCACGAGGCGATACGGCCGCCCAGGGCGTCCGGCGCCTCGTGCCCGAGCAGGACGCGTACCGCTCCGGCGGCGCCCCGCATCAGCGGTGAGCCCTCTGCCGCGAGTCGGGTGAGCGCGTCGGTGAGCCGGATGCCGCCCAACAGGTCGGCGCGGTGGGCGAGTTCGAGCAGGGCATGCGCGTCGGCCGGATCCTCGGATCCGGTCAGCCCGTCCACCTGGCGCACCGCGGCGGTCGTCAGCAACTCGGCCACGGCGACGGCCCGTTCCGTACGCTCCTCATCGGCGGCGAGCCCCGGGATGTGACCGGCGCGGAGCCGGTCCAACAGGGCGAGAGCGTCGAGGAGTTCGGGCAGCGTGCCGGAGTGCGGCAGCACCTCGGCGACATCCGTGAGCCGTTCGTCCGCGAGCGCGGGCAGTCCGCACTCCGCGGACTCCCGCAGGCCCCGCAGTGCCTGATCGGCCGTACTCCCGCCCTCGTCCCGCTCCGTGCGGCGCCGCTCGCGCAGCACGCCCTCGGCGGCCTGGGCCGCGGTCACCCCGCGCACTCCGGCCGCCGTCAGCATCGCCGCCGTGGCCGGGGTCCAGCGCGCCTCCCACCGCGAGGAGAGCGCCTCGGCGCCGCCCGCACCGGTCACCTCCTGGGCCTCCGCGTACGGCACTCTGCACACGGTCAGACGGCGCAGCAGCAGTTCGCGCCGACGGTCCAGATCCGAACGGAGCGGATCCAGCCGCAGATCGCGTGCGGCGCTGCCGGCTCCCGGTCCCGGCAGGCCCAGTTCCGCGAGCTCCGCCTCCACCGCCGGGGCCAGGCCGCTGCGGGGTGCGCCGGGCGCGGGGCGTCCGACCCGGGTGCCGACGAGCACGCGCTCCATCGCCTGTGCCACGGCCCGCCCCCGGCCGTACGGTTCACCCTGCGCGAGCACCGTCTGTACTGCCTCGACCAACTCACCGCGCCCCGCGGCGGGCAGCCCTCGCAGCCTCGCCAGATCACCGGCGAGGCGCGTGATCTCCCGAGCGTCGGCGGGCCCGGACGGATGCCCGAGAGACCGCAGCTCGGCACACACCCGCACGGCCGCCCGCGTCAACGCCTCCTCCAGCGCGGCCGGTTCCCCGGCCGCCTCACACACCAGGTGCTGCCACTCCGGGTCCCGGATGCCGGCGGGGTATCCGGAGCGCTCGTCCAGGAGGGCGTAGGTGTAGGGGATGAGGGAGGTGGTCCAACTCCCGCCCGCTGTGGGTGAGTCGACCTCCGAGGCGGGATCGGGCGCGCCCTGCACCAGCGCCGGAGCATGAAACGCGCCGACGACCACCGCCGCCCGTTCCCCCTTCGCCGTGGACTCCGCCAGACGCGCCCGCATCCACCGCTCGCGCCGCAGATCCAGCTCGGGCACGCCGCCCGACGCCGCCGCGTCCTCGCGCAGGGCCCAGCCGGTGAGCAGGGCGGCCCGGCGCAGGGCCTCCGGTGGGGAGCCCGGAGCGGTGGCCTCCACCAGACGGTCCCACAAGTCGTCCCCCGGGCGGCCGGTCAGCCGGGCCCGCAGCACCTCGGCGATGCCGGGACCGACGGACCCCGACCGGCCCGCGCTCCGCCCCTCACCCCACACCCGGTCGGCCAACGGCAGATCACACGCGACGACCGGCACCCCGTGCCGCGCCGCCCAGCGGGCCGCCGCCAGCTCGGGCGAGAAGTCGGCGAACGGGTAGAACGCCGGACCACCCCCGTCGCGGGCCGTGGGCGCCGCCGCCAGCGCGACCGGTGCCTGGGTGTCCTCGTGGGCCAGCCACGGCAGCCACTCCTGCATTTCCGCCGGGAGTTCGACGAGGAGCACGTCGGGCTTGGCCGCGTCCAGGAGCGCGGGCATGGCCGCGGCCAGGGACGGGGCGTGATGGCGAACGCCGATGAGGTACGGGGCCGCCGGGTCGGTCAGGGCGGTCATCGCCTCGTCGGGGGAGAGGGGCATGGTCGTCAGCCCTCCAGGACCGTGCGCAGGTCCCACAGGGTGCGCCAGGTGGCGGAGCCCTGCTCGGCGCGGCGGCGGACCGGGCCGTCCCAGTAGCCGCGCAGACGGGCCGCGTCGGCCGGGTCGTCCTTGCGGACCACGCCGAGCAGATGGCCCGGCAGCAGCCCGAGCACATCGTGGTCGCCCGGGAAGTACGCCGCGGCCAGACCCAGCGCGCCCGCCACGGACACCGCCTCCGCCGTGCTCATCACCGTGGACGGCCGCTCCACCTCCCAGCCCTCGGCGGACCGCCCCTCCCGCAGATCACGGAACGCGGTCACCAGGGCCTCCAGCACCGCGTCGTCGACCTGGAACGCGGCCCCCGCCCGCTCCACCGAGGCCCGCGCCTGGCTGCGGACCAGCGCCGTCTCGGCGTCGAGGTCCGCGATCGGGCCGACCGTCTCGAAGTTGAAGCGGCGCTTGAGCGCGGCGGACATCTCCGAGACGCCCTTGTCCCGCAGGTTGGCGGTGGCGATGAGGTTGAAGCCGGGTGCGGCATGCGCCAACGAGTCCTCGCCGCCCGCCAGTTCGGGCACCGCGATCCGCCGCTCGGAGAGCAGCGAGACCAGCGAGTCCTGCACCTCGGGCAGACAGCGCGTGACCTCCTCGACCCGGGCGATGCCGCCGCGGGACATGGCGGTGAGCACGGGCGACGGCACGAGGGCCTGCCGGCTGGGGCCCTGGGCCAGCAACAGGGCATAGTTCCAGCCGTACTTGAGCTGGTCCTCGGTGGTGCCCGCGGTGCCCTGCACGACCAGTCCGCTGGTACCGCACACCGCCGCCGACAGCAGCTCCGACAGCATGGACTTGGCGGTGCCGGGCTCACCCACCAGCAGCAGCCCGCGCTCACCCGCGAGCGTCACGACGCAGCGCTCCACCAGCGCCCGGTCGCCGACGAACTTCGCCGACACCTCCAGCCGCCGCGGTACACCGTCCGGTGCCTCGGCGGTGTCGGGCAGCTTCAGGGCCCGTCCGCCGCTGCCCATGACGAAGGTGACGACGGCACGGGGCGTGAGCCGCCAGGCGGGCGGTCGCGGACCGTCGTCGTAAGCGGCGAGGAAGGCCAGTTCGGCGGCGTACAGATCCTCGGGCGGGACGATCTGGCGGGTGGCGAGGGCGGTGGTCA
Source organism: Streptomyces davaonensis JCM 4913 (assembly GCF_000349325.1). GTDB lineage: Bacteria > Actinomycetota > Actinomycetes > Streptomycetales > Streptomycetaceae > Streptomyces > Streptomyces davaonensis. The sequence continues at coordinate 8,466,663 of NC_020504.1, forward strand.
TGGGCTGCGGGTCTTCCGGTCGGTCGGACTGGGCTGGGGCCGGGGCGGTCGTCATCGGCGGCGCCCCTTCCGGGTGGCCCGCGTGGTGAGTTCCTCGTAGGCCGGTGTGTCTCCGCCGCTGACGCGTTCCCAGGCGCGGGCGAACAGTTCGGTCAGTGGCAGATGCGGGACGGTACGCAGGTGCTCGCTGATCGGGTACAGGCCCTCCTTCCAGGCCTCCACCGGCAGCGCGGCGTCCTTCAGGTCGCGCCAGGCGCCGGGCAGGAACAGGGTGCGCCCCGCGCGGGTGCGCTTCGCCTCGACGACCAGGTCGGTCGCCGCCAGTTCGGTGCGGGCCTTCTTCAGCCGGGCGGGCTTCCAGCCGGTCCAGCGGGCGCAGTTGCGGTCCGTCGGGTCGGGCAGGGTCAGCAACTGGAGATACAGCGCCGCCGCGTCCTCGCTCAGACCCTGGGCCGCGGCGACCTCCTTGACCAGCTCCGGCACACTGACCGTGGGGTCCTGGGCGTGGCCGACGGGCCCCGCGGGGTCGGTGCCCGCCGCGACGGCTCGGGCGAGGTCGTCGGACAGGAGCGTGCGCAGCGAGCCCAGCCCGGCACCGCGGTGCGGGCCCACCAGCCCTTCGAGGAGCCCGAGCACGGCGTCGTCCGGGCCGGTGAGACCGGCCGTGCGGACCAAGGGCTGCTCCAGGTCGCGGTGCCACGGCCGCAGCACCAGCGCCTCGGCCACCCGGGTCCGGCCGTGCGCGTCGGCCCCGCCGGTCTCGGGGAGGCCGTACGCCTTGCGCAGCTCCACGGCGGTCGAGGTGCCCTTCTCCGTCCACTCGACGTCGAGCGGGAGCAGGAGCTCCGGGTCGGCGATCCGGCGGCGCAGCGCGGCGAGCCCCTCCGGCAGCGCGGCCCGCAGCGGGTGACCGTAGGGCAGGGCGTAGGCGAGGGAGGCCAGGGCCAGGACCGCGCTGGGCAGGTCGTGCCGACCGGGCTCGGCCGCCGGGTCCTGCGGGACCAGGTTGCCGTCCTTGTCGGGGCGCAGGACCGTGGTACCCGTGATCCAGGGGGTGCGCCCGGGGTTGAGCACCGTCTCGGCGGAGCCGGCGGGCAGCCCCGCGAGGTCGGCCGACAGCTCCTCGGGCAGCCGGACTACCGAGCCGAGACGCTCGGCCCACACCGCGCCCGCGGCGGCCAGATCCGGGCCGGTCCGCCACAGGTCGGCGGGGTCGGCGGGCAGCAGCGCCGAGAGCAGCGCCATGCGGTCGGTCTTCCCGAGCGAGCCCAGCATGCCGTTCGCCTGGTCCATCTGCCGTGGCTTCAGGCCCAGGAGGGCCAGCGCCTCGGGGGCGCGGTCGTGCGGCAGACCGGCCAGCAGCACACCCGCCTGGAGCGGGCCGAGCCCGCCCCGCGTGACGGCGGCGAACGCCTCGACCGCCTCGGGCCGCCAGGGCGCGGCGCCCTTGTCCCGGATCAGTCGGGCCACGGCGGCGAGCCCCTCGGCGGGGAACGCCTGCGGGTGCCGTGTCTCCTTCTCCAGGGTGAAATGGGCGACGGCACCGAACGCGCCGGTCGGATCGTGGTCCAGGGCGAGCCAGTTGACCCGGTCGCGCGCCATGTCGACGTTCTGGCAGCCGAGCACGACGACCGTGCGGCCGTCCCGGCGCAGTACCTGGCCCACGCGCTGCTGCTTCTCGTGCGGCTCGCTCAGGACGATCTCGCGCAGGCCCTCACCGGTGGCCAGCGGCCCTTCGGCGAGCGCCTCGAACAGCAGGAGCAGCGCCTCCCGTTGGGCCTCGGGCACCGCCGGCAGGGCGCCCCGGTAGGCGAGCGGGCGGACCACGCCGAGCATGGCCGGCCAGATCATGCCGATCCGCGGGATCGTGTACTCGTCGCTGACCCAGCCGTCGCTCAGCGGCGCCGGACGCCCCTTCTCCGCGGGCAGCGGCGTGCCGTCGGCGGGGCGGCCGGACAGCACGTGGTTCACCGCGCGGATCTGCCGCAGCACGCTCCACTGCTCCGTGCCGCCCCAGCCGCCCCAGATGCTGGTCATGCCGTTGGTGGCGTCGCGCAGGGTGCGGTCGTCGCCGTGCTTGGGGCTGTAGTCCGCGAACATGCCCTCCGTGCGCCGCTTGTTCACCGGTGCCCGCTCGACCGGGGGCGCCGCGAGGGTCATGGCCGACTCGATGATGCTGCGCGCCGCCCGTACCAGGGCGGTGACACCGATGAGCAGCCGCTCGTCGGTCAGTTCGGTCAAGGTCGACCGGACGGCCCGCAGCACGAACTCCTCGGCGCTGGGGATCTTGGCGCGGTCCTCCGGCGTGGCGGCCGCGGCGAACTGCGCCCGGTACTCCGCCGTGGCGGCGGCAGCAGCCCGCAGCAACTGCACCGCCCGCTCGTCGCCCAGGCCGCGCAGCACGGCCGAGCCCTTCTCGTCGCGCGGCCGCAGGGCGTGCCAGAAGGCCACCGGCGGTACGTACCGGCTGCCCGCGGCGAACCGGTGGCCCCGCTCGCCCAGGGTCACCTGGCCGAGCATGCCACCGGCGGACGTGTCGTCGGCCGCGAACAGGGCGAGGCGTGAGCCGTTCCGTGCGACGACGGGCTCGGCGCCCCCGGGCAGCCGCAGCGAGCCCAGCGGAATACCCACCGTCCGGCGCAGGGTGACGGTACGGCCGTCCGGCGTGCCGACGGTCGTCACCCTCTCGCCGCCCTCCGTCCCGGTGCGCACCCAGCGTCCCAGGACCGTGCCGTCGGTGCCGAACGGACTGTGCTCCAGGCCGGGTTGGAGGGGCAGCACCTCGCACTGGTGCTGATCGAGCGTGGCGTCCTCGTGGATGCCGGACCGCAGGAAGGCGGGCAGCGAGGCACGCCCGTGCGTGCCGGTCGCCGGGTCGTACTCGAGCCACAGCTGCTGCCGCCCCTGGCGGCCCTGACGCCAGCAGGTGATGCCGTCGCTCAGCACCGGGCGGTTCGGGGGCAGCACCGTGTCGCCCGCGTGCAGGGTGCGGCCACCGGTGGCCCGGCCGCCGCCGGGCAGCGGGACAGAGGGGCTGGCGAGGTTGTGATTGTTCCAGTAGCCGAGTTGTTCGCCGGTCAGGGTGAACACCTCGGACGGCCGCGCCGACCAGTAGCCGCACTGCTTGCTGTCCTGCCGCCACATGACCAGCAGCTCGCCGTCGGCGTAGCGGAACTGGGCGCGGCTCCAGCGGTCCAGCTCGACGGGCAGGCGCAGTTCGTGTTCGAGCAGCACCTCCTCCGGGCCGACGACGACCGCCTTGTGCCCCCGGGACAGGATCAGCGCGGGCCAGGCCTCGCTGACCATCAGGTCGTTGAGGTGGCTCTTGGGGCGGATCTCGGAGTCGAGCAGCCGGAGCGCCTCGTCGAGGGCGGGCCAGCCCAGCTCGTCGATGATGCCCGCGCGCAGGGTACGGCCCAGCAGCGGCGCGACCTCATGGGCGGCGACCTGGGCCACGGCCTCGGGTTCGACCAGCCTGGCCACCGACTGGAAGGGCCGCAGCCGGTCCAGCGCCTCCCGCGCGCCGGGCAGCCCGGTCGCCCGGGTGAACTCGTCGGCCCGGTCGGCGATCCACTCCCGCAGCACCTCGCCCAGCACCGGGTGCGCGGCGACCGCCTCCAGCAGCTCGTTGGCCCCACGGTCCCCGCCCAGGGTGCCCACAGCCTCGTAGAGGAGGCGCCGCAGCCGCGGGTCGGCGGCGGTGGCCACCAGGTCGCGGCGGCCGGGGCGCTCGTCGCGCAGCCAGCGGTCGAGGGCCAGGTGGACAGGGGTCTCCCCGTCAGGCACCGACAGGAGAACGCCCTCCGCCGCGCACAGGTCGAGCAGATCCAGGTCGGCCCCCGCGTGCCAACGGCCCGTGAACAGATCGACGGCCCGCCCGTCGGCACGCAGCCGCGGAGTCATCCGCGCGACCAGCGCGAGCGTGGCGGGGGACCGTCCGGAGACGGCAGCGCCGTGCTTGCGGTAGGCCGCCCACCGGCCGAGCCAGTCCGCCGCGTCCACCTCGCCCGCGTCCTCGCCGGTCAGCAGCCGGTCAGCGCCGGTCTCCGCGAGGATCCCGAGCCAGAACTCGTCCTCCTCGACGGACCGGCCCAGACCGCCCGGCATGATCTCCAGCAGCCGGACCCGGGCCTCCGGGCGCTCCTTGGCGAGCACGGTCAGCGTGGCCCGGTAGGTGTTCCAGAAGGAGGCCGGTGCGCGCACCGCGGCCGGGGAGGCGATCAGATCCGCGACCAGGGCGCACTCCTCCGTCACCCGGGACAGACCGGTCGCCTTGATCAGAGCGCGGGCGTCCTGCGGCAGCGAGGCGTACGGCGGCATGCCCGCCGCGCAGCGCTCCACGGTCAACTGCCGGTACTGCGCCCACGCCTCGCCCGGGTCGAGCCGCCGGGCCAGATCCTTCACATGCTCCTTGAGCGCCTTGACCGTCAGCGCCCCGGCGAAGGCGAACTCCAGGAACACCGCGCGCTGCCGGTCCTCGTCCACGGCCAGCGCGTGCACCCGCTCCGCCTCGCGCGCCTTGCCGAAGAAGGCCGCCGCGTAGGTCGTGTTCTCGTGCTGGAGGAAGATCCGCGCGGCCTGCTCGTAGAACGTCGGCAGGAAGTGCGGGACGGCCCGGCCGAGCCGCTCGCCCAGTGCCTCGAAGCCGTCCTTGGCGTTGCCGGGCCGGGACTTGGCCTGCCGGGCGAGCCGCTCGACGTCCTTGACCAGGGCCAGCGCGTGGTGGCCGTTGGCCGGGTCGTTCACCAGCGCCCAGGCGGGGAAGCCGAGCGTCTCGCGGCGCACCTGCCCGACCTCGGGCGCCTGAGGCTCACGGGCCAGCCCCAGGAACTCCAGGGCGAGATCCTCCGCCTCGCCGAGCGTGCCCGGCACCAGCCGGACCACGCGCCGGTCGTCCAGGGCGGGGTGGGTGTAGGTGCGGACGGTGAGGGTGTCGGCGTCCTCGCGGTCGGTGCTGCCCGGCGGCAGGACGGCGCCCGCCTCCAGCAGGGCGGCCGCGGTGGTCTCGTCGTACGTGCTCATGCGGCCTTCTCCTCGTCCTCGATGTCGCGTCCCGCGTACAGCGCGGCCGCCATGCGCATGCCCTCCGACCAGGCCACCGGCCCGACCTGACCGAGCCTCAGCGTCTTTCCGGCGCTGTCCGTCCAGGTGAGCGGGCCGGTCTCGGTCTCCATGTAGGTCTCGTAGTCGCCGATCCAGACCCGGGCCTCGATCGCGCGGCCGTCCTCGCGCAGCGAGCAGACGGCGTCGCCGCCGCGGACGCGGTAGCCGAGCTGGGTGGCCCGGCCGGCCAGGAACCGCAGCTCCTTGAACACCCCGCCCGCGTACTCCTCGACGGACCGGGACTCGGTGTCGAGGTTCTCCGGGCGGTGCCACACCTCGCGGAAGAGCTGCTGCGCGCGCTGCTCGACGCCGAGTTCGACGGCGAACTCCCGCAGCTCCTCCAGGTCGTCGAGGAGCACCGGGTGCGGGAGGCGCACGAGTTCGGGGCTGATGCGCACGGTGTCGCCGTCCAGGTCGACGAGCCCGAGCCCCCGGTCGACGTCGGCGTCCCGCAGGAACCCGGCGACCTCACCGTCCGGCCCGCTGACCACCAGGTCGCGCAGGGCCGCCTGCCACGCCGGGTCCGGCCACACCCGGGCGATGACCGCGAGCGGCACCGGAAGGGAGCGCACCATCCACCGCTCCACGTCGGTGAGGCACTGCCGTTCGTGCCGCTGGAGCCACTCGGCGAGCTGACGCAGCCCCACCACCGCGGGATCGTCCGCGAGTTTGGCCGGCACCGACTTCAGCCGCCGCCCGGCCGCATTGCGGCACACGACCTTCCCCGCGTCCAGCGCGACCTCGTAGTCGCCCGCCGTCACCCACCCCACAGGTGCCTCCCCGCACTTCGTCGATCAAGTGACGGGAACTCTAGGGGAACCCACTGACAACGCACCGCCGGGGTACCTGACCTGCGCGGCAGCCGCTCAAGTGAGCGTCAGGGAACCATCGTCGGACGTCTCGATCCGCACCCCGGCGCTGATCCGCCCGACCGTCTCCCGCAGCCACTCCCGGTCCGCCGCCCCGGCCCGCTCAAGACGCATCCGCCGAGCCCGCAACGGCACCATCCGAAGCCCCGTCAGCCGCCCGCTGTCGGCCGCCACCGAGACGAGGAACATCAGCCGCAACTCGTCGCGGTACTCCGGGAATCCGGAGATCCCCTCGTAGTCGTCGACGAAGTCGCCGCAGCCGTAAAGGATCAGCCGGTCGCGGTACACCTCCACCGGGCGCGGATGGTGCGAGGAGTGTCCGTGGACGACGTCGACACCGCCGTCCACCAGGGCGTGCGCGAAGCGGACCTGACTCCGGGACACGCCGAAGCCCCAGTTGGAGCCCCAGTGCACCGAGACCACCACGAGGTCACCGGGGCGCCGGAACCGCCGTACGCGCTCCAGGACGGCGGCTGCCGTGTCCGGTGTCGGAGCGGGCAGGTACGCGACGCCAGGGCGGTCCGCGGTCGCCGCCCACGACGCCGGGACACCGCTGGACTCCAGGCCCAGCGCGAACACCAGCACCCGGCCACCGCCGCCCAGCGGAACCGCCGCCGGTGCGTGTGCCTCGTCCGCGTCCCGTCCCGCGCCCGCCGTGCGCAGCCCCGCGCGGGAGAGGGCATCGAGGGTTTGTGTCAGCCCCGCGGGGCCGAAGTCCAGGACGTGGTTGTTGGCGAGGACGCACACATCGGGGCGGGCCACGGCCAGCGCGGGGAGGTTGCCGGGGTGCATCCGGTAGTGGATCTCCTTGTCGGGTGCGAAGGCGCCGTCGTCGGTGACCGAGGTCTCCAGGTTCACGATCCGCGCGTCCGGCGCGCTCGCGTCGAGCACCCGCAGCGCCTCGCCCCACGGCCACGACGGGGGCACCGGGGCGGGGACCGGCCCGTTCACCGACTCCGCGAGGCGGACGTAGTCGCGGGCGTCCGTCACGTACGGCTCGCGCAGGGCCGGATCGCCGGGGTGCGCGAGGATCTGGTCGACGCCGCGCCCGAGCATCACATCGCCGCACAGGAACAGCGTCACGACACCGTCGCCCACAAGTCCACGGTAGGCCGGTTGCCGGGCGGGATCGGAGGAACTCGGGGGAGCGGAGCGATCGTGGGAAGCAGGCGATGGTGATGAACTCCCAGTCGGTCGTCGTGCCCGTGGGCCCGGGTGTCGAGCTGGCCGGTGACCTGGTCGTGCCCCCGTCGGCGCGGGCCGTGGTGCTGTTCGCGCACGGCAGCGGCAGTTCCCGGCACAGCCCCCGCAACCGGCAGGTCGCCGCCGCACTGCGCACCGCCGGTCTTGGCACGCTGCTGATGGACCTCCTCACCGAGGAGGAGGAACGCGAGGACGCGGTGACCCGTGAGCACCGCTTCGACATCGGGTTGCTGGGGGGTCGGCTGGTGGCCGCCGTCGACTGGCTGGCGGACCGGGACGACACGGCGGACCTGCTCGTCGCCCTGTTCGGCGCCAGCACCGGCGCGGCCGCCGCCCTGGTGGCCGCCGCGGAACGTCCCGCGCGGGTGCTGACCGTGGTCTCCCGGGGCGGTCGGCCCGATCTGGCCGAGGGCGCCCTGGACGCCGTACGAGCGCCCGTGCTGCTGATCGTGGGCGGGCGGGACCGGGAGGTGATGCGGCTCAACGAGGAGGCGGCGCGGCGGCTGCGGGTGCCCTGCACCATGCATGTCGTGCCCGGGGCCACCCACCTGTTCGAGGAGCCCGGCGCCCTCGACGACGTCGCCGACGCGGCCCGGCAGTGGTGCGCGGACCATGTCCGGGCCGCCGCGGGGGATTGAAACCGCCCCGCGTGCCTACCCTGAACATGTGGCTCGTGCCAACGACGAGGTCGCCGCGCTCTTCCGGGAGTACGCGGACCTGATCTCGATCACCGGAGGAGACGCGTTCAGGGCACGCGTCTACGAGAAGGCCGCCCGCGCGATCGGCGGCCACCACACCGATGTCTCCACCCTCGACGCCAAGGGCCTCAAAGAGATCCCCGGGGTCGGCAAGTCCATCGCCGACAAGGTCGTGGAGTACCTGGACAGCGGCAGCGTCGCTGCCGTCGAGGAGCTGCGGGCCAGAATCCCGGAGGGAGTGCGTCGGCTGACCGCCATCCCCTCCCTCGGGCCCCGGAAGGCCCTGATGCTCTACGAGGAGCTGGGCATCTCCTCCGTCGACGAGCTGGCCGACGCCATCCACGAGGAGCGGCTGCGCGATCTGAAGGGCTTCGGGCCGCGCACCGAGGAGAACCTGCTGCACGGCATCGACCTGCTGCGCTCCTCCGGAGGCCGGGTCCACATCGACGTCGCCGCCGAGCTGGCCGAGGAGGTCGTCGCCGCACTGTCCGAGGTCAGCGGCGTGCAGCGGTGCGCCTACGCGGGGTCGCTGCGCCGGGGCCGGGAGACGATCGGCGACATCGACGTCCTCGTCGCGGCCCGCACCTCGGGCCCGGTGATGAAGGCCTTCACCGAGCTGCCGTACGTCACCGAGGTGATCGGCAGCGGCGAGAAGAAGACGTCCGTGCGCACCGACCGGGGGCTCTCCGTCGACCTGCGCGTCGTACCGAAGGACTCCTGGGGTGCCGCGATGCTGTACTTCACCGGGTCCAAGGCGCACAACATCAAGGTCCGCGAACGGGCCGTCCACCAGAAGCTGAAGCTCTCCGAGTACGGCCTGTTCGACGCCGAGAGCGGCAAGAAGATCGTCTCCCGCACCGAGGAGGACGTCTACGCCCGGCTCGGGCTGCCCTGGATCGCCCCCGCGCTGCGCGAGGACCGCGGGGAGATCGAGGCGGGCCTGGACGGAGGGCTGCCCGAGCTGGTCACGGAGGAGGACCTGCGCGGCGATCTGCACACCCACACCGACCTCACCGACGGTCTCGCCGGCCTGGAGGACATGGTCGCCGCAGCCGCCGAACGCGGCTACGCCTACTACGCGATCACCGACCACGCCCCCGACCTGTACATGCAGCGCATGACCGACGAGCGGATGCTGGCCCAGCGCGAGCAGGTGCGGGCGCTCAAGCCCCCGCACGGGATGCGCCTCCTGCACGGGGTCGAGCTGAACATCGGCCCGGACGGCGGCGTCGACTGGCCCGACGACTTCCTCGCCGACTTCGACCTGTGCGTGGCCTCGGTGCACTCGCACTTCAACCAGGACCGGGCGGCCCTCACCCGGCGGCTCGTACGGGCCTGCGAGAACCCTTGCGTCAACATCATCGGCCACCCCACGACGCGGCTGATCGGCAAGCGGCCCGGCATCGACGCCGACCTCGACGAGGTCTTCGCCGCCTGCGCCCGCACCGGCACCGCCCTGGAGATCAACGCCCACCCGGACCGGCTCGACCTCGGCGACGAGCACATCCTGAGGGCCCGGCGGCACGGGGTGCGGTTCGCGATCGACAGCGACGCCCACGCCGTACCCCACCTCGCCCATATGCGCTACGGCGTGGCGACGGCCCAGCGCGGCTGGCTGACCAAGGACGACGTGATCAACACCTGGACCCTGACCCGGCTCAAGCGCTTCCTGCACAAGGGGAGGGCATAGCCGGGCAGGCCGATACGGACGCGAGGTGCCCCCATGACTCATCGGATACGTGACGTGATGTCGCCCGGAGCGGTGGCCGTGGAGCCGATGACCACGGTGGAGAAGGCGGCCCGCCTGATGAGCGAGCAGAACGTCGGAGATGTACTGGTGGCCTACGACTGCGACCTCTTCGGTGTGCTCACGGACCGGGACATCGTGGTCCGCGCCGTCGCCGAGGGAGCCGACCCGCACACCGCGGCCGTCGGCTCGGTGTGCAGCAAGCCGCCGGTCGTCACCGTGACCCCCGACGACACCACCGACCGCGCGCTCGAGCTGATGCGCGAGTACGCGGTACGGCGGCTCCCGGTGGTGGAACACGGTGGCTGCCCCGTCGGCATGGTCAGCCTCGGCGACCTCGCCGTCACCGAGGACCCGGACACCCCGCTCGCCGACATCAGCCGGGCCGAACCGACCCACTGACGGCGCCGCCGCGCGGCCCCTCAGGCGGGGTACGCGTGGGTCTCCACCGCCTTCACCGTCGCCCAGACCGTGGCGCCCGGGTGCAGGTCGAGTTCGGCGGCGGCGACCGTGGTCAGGTCCGCGGCGAGGGGAAGCTCACCGGTGAGCGCGGCGCGGATCTGATCGCCGTGGGTCTCCAGGCCGGCCACCTCGCAGCGCCAGAGGTTGCGGGCGCTGGAGCCGGTCGGCCGGTCGCGGTGCAGGGTGACCGCGCTCGGCGGAAAGGCCACGAAGACCGGACCGGACAGCAGCTCCGTGGTGGTGAGGGGCGGGCCGGTGGTGAGGTGGACGGTGTGGCCGTCGGCCTCGCCCCGGTAGAGGTTCAGACCGACCAGCTGGGCGATGTAGTCGGTCCGCGGATGACGGGCGATGTGGGACGGTGCGCCCTCCTGGACGACCCGTCCGTCCTCGACGACGACCAGCCGGTCGGCCAGCACCATGGCGTCCAGCGGATCGTGCGTGACCAGGACCGCGACCGCCTCGAACTCGCCGAGGTGGCGGCGGAGTTGAGCCCGGATCTCCAGCCGGGTGCGGGCGTCCAGGGCGGCGAGGGGCTCGTCGAGGAGGAGCAGTCGAGGGTTCGTGGCCAGGGCCCGGGCCAAGGCCACGCGTTGGGCCTGGCCACCGGAGAGCTTGCGGGGCTTGGCACCGGCGTGTTCGGCGAGGCCCATACGGTCCAGCCACTGGGCGGCCACCGCGCGGGACTCGGCCTTGGACGCGCCCTGGCAGCGCGGCCCGAAGGCCACGTTGTCGAGAGCCGTGAGGTGCGGGAAGAGCAGATAGTCCTGGAACACCACCCCGACCGGGCGGGACTCGGGCGGCGTACGGTCCAACTCCGTGCCGTCGAGCCGCAGATGGCCGTCGGCGAGCGGGGTGAGCCCGGCCAGGGCCCGCAGCGCGGTGGACTTTCCGGCGCCGTTCGGGCCGAGCAGGGCGACCACCTCGCCCGGGGCGACGGTCAGGGCCACGTCGAGGCGGAACGCGCCGCGGTTCACCACGAGGCGGGCGTCGAGCCCGGCCACGGCGGTGTCGGCGGGGACGTCGTGGGTCTCGGTCATGAGGCGGTCATCCAGCGGTCGCGCAGCCCGGCCAGGACCGCGATGGACACGGCGAGCAGGACCAGGCTCAGCGCGATCGCCGCCTCCGGGTCGCTCTGAAGCGCCAGGTACACGGCCAGCGGCATGGTCTGGGTGCGGCCCGGGAAGTTGCCCGCGAAGGTGATCGTCGCGCCGAACTCGCCGAGCGCCCGCGCCCACGCCAGGACGGCACCGGCCGCGATGCCGGGGGCGATCAGGGGCAGCGTGACCCGGCGGAACGCGGTGAAGCGGGAGGCGCCCAGGGTGGCCGCGGCCTCCTCGAAGCGCGGGTCGGCGGCGCGCAGGGTGCCCTCGACGCTGATGACCAGGAACGGCATCGCCACGAACGCCTCCGCGACCACGACTCCCGCCGTGGTGAAGGGCAGCGTGATGCCGAACCAGGAGTCCAGCCACTGGCCGACGACGCCGTTGCGGCCCAGGGCCATCAACAGGGCGACACCGCCCACCACCGGGGGCAGGACGAGGGGCAGGGTGACCAGGACGCGGACCAGGCCGCGGCCGGGGAACTCGACCCTCGCCAGCAGCCAGGCCAGCGGTACGCCGAGGACCAGGCTCACGGCGGTCGCCGCGGTGGCGCACACCAGGGAGAGCTGGAGCGCCTGCCACACCTCGGCGCTGGTCAGCTGCTCGGGCAGGCTGTGCCAGGGGGTCCGGACGAGCAGCGCGATCAGCGGCACGATCAGGAACGCCAGGCCCAGCAGCGCGGGGAACAGCAGGGGCAGGGGGATGCCCGTCCGGACGCGCCGACGCCGCGGTCCACCATCGAGGGTGTCGCTCGCGGCATCGGCCTTGTCGATCGGGGTCACGGCTTGAGGAACCCGGCCTCGGTCAGGACCTGCTGCCCCTCGGCGGACTGGACGAGTGCGATGAACGCCTTGGCGGTGTCGGGGTTCTGGGCGTCCTTGAGCAGGGTGATCGGGTAGTCGTTGATGGCGTCGGCCGATTCGGGGAAGTCCACGCCCTCCACCTTGTCACCGGCTGCCTTCACGTCGGTCTTGTAGACGACCGCGGCGTCCGCCTCCTTCAGTTCCACCTTGGTCAGGGCGGCCTTGACGTCCTGCTCGTAGGAGACGGGGGTGAGCTTGAGGTCCCCGGCTTCCAGAGCCTTCTGTGCGGCGGCGCCGCACGGCACCTCCTCGTCGCAGAGGACGACCTTCAGGCCTTTGTCGGTGAGGTCCTTCAGGGAGGCGATCTCGTCCGGGTTGCCCGGCAGCGTCGCGATCTCCAGCTGGTTGCGCACGAACGTCGCGGGCGTTCCCGACGCGTCCCCGGCGTCTGTGACGATCTTCATCGTCTTGGGGCTGGCGGAGGCGAAGACGTCGGCCGGGGCGCCCCCGGTGATGCTCGCGGCCAGTGAGTCGCTGCCGCCGAAGCTGAAGGTGACCTTCGTGCCGGGGTGCTCCTGCTCGAACTGCTTGCCCAGCTTCTCGAAGCTCTCCTTGAGCGAGGCGGCGGCGAAGACGGTGACGTCGCCGGAGAGCTTGCCCGAGCCGGAGCCGGGGGAGTCCGACTTCGCGGGCGAGGAGTCGTCGGACGAGGAACAGGCGCTCAAGGCCAGCAGGGCGGCGGCTGCCAGGGCGGCCACCTGAACGGGGCGGCGGGTCCGGCGCGCGGTACGAGTCGACACGGATGTACTCCCTCTGGTCCTGACGGACCCCATCACCTGCGGCCCTGATGGCTCGATCATGCCGCAGATGCGAGGGCAAAGTCTTCTGTCGCTTCGCATGAGCCAGAACTGTGACAGGACGGTCTGGCATGTGCGTTTCTATGGGGCCTCATCTGTGAGGTCTTCAGGTGCGGTCGATGTGTACGTTTGTCGACTTCACCCGGGCCGTCGCCTCCATGCCGACCTCCAGGCCCAGCTCCTCCACGGCCTCCCGGGTCAGCAGGGACACCAGTCGGTGCGGTCCGGCCTGGATCTCCACCTGGGCCGCAACGTCGCCGAGCTTGATCGCCGTGACGATGCCGGGGAAGGCGTTGCGGACGGACGTGTACGAGGTGTCCCCCTCGACCCCGCCGCTCTTGGCCAGCTCTACGGAGAACGCGGCCAGATCCTCGCCGTCGATCAGGCGCCGCCCGGTCTCGTCCCGGCGGGTGGCCACGCGTCCGGCGTCCGCCCAGCGCCGTGCGGTGTCCGGGCTTACGCCGAGGAGTCGTGCGGCCTGGCCGATTGTGTAGGACTGCATGCCGATCACGATAGACGCCGCCCTGTGCCCGCTCAGGCCCTCAGAAATACCCCCGGGGGTACCCGTGCTACATTCGATGTATACCCCAGGGGGTAATTTCCGAGCGGAAAGGAGCGCAGGGCGTGTTCTTCATCGACACCGTCGACGTGGCAGGACTCGGCAACCGCGGCTATCTGGCGGGAGGTGAGCAGTCGGCCGTAGTGGTCGACCCGCCGCGCGACATCGATCAGGTGCTGGCGGCGGCCGCGCGGCGGGACGTGCGCATCACGCACGTCGTCGAGACGCACCTCCACAACGACTACGTCTCCGGCGGACTGGAACTCGCCCGGCTGACCGGCGCCGCCTACCTGGTGCCCGCCGACGCCCGGGTCGCCTTCGCCCGGACCCCCGTGCGCGACGGTGACCGCGCGGTCGTCGACGCCGACGCGGGCCTCACCCTGCGCGCCCTGGCGACGCCCGGCCACACCCCGCACCACACCTCCTACGTCCTGGAGGAGCACGGCACCGCGATCGCCGCCTTCACCGGCGGCTCCCTGCTCATCGGCACCGTCGGCCGACCCGACCTGGTCGAACCGCGGCTGACCGAACACCTGGCCCGCGCCCAGCACGCCTCGGCGCACCGCCTGGCGGCCGAACTCCCCGACGAGACCCCGGTGCTGCCCACCCACGGCTTCGGCAGCTTCTGCTCCTCGGCCCAGGCGGCGGGGGACGCCACCACGATCGGCAAGGAGAAGGCGTACAACGGCGCGCTCACCCGGGACGTCGACACCTTCGTCGCCGATCTGCTGGCCGCCCTGGACGACATCCCCGCCTACTACACCCACATGGGCCCGCTCAACGCCGACGGGCCGCGACCGGTCGACCTCACCCCGCCCGCCGTGGCCGACGCCGAGGAGATCGCCGCCCGGCTGGCAGCGGGGGAATGGGTGGTCGACCTGCGCAGCCGGGTCGCGTTCGCCGAGGGCCATGTCGCGGGCTCGTTCAACTTCGAGGCCGAGGGGCAACTCGCCACCTATCTCGCCTGGCTGATCCCTTGGGGCAAGCCGGTGACCCTGCTCGCCGAGTCCGCGGACCAACTGGCCGCCGCCCAGCGTGAACTGGTGCGCGTCGGCATCGACCGGCCGGCCGCCGCTGCCACCGGCGGCCCCGCCGACTGGATCGGCGCGGACGAGAGCCCGGCCGCCTTCCCCCGGGCCGACTTCGCCGACCTCGCACGCCGGGTCCAGGCCGAGGGCGTCGTCGTCCTCGACGTGCGTCGCGACTCCGAACGCTCCGGCGGGCACATCGACGGCTCGCTCCACATCCCCCTGCACACCCTGCACCGCCGGATCGGAGAGATCCCCGAGGGCAAGGTCTGGGTGCACTGCGCGGGCGGGATGCGGGCCGCGATCGCCGCTTCCCTGCTCGACGCGGTGGGGCGGGACGTCGTCGCGGTGGACGACTCGTTCGACTCCACGGAACGCGCCGGACTCGTCGTCCGGGCCTGTTGACATGGAGCGCCGGATCACCGTCCGAGAGGCGGCCGAGCGAACGAGGCACGACGGCACGGCGCTGCTGCTGGACGTGCGGGAAGCCGACGAGTGGCAGGCGGGGCACGTCCCCTGGGCGGTCCACCTGCCGCTGTCGGCGCTGACCGAACTGCCGCCCGAGGTACACGGCCGCCCACTGGTGCTGGTGTGCCGCTCGGGCAACCGGTCCCAGCTGGCCGTCGACATCCTGGCCGCCCGAGGCGTCGCTGCGGTCGACGTGGTCGGCGGGATGATCGAGTGGGAGCGGGCCGGACTGCCGGTGGTGCGGAGCGGTGCCGGCACGTGACCTCGCTGATACTCGCCCTGGCCGCCGGTGCCGTCGTAGGGCTGGCGCTCGGCGCGCTCGGGGGCGGCGGCAGTGTGCTCGCCGTACCCGCGCTGATCTACCTGCTCGGCTTCAGCCCCGCGGCGGCCACCACCGCGTCCCTCGTCATCGTGGTGCTCACCTCCGTCACGGCCCTGTTCGCGCATGCCCGGGACGGCCGGGTCCGCTGGCGCACGGGGCTGGCGTTCGCGGCGGCGGGCATCGGGCCGGCGCTGGTCGGCGGAGCCGTCGCCGGGCGGATCCCGCAAGCCCTGCTCACCGGGGCCTTCGGGGTGCTCGCGGCCGTGGTCGCGACGCGCATGCTCAGTACCGGCCGACCGGGGCCGACCGTAGGGGACCGTCCCGCGCGGCCCGGCCGGGCCGCGGGCGTGGGTGCCGGGCTCGGTGCCGTCACCGGGGTGCTCGGGGTCGGCGGCGGCTTCCTCGCCGTACCGGCTCTGGTGTCGGGGGTGGGGCTGCGGATGCGGGCCGCGGTGGGTACCAGTCTGCTGGTCATCACCATCAACTCGCTGGCCGCGCTCGCGCTGCGCGCCGGGGCCGCCGAGGGTCTGGACTGGTCGATCATCGCCCCGTTCGCCGGGGCGGCGGTGCTCGCGGCCTGGGACGGGCGGAGGCTCGCGGCGAAGGCGTCCGCGCGGGCCCTTCAGCGGACCTTCGCGGTGGCCCTGCTCGCCGTGGCGGTCTTCATGCTGGGGGACGCGATGCTGTAAGGCTCTGTGGCTCTGCGGCCTTCAGGCCAGCGACAGGAAGAGCTTCTCCAGACGCGCCCGCATCTGCTCGGCGTCCTCGCCGGTGCTGCGGCCGGCCTCGATGTCGGCCACGCACTGCTGCAAGCCGGTCGCGATGATCGCGAAGCCGGCCCGGTCCAGGGCGCGTGACGCGGCGGCGAGCTGCATCACGACCTCCTCGCAGTCCCGGCCTTCCTCGATCATCCGGATCACACCGGAGATCTGGCCCTGCGCCCGGCGCAGCCGGTTCAGCACGGCCTTGAGCTCGGCACCCGCGAGGTCCAGTTCCACGATCACTCCTCCAGAAATACCCCTAGGGGTACTGTACGTCCCGCTTCGGGCCAACGTCGAACACCAAGGATCACATCTGCCATGACCGCTCCTCTCACTCCCACCGTCCTCACCCCCGGGCAGGCCCGTGCCCGGCTGCAAGAGTTCATCGTCATCGACGTGCGGACCCCCGGCGAATACGCCTCGGGTCATGTGCCCGGCGCCCTCAACCTCCCGCTGGACCACGTCCGCAGGGCCCTTCCCGAACTGCGGGCGGCCGCCGGACTCCTCGTGGTGTGCGCCTCGGGCGCCCGCTCCGAGAACGCCTGCGCCATCCTGGCCGCCGAGGGCATCCCCGCCGCCACGCTCGACGGGGGCACCAACGCCTGGGCCGCCGAAGGCAATGACCTCCGGCGGCCCGATGTCGGCACGGCCCGCTCCGTCTGGGGCATGGAGCGCCAGGTGCGCTTCACGGCGGGCACACTGGTGCTGCTGGGCCTTCTCCTCGGCTTCCTCGTCCACCCCGCCTGGCAGTTGGTGTCGGCGGGCATCGCGGGCGGCCTGGTCTTCTCCGCGCTCACCAACACCTGCGGAATGGCCGCCGTCCTCGCCCGCCTCCCGCACAACCGGCCGCGCGGCGGCGACGTGGAGGCCACCCTGGCGGCGCTCCGCGCGGCTCAGGGCACGGGCGGCGCGTAGCGGTAGCCCTCGGTGTCGATCGCCTCGGTGTCCAGGACGTCCGCCACGGTGACCGGGCCCAGGCCGGAGAAGTCCGGCAGGAGTTGCTTCACCTGGGCGTCGATGAGTGTGTCGTAGCCGGTGGCGGTGCCCACCCAGGGCCACATCCGGTCGTCGAGGCGGTGTCCGGGAGGCGCGGGCTCCAGGTTGAACGGGGAGAGTTCCGTCGGCGGCGGATAGTGGTCCCGCGGCTTGGAGCCCGGCACCGCCGCGAGCCGCCGGTTCTGCCAGTTCGCCCAGATCCGGTCCACGTTGGCGTGATGGAGCCAGAAGACGGGGTCGTTGGGCGAGAAGGCCTGGGACATGTGGCCGCCGATGAAGTTGTGCCCGGTGTTGTGCGCGGGGACGAACACCGGTGTGCCACCCGGGCCCTGGGCGAGGAAACCCTCCTCCAGCGCCGTCCAGAAGTACCAGAAGGGGTGGACGCCTGGCTGGTTGACCACGTGCTGCTCCAGCGCCGCGATGTGCGCCCGGCCCGGCGGCCACTGCTCGCCCGAGTCCGCTCTGGCCAGGATGGTGCCGAAGGTCTCCTCCAGGAGGAGGTGCACGGGGAATCCGGTGACTCCCGGCGGGCTCGTCGGCCACCAGGACGGCCGCTCGGCCGGGGGTACCGGATTGCGGAGCACGCTGTCCGTGACGGGTGCGGGGGCGCCGGTGCCCAGGGAGGCGAGGAAGTCGTCCGTGAACAGCTTCGCGACGGCGTCCGGATGATCGGTCCAGTCCCAGTAGGGGACGGTGACGCCGGGGACCTCTGCCTGGAGCGCCTTCTCGAACTGCCGGACGTACTGGCGGTGCCAGGCGCAGAACCCGATGTTCCAGTGCGCGAAGTTCACGGTCTCACCGACCGGGTGCCCCGGTGGGTGGACCGCCATCACCGCGCTGTGCAGGGCGACGAACTGGTCGTAGACGCTCGCGCCCGCGGGTCCGGCGGGGGCCGGGCGGTTCTTCAGGCGGATGACCGCTTCCAGGAACTTGTCCCGCTCCTGGGCGGTGAGGTCCACGGCGTTCTTACGGATGTCCATGGCCGCCCGCTCCTCCATTGCCGTGGGAATGGTCGTGACCGTTGTGGTCGTGACCGGAGTGGTCGTCTCCCTGCGAGTGGTCGTGCTCGAGGTGGCCGCTGGCCGGGACGCCGTGCAGGCCGGCGAAGAAGTACCGGTCGGGATCGTCGGTGAGGAGCCTGGTGAGCAGTTCCCGGAAGGTCTCTCCCGTCCGGGTGCGCAGGACCAGCACGCTCTGGTACATGTTCGCCGGTCCGAGCCCGATCCGGAGCAGCACCCCGGCCCGGTAGGACTTCACCTCGATCTCCGCGGGGTGCACCCCGATGGCGCCGCAGTGGATCGCCCCCTCAAGGGTGTCGGCGAGTTCCTTGACGCGGTGCGCATTGCAGCCGTCGGCAGGGGTGAGGGTGGTGAGCAGGTTCAGGTGGTCGTAGAGCATGCGTGGCCCGGTGACGACGACCCGGACCTCCGGGGCGTCGACCAGCAGGTCCACGAGCGAGGCGCCGCCCTTGCTGAGGGCCAGCGTCGTGCTCTGGGAAGTGGCTGTTGTCATATGCCCAGCGTCCGGCCACTCGACAGGGGCCCGCGAGCCCGGAACGCCCAAAAGGGTCCGTCACAGCAGGCCGAGGTCCCTCGCCCGTAGGGCGGCCTGGGTGCGGTCGCGCAGGGCGAGGCGGGTGAGGATGCGGGAGATGTGGTTCTTGACCGTGCCTTCGCTGAGGTAGAGGTGCGCGGCGATCTCCCGGTTGGTGTGGCCGTGCGCCACCAGTCGCAGGATGTCGATCTCGCGCGGGGTCAGTTCCGCCGTGGCCGTGACGGGGGGCTCCGGGGCGGGCAGGGCCTCGGTGAGGCGGCGGGCCACGGAGGACTCCAGCTGGGTGACGCCCGCGTGGGCCAGCCGGACCGCGTGCGCGAGCTCGTCGGCGGGGAGGTCCTTGAGGAGGTAGCCGCTCGCACCGGCCCGTAGCGCCTGCACGACGTACTCCTCGTCGTCGAAGGTCGTCAGCATCACCACCCGGCACTCCGGCGCCCGTTCGCGGAGCACGGCGACCGCCCCGACGCCGTCCAGCTCCGGCATCCGCACGTCCATCAGCACCACGTCCGGCCGCAGTTCCAGGGCCCGCGCCACGGCTTCCCGGCCGTCGGCCGCCGTACCGACCACCGCGATGCCCGCCCGCAGGGACAGCAGGGACGCGATGCCGTCGCGGATGAGCCGCTGGTCGTCGACCACCAGCACCCGTACGGCGGGCTCGGCCTCCTCGCTCATGCCGCCTCACCTCTCCCGCGCGGCACGGTCACCGTCAGCCGCGTGCCCGCCCCCGGACCGCTGTCGATCCGCACGCTCCCCGCCACCAGTTGCACCCGCTCCCTCATCCCGAGCAGCCCGAACCCGCCCGTCGTCGCGTCCGGCGCGAATCCGCAGCCGTCGTCGGCCACCACCAGCCGGGCCTCGTCCGCCGCAAGCCGCAGCGTCACCGTCACCTCGGAAGCCCCGGCATGGCGGCGCGCGTTGGTCAGCCCCTCCTGCGCGGCACGGTACAGAGCCGTCAACTCCGCCGTCCCGTAGGTGCTTTCCTCACCGCTCACCTCGACGGTGACCCTGGGCCGGGCCCCGCCGTCGCCCGCCAGGCCGGCCAGCGCGGACGCCAGCGCCGGTCGCGCCGGCGGGTCGCGCAGCACCCGGACCGACTGCCGTACGTCGCCCAGGGCGAGCTTCGCCGAGCGCCGTGCCTCGGCCATGGCCCGCCCGGCCGCCTCAGGATCCAGCGTCCGGAACTCCGAGGCCATCTCCAACTGCACGGAGACAGCGGTGAGATGGTGCCCGAGACTGTCATGGAGGTCCCGCGCCAGCCGGTTGCGCTCGGCGGCGGCGGACAGGTCCGCGACCCGCGCCGCGTACTCCTGCACGGCGAACCGGGCGCGCTGCTCACCGACGGTGACGGCGGCCATCGACAGCGCCAGCACCAGACCCACACAGAGCATGAGCAGGTCGGAGATGTGCTCCTGGTCGCGGTACCAGCCGGGGGAGCCGAGCGCGAGTCCCGTGATCAGCCCGGCGGGGCACAGGGCCGCAAGGGCGAGCGCGACGGTGCGGCCGTACGCGAAATAGGCGGTGAACGGCAGCAGGACGAACAGCACTTGGGCGAGTTCCGAGGCGTCCAGGACGACCACCGCGCCGATCAGGGCGAGGCGGGCGAGCAGGAGCGGCAGTCGGGGGACGGAGCTCGCGACGGCTTCCAGGGTGAACAGCGCTGCGATCGCGGTGACGAAGCCGGCCGTACGCCAGCCGGACGGTCCGTCGCCGGGGGCGACCGTCGCGTGGTAGAGGCCGCCGACGAGCACCGCGCCGTACAGCAGTGGTGCCACCCATCGGACCGGTACGTACGCCGTCATGATCCCCCCTCGCCCGTTGCCGCCAGGGTAGGCCGCCGCGGGCCCGATCGGACGAGGCCGGACGGCACATGACGAACGGCTGTGAGCGGTACGGCGGATGGTGACTTCCGGCGTTCGGGTGTCGCCGCTCCGCACCTCCCGGCGTGACCCGCCCGCGCCCTAGCGTTGCCGCCCCGACCTGCCCTTTCGAACACCAGGAGTGGACCTCATGTCCTCAGCGACCACCTCGGCGACCACGTCCGCGCCCCGGCTTCGACCGGCCGCGCTGTGCGGTGCGTTCGCCGGACTGCTCATCGCCCTGTCCGCACTGGTCGAGGCGTTCACCGGGGAGACCTCGGCGACCAGTTGCCTGCTCGCGGTCTCGCCCGCGTTCGCGCTGCCGCTGCTCACCGCGCTGCATCTGGCGCAGGGCGCCGCCACGGGCCGGTACGCGGACACCGCCCACACCCTGAACGTCATCGGGCTCGGCCTGTTCGGCGGTGGGGCGTTCGCCGCGAACCTGGTCCTGTTCTACTTCGACGAGGAGGTCATCGAGGAGACGCTGACCGGACCCACCGTCCCGGTTCTCCTCGGCTCGGCGGCCGTCTTCGCGGTGGGCTGCGCCGCCTTCGGGGCGGCGATGATCCGGGCCCGCGTCTTCCCGAGGGTTCCGTCGTGGGGATACGCCGTCGTCCTGCCGCTGTTCGCGTTCCTGACCGCGCTGCCCGACTCGCCGCTCACCATCGCCCTGCACATCATGGTCGGCACGATTCTGGTGTGGCTGTCGGCAGCGCTGTCAGGATCCCGGACGCTCGTCGTGCGCGGTTAGGCGGCCGGTGCCTTGTCCTGCTCGGCCCGCAGGACCTGGCGGCGGTGCTCGCCCTTGGGCCAGTGGTGGGAACCGGGCTTGCGGGCCTCCTTCACCAGGTGCTTGACGCTGAACGCGCAGGACATCTCCTTGAGCCTCGCGCCCGCGCGACCGCCGACGTAGAGGCGCATCGCGGTGTCGTTCTTGTGCGCGAACTGGAAGATGCCCATCCCGCGCCCCAGGCTGATGCACATGGCCGGGAACGACAGGTCGACGGGCTCGGCCGGCCGGTCCGCGAGCCGGTTGAGCACCGTGTCGGCGGCGTGCGCGCCCAGGCATCCGGCGGCGTAGGCGCTCATCCGGAACGGCAGGCCCGACGGGGCTGCCGAGTCCCCGGCCGCGATGATGCGCTCGTCGTCGACGCTGGTCAGGGTCTCGTCCGTGAGCAGGCGCCCCGCCGAGTCGGTGCTCAGCCCGCTGCGCGCGGCCAGCTCGGGCACCCCGAACCCGGCGGTCCAGACGGTGACCTCGCTCGGCAGTTCCCGGCCGTCCGCGAGGCGTACGGCATCGCGGGTCACCGACGTCACCTTCGTGCCGGGACCGTCGAGGACGGTCACCCCGAGCCCGGTGAGCCGCTTGACGGCGGTACGCCGGGCCCGGGGGTGGAGGTACGGGCCGAGCACGCCGCCGCAGGCCAGGGTCACCCGGCGTCCCTGCTGGGCGAGTTCGCCGGCGGTCTCGATGCCGGTCGGGCCGCCGCCGACGACCGTGACCGCCGCCGTGGCGGGGGTGTCGTCGAGGACCGACCGCAGCTTCCGGGCCGCCTCCAGGGTGGCGACGGGGTGGGTGAACTCGGCCCCTGGCACGCGCGGCGCGGCGCCGACGCTGCCCACCGCGTAGACCAGGTAGTCGTAGCCGAGGACACTGCCGTCCGACAGCTCGACCCCGCGCCCGTCCCGGTCGATCCGGGTCACGCTGTCGACGGCCAGCCGGACCCGCTCGGCCAGGACCTCGCGGTAGTCGACGACCGCCTCGTGGGTTCCGCCCACCAGCTGGTGCAGGCGCAGCCGCGGGACGAAGGCGGGCCGGGGGTTGATCACGGTCACGGTCACGTCGGCGCGCTGCGTCAGCCGGTTCGCGGCCATGACGCCCGCGTATCCTCCGCCGATCACGACCACGTGGGAGTGCTGGGTCATGGTGTCTTCTCCGCTCCAGAGGTTCGGGCTCCGTTTTCACGGGTTCGGCCTCAAGACACCGCGCGGACGATCGCTGTGACAGCTCGTGACCCGGATCACTCGACGGGCGGCTGAGTAGGCTTCGGAGCATGCGGATCTCCGTCTCCTCCGACATGGACGAACCCGTCGCCCGCCATCTCCTCGCGGAGCTGGAGCGGCGCGGCCACGAGACCGTGCCGTACGGCGCGCTGCGGCCCGGCGACGACCCCCAGTGGGCGGTCTGCTCCGAGGCCGCCGCCCGCGAGGTCGCCGCCGGGACCGCCGATCAGGCCGTGGTCTGCTGCTGGACCGGCACCGGCGCCTCCATCGCCGCCAACAAGGTGCCCGGGGTGCGCGCGGCCCTGTGCACGGACGCCTACACGGCGGACGGCGCCCGCCGCTGGAACGACGCCAATGTGCTCGCCCTCAGCCTGCGGCTGACCTCCGAGCCGCTGCTGAAGGAGATCCTCGACGCCTGGTTCGCGGCGGAGGCCAGCGAGGACGCCGAGGACCGCGCGAACGTGGCCCACCTGGGGCGGCTGGAGGGGTAGCTCAGCACTCGGTGTTGACGACCCATGCCGCCTCCGGAGTCGACAGGCGGTGGACGGTCACCGAGGTGCCCGCCAGCAGTGCCAGCACCAGGACCAGCGGCGCGACCGGCTGGTCGCGCACCAGGAACGCCGCCCCGATCAGGGCGCCGAGCAGCACGGCGAGGACGGAGAGCAGACGGCGGCCGGGGTGCGCCGCCGCGCCGCCGCCCGGGGTGGAGTCCGCGGCCAGGCCGGCGAGGGTCCGGGTCATCACCGTGGTCGTCATGTCCGGCACGCTCAGGCGCAGGGCCGTCGCGTTCTGTAGGCCCATGGCCAGCGCGAGGAGCACGATCAGCGGGTAGCGGACGCGGGTGGTGACCTCCCCGTCCGCCACCGCGGTCACCACCAGGGCCGCCGTGACCAGGACCGACTGCGCGATCGTCGCCGCCCTCAACAGGCGCCCGCGGTGCGTCGCGTACCGGGCGCCGACCCGGCCCCCGACCACCGCGCCGGTCAGGAACGAGGCCATCGCCACGACGGAGGCGAGCGCGGACAGGTCCTCGGCGCCCGCGAGCGCGAACCCCAGGAAGATCACGTTGCCCGTCATGTTCGCCACGAAGACATGGCCGAGGGTGAGAAAGCTGACGGCGTCGACCACGCCGGTGACCAGCGTCAAGGCCAGCATCAGGGGCGGCAGCGGGCCCTGCGGATCGCCGCGGCGCGGAACGAACGTACGGGCCGCGTCAGCGAGCAGCCTGCGCATACCGGGTCCTCTCTCGAAGCCGCCGAGCCGGAGGCGCAGCATCTGTACCCCGGGTGCGGTGGCGACGATTCCTGCCGTGCGCCGGAGGAGCGAAAGGACCGGACCGGCGAGGGCATGCGTGTTCGAGTCACCCCGGTGTAATCGGCCACGCCGGATTGTGTACGACTCGGGGAGGCCGAACGTGCGTGTCACCGGGGACGGGACGCGGGCACGGGCCTTCCACCGCTGTGCAGGCTTCGGCGCGGCACCCCACTGTGAAGAGCCTGTGAACCACCTGGCCGGGGCGCGCAGGCAGGATGTGCGGATGCCGCGCCGCCGCCTTCACCAAACCCCCTTCCCGGCTGGCCTGAAGGCGTCTTGTTGCGTCAACTCGAAACACACCAGGGTGGATCGAGCACTTGAGCATCAGGAGTCACAAGCGCGCTGCTTGACCGGGCGGACCGATACGTCCGGGCACTGACGGGGGAACTTGATGCGGTGCGCGCGGCCACCACCGACCAGGTTTCCGGCCCCTGCGCGCACCGCCTGTGGAACGTCTCCCTCCGCCTTCTCTTGGTGCCTTCGTCCCGGTGCCCGAGACAGGGATAGGAGGGGGAATGCCGATGAGCGCGGTGAGCGCCGCCAAGCCGACGTATCCCGGCGTCTACGTCGAAGAGCTTCCCAGCAGCACCCGTACGATCTCGACCCTGACCACGTCCGTGACCGCCTTTGTGGGCCACACCCGGCGCGGTCCGCTCAACGAGCCCGTGCGCGTCACGAGCTTCACGGAGTTCGAGCGCCGCTTCGGCGGCCTGAGCGCGCAGAGCGCCGTCGGTCACGCGGTCCACCAGTTCTTCGGCAACGGCGGCACCGTCGCCGTCATCGTCCGCGTCGCCAAGTCCGGCAGCGGCAAGGCCGCCTGCGTCACCCTGGAGTCCACCGAGGGCCACAGCGAGAGCCGGGCCTTGGAGGTGCACGCCAAGGAGCCCGGCGTCTGGGGCAACGGCCTCCGGGTCGCCGTCGACCACGACACCCCGTGCCCCGACGACACGTTCAACCTGCGCGTGTACGACGCCCGGGGCGAGGCCCGCGAGAGCTTCACCGGCCTGTCGATGGACTCCTCCGACGGCCGCCACGCACCCACCGTGATCAACGCCGGCTCCCGGCTGATCCGCGTCGAGGCCGTCGGCGAGGGCCGCCCCGACCCGTCCGGCACCGTCTCCAAGCCCTTCGGCGGCGAACTGCCCGACCTGGCCGTCGATCTGACGGTCAAGATCGGTGACGTGGAGCGCGAGTTCACGCTCTACGACCCCGACTGCGACGGCGAAGCCCCGTGCACCGTCGCCGAGTTGGCGCTGCTGCTGGAACGCAAGCTGCGCGCCCTGCCCGACGCCCCCGGCAAGCACGCCTTCGCGGGCGCCGAGGTCACCGCGTTCGGCCGCCGGATCCAGGTGGTCGCGGGCTCCACCGACCCCGAGGACGTCGTCCGCTTCCTCGGCGAGTGCGCCAACGACCTGGGCCTTGAGGCCTCCGTCAACCCGCCGGTGTTCCCGCTGGAGGGCGGCGAGGACGGCGCGCCGCCCGGACCGCGCGACCTCATCGGTTCCGAGGCGGGCAAGACCGGCATCCAGGCGCTGCGCGGCGTCGCCGACGTCAACCTGCTGGCGCTGCCGGAGATCTCGGCGTACGAGAAGACCGAGGACATGCTCACCGTCGTCTCGGCCGCGCAGCGGCTGTGCGAGGAGCGCCGGATCTTCCTCCTCGTCGACGCGCCGAGCACCTGGGTCAGCGTGGACACCGCGCGCGCCGGGCTCGCCGCCTTCGACGCCGTCCGCGGCAACCACGCGGGCCTGTACTTCCCGCACATCCAGCTCACCGACCCGCTCACCGGGCGGCTGCGCGCCTTCCCGCCGTCCGGCGCGGTCGCCGGCGTCATCGCCCGCACCGACTCCGAGCGCGGCGTGTGGAAGGCACCGGCCGGCACCGAGGCCCGCCTGATCGGCGTGCGGTCGCTCTCCGTCGACCTCACCGACCGGGAGACCGGACTGCTCAACCCGCTCGGCGTCAACTGCCTGCGCACCTTCCCCGTCACCGGACCCACGGTGTGGGGTGCCCGCACGCTCCAGGGCTCGGACGCCCTCGACAGCGAGTGGAAGTACGTGCCGGTGCGCCGCCTCGCCCTGCACGTCGAGGAGAGCCTCCAACGCGGCCTGCAATGGGTGGTGTTCGAACCCAACGACGAGAACCTGTGGCAGCAGATCCGCCTCAGCGCCTCCTCCTACCTGCACACCCTGTTCCGGCAGGGCGCCTTCAAGGGCGGCACCCCGCGCGAGGCGTACTTCGTCAAGTGCGACAGCGACACCACCACGGACGAGGACATCGCGAACGGCGTCGTGAACGTCCTGGTCGGCATCGCGCCCGTGCGGCCCGCCGAGTTCGTGATCGTCAAGATCCAGCAGACGTCCGGGCAGTTCGAGCTCTAAGGATCCCGAGGACATTTTCGATGGCTGAGTTCACGGTCAACGCCCATCGCTTCGACCCCTACAAGAACTTCAAGTTCCTGGTCCTGTGGGACGGTCGGACGGTCGCGGGCATCAGCAAGATCTCCCCGCTGAAGCGGACCACGGAGGTCGTCAAGCACCGGCACGGCGGCGACCCCTCCTCGCCGCGCAAGTCCCCGGGCCGCTCGGAGTTCGAGGGCATCACCCTGGAGCGCGGGGTCACCCACGACCCCGAGTTCGACCGCTGGGCCAACAAGGTCTGGCAGGTCGGCGCCGGCCTCGGCTCGGAGGTCTCGCTCGCCGACTTCCGCAAGGACATCGTCATCCAGGTCCTCAACGAGGCCGGCCAGGTCGCCGTCTCGCACAAGCTGTACCGGACCTGGCCGAGCGAGTACCAGGTCCTCGGCGAACTGGACGCCAACGCCAACGCGGTGGCCATCCAGACGCTGAAGCTGGAGTGCGAGGGCTGGGAGCGGGACTACGAGGTTCCCGAGCCGGAGGAGCCCTCCTTCCTCAACCCGGCCTGAGACACGGGGAGTCGGGGGACATGACGGACACGGGGGCGGCCGGACTGCTGGCCACCTGGGAGGCCGGACTCGCCGAGGCCCCGGCCGGGCGCGCGCTGCTGCTGCACCGCACCGCCCGGCCGGACCTCGACGGCACCGCACTGCCGGTACTGCCGGTGGGCCAACGCGAATCGGATCTGTTCGCGCTGCGCCGGGCGCTGTTCGGGGACCGGATGCAGGTACGCCTGGAGTGCTCGGCGTGCGGTGCGGACATGGAGTTCGACCTGGACGCCGGGCAGTTCGCGCTGCGGACGGACGGCCAGGAGGTGACGGTCTCCGAGGGCGGCTGGGAGGTGGCCTTCCGGCTGCCCGGCATCGCCGACCTCACGGCGGCGGCCCGGTCCGGCGACCCGCGCGCGGCCCTGCTCGCACGCTGCGTGGTCTCGGCGACGCACCACGGGACGGCGGCACCGGCCGGCACCCTGCCCGCCCCGGTCCAGCGGCGGATCGCCGAGGCGGTCGAGGCCGCCGACCCCGGCGCCGATGTGACGCTCAACGTGGCCTGCCCCGACTGCGGGCAGGCCACCCGGGCGGAACTCGACATCGCCTCCTACCTCTGGACCGAACTGGACGCCTGGGCACGGGACATCCTGCTCGACGTCCATCTGCTCGCCGCCGCTTACGGCTGGAGCGAGCCGCAGATCCTGGCGCTCAGCCCGCTGCGCCGCCGCTACTACCTGGAGTTGTGTGCGGATGTCTGACGCCGAGGGGACGCCGGTCCCCGACTTCCTCGACCGGCTGCTCGCCCGGCACGCACCGGCGGCGGCACCCCGCCCGGACGTGGCCCGGCTACGGCCCCGGCTCCCCGGCCCGTTCGAACGCGTCGAGGCGGTACGGGGCACCGCCCAGGAACCGGACGAGACCACGCCCGCTGTCGCCCTGTGGCCGACGGCAGCACCGCAACATGACGCGCCGGGGCGGACCGAGGTCCGGCTCCGCACGGAACGGGAGCGGACGGTAGTACGCACGGAACACACAGTGGAGGAGCGGGAGTTGAGCCCCACTCCGGTCCCGCTCACGGCCCCGCTGCTACGCCCTGCGGCGCCGGTCGCGCCCCGGGCCGTCCCCGAGCCGGCGCGGCGCGCCCCGGCGGCCCGGGGACGGCAGGAGCGGAGTCCCGACAAGGGCCCGGCCACCGTCCCCGCGGGCAGGGAGGCCCCGTCAACCGCCCCCGTGCCCACCCCTTTGCGGCCCACCGCCGCGGACACGGCGGCGGCCCGCGACGCCGTCCGGCAGGCCGCGGCCCGTCGGCCGTCGCGGCAGCCGGAGCAGGTGGTGCAGGTGCAGATCGGGCGGCTGGAGGTGACGGCCGGACCGGCTCCGTCCGGCGGCACCCGGCAGCGGTCCCCCGAACACAGCCGTCCGGGCGCGACGTTGAGCCTCGCCGACTACCTGGCGCGCGGACGGGAGTGACATGCGGCACGAGATCCACGAGGGAACCGAGGAACGGACGTCATGAGCAACGCACTCGTCATCGCGCATGTCACCCAGGCCCTCGCCCTGCTCATCGAGTCCAATCTGGGGCCGGAGTTCGGCGCGGCCGTCAAGGTGGAACCGCGCAAGCCGCCCGCCGACCCGCCCGCCGAGCCGACCATCACCGTGTTCCTGTACCAGGTCACGCCCAACACCTCGCAGCGCAACAACGACCTGCCGACCCGGGCGTCCGACGGCACGCTGGTCAAGCGCCCCGCCGCCGCCCTGGACCTGCACTTCCTGATCAGCGCTTATGGCGAGGAGGCCGAACTGGTCGGCCAACGGCTGATCGGCGCCGTCGTGCGCGCCCTGCACGAGATACCGGTGCTGCCCAAGGACGTCATCGAACAGGCCGGTGAGCGCCCGTATCTGGCGGGCAGCGACCTCGCCGACGCCGTGCAGCGGGTGCGCTTCACGCCGACCGTGATGGACATCGACGAGGCGTCGAAGCTGTGGGGGATGCTCCACCAGACGCCCTACTCGCTGTCGGTGGTCTATCAGGCGTCCCTCGTCTTCGTCGACGGCCGCGAGTCCCCGGTGCCCGGAAAGCCGGTGCAGCGTTCGGTGGTGCGGGTGCTGCCGTTCGGGTCGCCGGGGGCACCGGTGCCGCCAGGCGCGGGCCCGCGGCCCGAGGAGCCTTCGGCCTCGGCAGGTGAAGACGACGCGACACCTGCCACCACGCCCGCCAAGAAGGCCGCGAGGCCCCCCGCGAAGACCCCGGCCCGCACTCGAAAGAAGAGTACGGCGCCCCGCCCCAAGGGCGACGGCGAGCGGAACTGAGACGACGGACCAACGAGCGGGGGCAGGTGAGCACATGACGACGGACACAGGGGCCGAGAGCCCGTCACTGACCACGGAGATCCGGCGCGTACTGGCCCGCGTCGACGCCCACGCGGCGGGCACGACGGTCCCGCCGGAGACACCGGAGCGCACCCCCGCGCCCAGTGGCCCCGGCACTGCCCCCCTGGACGCGCTCGTCACCTGCTTCGGGCTCACCTCCTTCGAACGGGACGTCGTACTCCTCGCCGCCGCCCAGGAGTTGGAGCCCACGACCGCGGCCCGCTGCGCAGCAGCCGGCGGCGACCCCGAACGGACGTACCCCACCTTCTCCCTCGCGCTGGCCGCGCTGCCTGAACCGCACTGGAGCGCCCTCACCCCCGTAGCGCCGCTGCGCCGTTGGCGAATCGTCGAACTGGACGACACCGCCCGCCTGACCACCACTCGGCTGCGCCTCGACGAACGCATCCTGCACTTCCTGCTCGGCTCCCCGTATCTGGACGCCCGCCTGCACGGCCTACTGCGCCGCACTCCCGTCCCGGACCGGCTGCCCTCCTCGTACGACCTGGCCGCGAGCCGGGTCGCCGAGGGCTGGACCACCGTCACCGGCCCTGACACCCCGCCGGTCGTCGAGATCACCGGCGGCGATCCGCGCAGCCGGGCGGACATCGCCGCCGCCGCTGCCGCCCGCGCAGGGCTCGGCCTCTACACCGCCGCCGCCGAGGACATCCCGGCGGACCCCGCCGAACGCGACGCCCTCGCCCGCCTCTGGCAGCGCGAGGCGATCCTGCTGCCCGCCGCGCTCCTGGTGGCGGCGGGCGACCTGGACCGCGACCAGCGGGCGGCCACCGAGGCGTTCCTGTCCGCGGCCGCCGTACCCGTCGCGGTGTCCAGCGAGGACCCACTGCGCACCGACCGCGCCCACGCGGCCCGGGTTTCGGTGCCGAGACTGGACGGCGAGGAGCAACTCACGCTCTGGGCAGACGCGTTCCAGCCGGTCGCCGACCTCGACGACACCGAACTGCGCTCCCTGATCGCCCAGTTCCAGCTCTCCCCGCACGTCGTACGCTCAGCCGCCGCCACCGTGCGCCGCCGCCTGCCCTTCGAGGACCGCCTCGACGCCGCCCAACTCGCCTGGCGCGCCGGTCTCGAGGAGGCTCGCGTCGGCATGGACGAGCTCGGCCGGAGGATCGAACCGCAGGCCGGCTGGGACGACCTGGTCCTGCACGAACGCCAGACCAGTGTGCTGCGGGAGATCGTCGCGCACGTCCGGCAGCGGGC
Source organism: Streptomyces davaonensis JCM 4913 (assembly GCF_000349325.1). GTDB lineage: Bacteria > Actinomycetota > Actinomycetes > Streptomycetales > Streptomycetaceae > Streptomyces > Streptomyces davaonensis. The sequence continues at coordinate 8,496,863 of NC_020504.1, forward strand.
CACCGTCCACCAGGAGTGGGGATTCGCCGCCACCCTGCGCCGCGGCCTCGGCGTCACCGCGATGTTCGCCGGCGGCTCCGGCACCGGCAAGACCCTGGCCGCCGAAGTGATGGCACGGGAACTCGGCCTGGACCTCTTCGTGATCGACCTCTCCCAGGTGGTCAGCAAATACATCGGCGAGACCGAGAAGAACCTCCGCCGCGTCTTCGACGCCGCCGAACGCGGGGGCGCGCTGCTCCTGTTCGACGAGGCCGACGCGCTGTTCGGCAAGCGCAGCGAGGTCAAGGACAGCCATGACCGGTACGCCAACCTGGAGGTCAGCTATCTGCTGATGCGGATGGAGGCCTACCGCGGCCTGGCCATCCTGACCACCAACATGAAGAAGGCCCTGGACACGGCCTTCATGCGCCGGATCCGCTTCGTGGTGGACTTCCCCTTCCCGGCGGAAGACGAGCGCGCAGAGATCTGGCGGCGAGTGATCCCGGCCCAAGCACCCGTCAAAGATCTGGACCCCACCCTCCTCGCCCAACTCACCGTCGCCGGCGGCTCGATCCGCAACATCGCCCTGTCCGGAGCCTTCCTCGCCGCCGAGGAGGACGACCGGCTCCAGATGCGCCACATGCTCGCCGCCGCCCGCACCGAGTACCTGAAGCTGGAGCGCTCGCTGACGCCGACGGAGGTGCGCGGATGGGTGTGACGCCGAATGAGATCCGGGTGAACGTAGGAGAGTTGGCGCTGACCGGCTTCCGAGTCGACCCCGAGCGGGTCTCCGCCGCCTTCGAGAGCGAACTGTCCCGGCTGATCCGAGCCCACGGCGTCCCCCTGGCGGCGGACGGCACGGTGACCGTCGACGCGCTCAGCGGACTGCCACCGCTGCCCGCCGGTCTCTCCGCCCGGCGCCTGGGCCAGGAACTCGCCCGCGCGGTGCACGAAGGGCTCAGCGGACACGGGGAGGTGACCCGATGAGCAACTCCCGTGCGCAGGAGGCTGGTTCCAAGCAGACGGCAGAACAGCGCCGCCGTAAGCGCAAGGAACGGGCCGCCAAGTCCCGTACTCCCGAGCCCAAGAACATGGTCAGCGGCGCCGGACAGCCCCTGGACCCGGGCGTCCGCCGGGAGTTGGAGGAACGCCTCGGTCACGACCTGAGCCGGGTACGACTGCACACGGGCCGCGACGCCGGACAGCTGACCGACTTGCTCGGCGCGGACGCGGTCGCGGTAGGCCAGGACGTCTTCTTCGGCGAGGGCGCCTACAAGCCTGGCACCGACGAGGGCCTGCGCCTGCTCGCCCACGAACTCCTGCACACCGTCCAGAACCCCCACGGCCTCGGCACCCTGCGCGCCGGCCGCGAACTGGGTGCGGTGAGCCTCCCGCAACAGGCCATCGAGCGGGAGGCGGAAACGGCGGCCCAGGATCTCGTACGGCAGCCCGAGGTGGCCGGTGCGACCGAGGTCTCGGAGGGACAGGCGACCCCGGGCTGGCTCCGGTACGCCACCGTCGACGCCGACCGGCGCCGCATGGAGCAACTGGACCCCGCGACCCTGGTGGACCGGCTGGCCAATGGCTTGCTGCGGTCCCTGCGGGGGGACCCGGAGGACCGGTCGGGGCGGGTGCGGCTGCAACTGGCGCAACTGGCACCGGAAGTGCAGGACGTGGTTCTGGACCGGCTTGGGATACGTCTGCCGACGCCTGTCGTGGACCGGTTGCTCGACCTGGTCGAGGAGACCGAGCAGGGTCCGCTGCCGTTGGACGCTGCTCCGGCGCCCGGGGCTGTGCCCGGTGGGGCTGAAGAGATCGAGGGCGAGCGGGAGCCCGAGGAGCGGGAGCCTGCCGAGGGGGAGCGGCCCGGAGCTGAGGACACCCGCGAGACCGAGGACGAGCAGGACTCCGAAGGACAAGGCCCCGACAGCGAGGACCAGGAGCCCTCGGGCGAGCGGCAGGACGGTCCTGCCCGTGTCCGCGAGCAGTCGGCCGGGCAGCAGCAGGAGCGGTCCCAGGATCGCGAGGCGGAACGGAGCGCCTCAGGCCGCGATGCCCAGAAGGACGCCGGGGACGAACGCAAGGACGCGGCGGGCACCAAGCGGGAGCAGCAGGACCAGGACCGTGCGGAGGAGAAGGAGGAGGACGCATCGGAGGAGTCCGCCCAGGAACCGGAGAAGCAGGCCGCCGAGGAGGAACCGGAGCAGGCCGGTACGGCAGCCGGGCAGGCCCCGGCACCCGCCCCGGTGGACCGCGCCGGCGCGGAGCCGGGGGAGCGGCCGCGCACCGGCGACGACCCGCGCGCCGCCCGTTCCGTCGGCGACCCGGAGAACGAACAGGACGCCGACGACGAGCCGTTGGGCCTGGAAACGGAGTCCGAGCTCGACGACACGGATTCCGAGCCGGACGGGGACGACGGAACCACCGGGCGCGCTGCCGACGGGGAGGCCCCGACCGACGACGGCACCGCCAACGACCCTCGGCTGTTCGTGCGGCGCAAGAAGTCCGCACCCCTTGCGCCGGCCCTCGGGCTCGCGGGCTCCGCGTCCGGCGCGGACGAGGCCCAGGCGGCGGTGCAGGCCGAGCCCGACGCGGACACCGCCGTACGCACGGACGAGGACGAGTCCGAGGACCGGGCCGCCCAGGAACTGGCGGAACTCATGTCCGCGGACCCGGACACCGCGCCGGACGGGGCGGCGGGGAGCAGCGGGGCCGGGCTGCCGACGGCGCCCGGTGCGGCGGGTACGGCCGCCTCGGTCGCGGGGACCGGCGCGGAGAACGACGGGGCGCCGGAACGCCAGGAGGACGCCGAGGCCGCGCGGCGCGACGAGGAGGCCCGTGCCGCGGACGGCGCCGCCGGACCGGACTCGGCACCCGCGCCCGGAGAGGCGGCCGGGCCCGAGCAGTTGGCCAAGGCCGACGAGGACGCGCGCACTCAAGCGACGGGTGCGCAGAGCGGAGCGGACGGCGGGAGCCGCGGCACGAGCGCGGGTACGGCCAAGGAGTCGGCGGGGCAGCAGACGGGAGCCGACAAGGGCTCCGAGAAGGCGGGGGACAAAGCGGGGGACAAGGCGGGGGACAAGGGTGGGACCAACGCCGCCGAGAAGCCTGCGGAGAAGCCCGCATCGAAGCCGGCGCAGCAGGGCGCGGACCAAGGCTCCACCAGCGGCCAGGACACTACCGGCGGCCGGACCGCCCTCGAAGGCAACGGCGTCACTGAAGGCAAGGGCGATGCCACGTCCTCCGGGCCCGTGACCGGGCCGGAGAAGGTGTCCGCCCCGGGCCCGGCCGCCGCCCCCGATCTGGCGCCCGGCAACGGCCCCGCTCCGCGGTCCGCGGGACCGGAGGCCCGGACCAACACGCCCAAGGGCACGCAGGCCCCGGCGGCCACCGGCTCGCGCCCCCGGCCGACGGGCGGCAAGCGGCAGGCGGCACGGCAGGCCGCGAAGACCGCGCGCAAGAGCGGCGGCGGAGGCGGCGCTCGTACGGCGTCCGCGCCAGCCCCCGTACGCAGCGGCGGGCGTGGCGGGGGCCGCGGTGCCCCGGCGGGCGGGGCCAAGGCGAAGAAGGAGGCGCCCGCGCCGGACGTCTCCAACGCCACGCCCGAGTCGGGTCTGTCGACCGCGGCGGGACTCAAACCGCACCAGATGCTGGAGACGCTGAAGGGCGTCGACGGTGCCGTGGGCCGTTCCGTCGCCAAGGAGCGGACGGCTCTTCGCAAGGCGCCGCCGAAGACACAGCGTCCGTCGGGTTCCCCGCGCACGGTCCCCGGCGGCCCCACGCCCGCCGCGCCAGGGGCGTACACCAACGCCAAGGTGGCCCGCACCGAGGCCGCCGCGGGAAAGACGCCCGAGATCACCGGCGAGCAGAAGCCGGAGGGCGAGGTGCCGGGTGCGAACGTGCCCGAGCCGAGCTGGTGGGACATCGGACTCACCGTGGCCGCCCAGCTGTTCGGCAAGCTCCTGAAGGAGATCCTGCCGCTCGACGACCTGATCGACTCGATCCTCGGACTGCCCACGCACGACGACGGCCTGCGCGGCGCCAAGGTGGGCGACGCCCCGCGGCTGCCGCTGGAGAACGACTCCGACCCGCAGCGCACCGACGAGCAGAGCGGCCGCCTCGACGAGCGGAAGAACGAACTGCACCGCTCGGGCCGGGAGGACGCGGCCCGGCCCATGGGCGAGGACGAGATCTACCCGGACGTCCCCAAGGAGACGCTGACCGGCAAGGTGCCCGGCGGGAAGGGCGGGGCGAAGTCGGGCGGGCCCCGGTCGGTGTCCGGGGGCGTGCCCATCGAGTCCGCGTCCGCGGTGGCCGAGCACGACCGGGGTCCGCAGATCCAGGCCGGGTTCGCCGACGGCCGCCAGAAGATGGGGCAGGAGCGCAAGGCCAAGGACAAGAAGGCCGCGGACGACCGCAAGGACTACGACGACAACCTCCAGCGCGAGGTCACCGCCAGCGGCAGGAAGCAGGCCGATGCCCGCAATAAGGGCCGCTCCGACATCGCCGACTCCCGCGACCGGTGGCGCAAGGAGCAGGACGACAAGAACGGCGAGATCGACGACAAGAAGGGCAAGAAGTACGACCAGGTCCGCAAGGACATCAAGAAGAAGGAGGAGGACACCGACAAGGACGTAGACAAGCGCACCGAGGACGACAACAAGAAGATCGAGACCGAGCAGACCAATGCCGAGCGGGACGCGGAGAAGAAGCAGGACGAGGGCAAGGACGACGCCGACAACTGGCTCGAAGAGGCGATCGAGAAGCTCAAGGAGTTCTTCGAGGGCATCAAGAACGCCATCAAGAGCATCTTCGAGAAGGCGCGCCAGGCCGTCACCGACCTCATCGACAAGTTCAAGCAACAGGTCTTCAAGCTCATCGACGACGCCCGCAACTGGGTCATCGACCAGATCAACACCTTCGCCGACGCGCTGATCGCCCTCGGCGACGAACTCCTCGCCGACTACCCGGCGATGCGCGACAAGTGGCGCAACACCATCGACGGCGCGCGCGACTGGGCCGTGGAGAAGGTGAACCAGTTCGCCGACGCGCTCAAGGAGGTCGCCGGGAAGCTGCTCGACGGGCTGTGCGGGGCGCTGCTGGCCGGGCTCGACCTGCTGGAGACCGGGCTGCTGGCGGCCGTCGACATCGCCGAGACCGTCACCGTGGGCGCGCTGGAGTTCGGTGCCGCCGCCGTCGCGGCGCTCGGCGAGTGGGCGGCCATCTTCAACGACATCGTCTCCGACCCCGGTGACTGGATCAGCAAGGCGGGGGCCGCGGCCGAGACGGGGGCCAAGGAGCATCTGTTCAACGAGGTCAAGACCGCGGTCAAGGCCTGGTTCGACCAGAAGGTCCAGGAGATCATCGGCATCCCGATGGAGGACTTCCAGGCCCTGATCGACGGCGGTGTGACGGTCGATCAGATGGCGCAGATGGCCTGGGACGAGGCGGTGCCCCAACTCCCCGTGATCATCGGTGTGCTGGTCGTGGAGAAGGTCGTCGCCAAGCTGATCCCCGGAGCCGGCTGGGTGATGGCGATCATCGACGCCCTCCAGACGGCGTGGGGCGCGCTCAGCGAGATCCTCGCCGCCTTCGGGGCCTTCATGGACTTCCTGAAGTCGGTCAAGAGCGGCAACGGCGCGCTCCCGTTCGCGAAGGCGGTCGCGGCCGGTGTCGTGGCGCTGCTGGAGCTGATCTACACGTTCCTCATCGAGGGCGTCGGCCGCTTCATGGGCAAGGTCGCGGACCGGCTCGGCGACATGCTGAAGAAGATCCGCACGAAGAAGGACAAGCCGGACGCCGGTGGGTCGGACGCGCCGGACAAGCCGAAGAACGACAAGCCCAAGGACGACCGGCCCAAGGACGAGAAGCCGAAGGACGACCGGCCCAAGGACGACGACCCGCGCGACACGGACCGGACCACCGACCGCCCGGCCCCCCGCAAGCCGTCCGCGGACCAGAAGTCCCGCCCGCCGTCCAGGCCCCGCCCCGGCAAGCGCTCCTCCCCGGAGAAGAAGCGGCGGCCCGCGCACGGCACGCGCCCGAAGAAGCGCCGCGACGACGACGAACGCCGCGAGGAGGGCCGCGACGTGAACGCGGCCCGCCGACGGGCGCGCGACGCGGACCGCAGGACCGGCGACAACGACCGCGACGACCGCACCGGCACACCCACCCGCCGGGGACCGGCCCGGGACACGCTGCGCAAGGACGACCGCGACCGGACGCGTGATCGTGACCGCGACGCCAAGGACACGCGCCCGGACCGGCGTACCGACGACCGCCGCCGGGACGACAAGGACCGCGACCGTCGCCGCGACGACCGTCCCGGACGGGTCCGCCGCGCCCGCCAGACACTCAAGTCGGCCCGCAACAGGGCCCGTCGAGCCGCCCGCAAGCTCTACGGCAAGGCCCGCCGCAGGCTCGGCAGCCGCCTGAACGACCGGCTGCGCCGGCTGCGCGACCGCTGGCGCAGGCGCCGGGACCGCATGCGCGACGACCGCGGCAGGCGCCGTCCGGGTCGGGATCGTCGTCGGGACCGGCGCGACGACACCAAGGAGGCGGTGGACCTGCCGCAGGTGCGGTTCGCCGACGCCGACGACGGCGAGCGCCACACCCTGCGGTTCCACGGCCGGGGCCCGCGTGCACCCCTGTACATCCACAGCACGCCCCAGGAAGTGCCGCCCTTCATGGCGGCCTGGCGCAAGGACCTCGACCGGCCCGAGGCGAAGCAGGACAGGGCGAAGCAGCAGGAGTACATGTCGGCGGCCGAGCAGGAGTACCGGACGGCCCTCGGCATCCAGGCGAGGATTCCCACGCAGACCGACGAGGTGAAACGGAAGCGGGAGGCCGAGAAGAACAAGCGGGAACTCGCTGCCCAGATGAAGCAGTTCGCCAACCAGGCACGCAATCGCCTCTACTTCGACGTTCCCCCGGAACTGCTCCAGCCCTTCCACAACATCTCGCTCCGCAAGGACCAGCGGCGCCCGCCCGAGAGCCATCAGTCCAAGTTCATCGGCACGCCGACGAAGACGGTCTTCGGAGGCGGCGGCCAGGACCCCGGCTCGGCTCAGCCGCCTGGCTGGGGCGATGTGACGGAACGGGGGCTGAGCGAAGGCGCCCGCTGGGTCCGCATGCACCTGCTGCCCGAGCGGATCGGCGGCAGAGCCACCGGAAACAACCTGGTGCCGGCGCGCGGTCCGGAAACGAACATCAAGGCTCGCGAAGAGATCGAGGACAAGGCATACCAGGCGATCGGGGGCACGGAAACCATCATCTGGTATCACTCCGGCGCCGAGTTCAATCACACCGACTGGCCGCACCTGCCGAGCCGCATCCATGCCGAGTTCGGCGGCTACGACAAGGTCGGCGGCACCGGAAAGAGCCGGGAGGACTGGCGCGAGAAGGGCGAGACGAAGAACTGGAGCCAGGACCCCGACCCGATCGCCGACAACGAGAAGACACGCCTGGCCATCAACTCGGTCGGCAGCCCAGCCATTCACGCCAGGCTCCTGGGACACAAGCACCCGAATCTCGCCGAGCACTTCCGCGACGCACGCAAGGACATGATCAAAAAGGGTGGCCGATTCACGCGGGACGGCGGCGAGGCTCAATTGAGAAGTGTCATGGAAGCGTACGCGAGGGGCACCAAGATCTCCTTGGCCGGATTGGATGTCATGGTGGAGAACTACGAGAAATTGATCGAGGCCGGCGAAGTGAGCTGGAGTTGAGGTGTGCCATGACGGACAACAGTGAGGCCGAATTCCGCTATCCCTTCGAGGAACGCTGTGCCGCGGTCCTCCAGGAGATCAGGGAGACAGACGAGTTCGACGTGTATCGAGCGCAGCTCGGAGAAACGCTGTACGCCATGGACGTCGCGGAGAGCGTGTTCGAGTCTCTCGCCGAGACCGACGGTCTGCCGCTCGGTCCGCGCATCCAGGAGTACTTCTTCCGGTACGGCGCGATCGAGGCGGCCTGGCGGTCGCAGCGGCCCGATTCGCCCCTCGTCGGGGAATTCAAGCTCAATCACATCATGAGCGCACTCGTCAACAAGCGCATGAACAAGATCTGGAAGGGCGAGGACGACGAGGAGCGCGCCCTGTACAGCGAACTGCGCATCTTCGACGACACGCCCCAGACCGGCTCCGGCCGCATGTCGCTGCTGCGCGCGACCCCAGGAACGACCGACCCCGAGGTCTGGTTCTTCGACATGCGTCAGGGCGCCATGCCCATGGAGCTCGACTACCCGGCCTATGTGGAGACCCTGCTCGTCACCAAGGGCGTGATCGGCTGGCAGTACCTGTACTGTGCGCCGGAATTCAGCGGTGAGGGCTTCTTCCCCCTCGTGGACGGACTCAGCGAAATGCTCGACGTCTTCCCCCGCCTCTTCCCCCACCACGACTACACAGACCTCCGCACCCGCCTCGAGGAGCGCCTGTGACCCGCTACGCCGACATCCCCAAGCCCATCCGCTCCGGCATAGTCGTCGTCGACCCCGACACCGGCGCCCCGCAACGCGTCATCGTGCTCCAGTTCAACCCGGACACCCTGGAGCGCAGCGTCGCCCCCCAGTCTGCGGGTGACGGCGGTGACGCCGGTGGCGGTGGCACCGGGAGCGGGGACCGCAACGAGGCCCTGCGGCTCAAGGGCCCCGCGCAGGAGACCTGGAAGTTCACCGCCGAGATCGACGCCACCGACCAGTTCGAGATCGCCGCGCCCGACGGGATCCACCCGCAGCTCGCCACGCTGGAGATGCTGGTGCAGCCCACCACCGCCCAACTGCGCGCCGCGAGCAAGCTGTCGCAGAAGGGTGCCATCGAGATCAGCCCGATCGAGATGCCGCTCACCCTGTTCACCTGGGGCAGCAAGCGGGTGATGCCGGTACGGCTCACCGAACTGTCCGTCAACGAGTCCGCGTTCGACGTGAATCTCAACCCGATCCGCGCCTCCCTCTCCATCGGCCTGAAGATCCTCACCGTCAGCGATCTCCCGGCCGGCCACCGGGGCGCGGACCTCTACCTCGCCCATCTCGCGCAGAAGGAGCGGCTCGCCGCCGCCGCGCGGGGCGGCAGCACGGGCGGGCTCGGGCTCGCCGGAACCAACGTCTTCAGCGGAAGGGGCTGAGCCGCACCCATGGCCGACACCGAGCCGTACGAGAACGCCTTCGACGCGATACCCGGCGCCCACCCCTACCCCCGCACCAGCCGCTACCACGACGCCGAGATCGGCATCCACCGGCAGCCCGACGGCACCGAAGTCCGGTACACCAAGCGCCGGTTGCTGCCACCGCTCGACCAGGACGAGACGGTGGGCCACACGGTCGCCGCCGGTGAGCGCCCCGATCTGCTGGGCCAGCGCTACTTCGGCGACCCCGCCCAGTGGTGGCAGATCGCCGACGCCAACCCCGTACTCGATCCCGAGGGGTTGACCGACGAGCCCGGGCGGGTCATCGGCATTCCGCTGACCGGCGGATTCCCCCGCGGAGACCGGCGTGTTTGATCAGCCCGTGGGGCAGGGCCCCGTCCATCTCACCCTCCTCATGGGACCCAAGCTCGCCCGGCCCGTCCCCGCCGAGGTCACCGAGGCACTGCTCACCGCCCAGATCACCGCAACGGCGGGCGAACGCAGCGGCTTCCAGCTGGCCTTCGACCTCACCAAGAACGGCATCATCAGCCGGCGCCTGCTGCCCGAGGGGTTCTTCGACCCGAAGACGCGGATCATCGTCACGGTCAGTGTGAAGGGCACCGCGGAGGTGCTCTTCGACGGGCTGATCGTCCGCCATGAGGTCGGTGCCAGCAACCGGCCGGGGCACTCCACCCTCACCGTCACCGGCGAGGACCTGACGCTGCTGATGGACCTGGAGGAGCGCACCGCCTCCTACCCCAACCTGCCGCCCTCCGAGCGGGTCCTCGCCATCCTGCGCCGCTACTCCGACTACGGCGTCCGGCCCGACGTCTACACCGAGAAGGTCGCCCAGCCCCCGCACCAGGACCTGCGCGTCCACTACCAGACGGGCACCGATCTCCAGTACGTCACCGAACTCGCCCGTGCCAACGGCTACACCTTCTACCTGGAGCCCGGACCCAACCCCGGCCAGTCCTCCGCCCGTTGGGGCCCCGAGGTCCGCCTCGGCATCCGCCAGCACGCCCTCAACGTCAACATGGACGCCCACTCCACCGTGGACCAGCTGACGTTCGCCTACGACGGCACCGCCCGCGAGGAGCCGCAGGCCCGCTGGCAGAACCCCGAGACCCGGCAGTCGGCCCTGCTCCCGCAGCCGTCGATCAGCCCCCTGCGCCCGCCCCTCGGCAAGCGGCCGACCCCGGCCCTGAAGCGCAGGACGCTGTCCGGCACCGCCAAGCAGCAACGCGAGCAGGCCGAGGCGGAGTTGCTGGCCCGTGCCGCGGTCTCCGCCGACGTCGTCTCCGGGTCCGGCTCCCTCGACGTCAACCGGCACGGCTATCTCCTCCACCCCCGCCGGCTCGTCGGCGTGCGCGGCGCCGGACGCGCCTATGACGGCGACTACTTCGTCAAGTCCGTCACCCACAACCTCCGCCCGGGCTCGTACCAGCAGAACTTCACGCTCTCCCGCGAGGGCCTCGAAGCCCGCAGCGACTACGTAAGGCCCTGAAAGCCCCAAGCCCGGAAGGCACAAGCATGGCGGCACCCAGCAATCGCTACCTCGGCAAGTTCCGCGGCCGGGTCGTCGACAACGACGATCCGCTGCGCATCGGCCGGATCACCGTCGAGGTCCCGGACGTGCTCGGCGACGAGCCGTCCACCTGGGCGCTGCCCTGTCTGCCGTTCACCGGGCCCGAGGCCGGCCAGTTCGTGGTGCCGCCGCCCGGCACCGGCGTGTGGGTGGAGTTCGAGCAGGGCGACCCCAGCTTCCCGGTGTGGACGGGCTGTTGGTACGGCGCCGCCGAGGAACTGCCGCCCGACGCGCGCCGCGAGCTCCAGGCGAACTCACCGAGCAAGCCGGTCGTCGTGCAGACACCGGGGAACCACAAGCTCGTCCTGAACGACACGCCCGGCGCTGAGCAGGGGATCCTCCTCCAGGCCCAGGGCGGCGCCTACATCCGCATCACCCAGGAAGCCGTGGTCATCGCGACCGGCGCGGGCGCCGAGGTCATCCTGCGCGGCCGTGAAGTGACCATCAACGAGGGCCAGTTGACCGTGCTCTCGAAGCGATAGAAGACGGGGGACGAACCAAGTTGTCCGGGAGTCTGCTCGACGCGGGAGCCGTGATCGGCTGTCCGCACGGCGGCCGCGCCAGCGCCGCCACCCCACCGACCGCCGCCGTGCTCATCGACGGCCAAGCCGCCGTCACGGCCGCGCACCAGTACCTCGTCACCGGCTGCCCGCACATCGTGGACGGTGTGCCCACGCCCTGCGTCTCGGTGCGCTTCAGCCCCGACGGCGCCACCGGCGTCACGGTCGACGGCGCGTCCGTGCTGCTGGACACCTCCGCGGCCCAGTGCCTGAGCGCGGCCCTCGTCCCGCAGGGACCGCCCGTCGTCCAGGCCGCGCAGCGAAAGGTCACCGTCCGATGAGCCCACGCACCCGCAGCGACATCGCCTTCCCCTTCCGGCCCGACCGCCGAGGCCGCACCGCGCACGCCACGCACGGCGAACACGTCCACGACCTCATCGAGCAACTGCTGTTCACCAGCCCCGGCGAGCGAGTCATGCGCCCCGATTTCGGCTGCGGACTGCTCGATCTGGTCTTCGCGCCGACCAGCCCGGAGCTGGTCAGCACCCTCGAACTGTCCGTGCACGCCGCGCTCCAGCGCTGGCTCGGCGACCTCATCGAGGTCGAGGCCCTCGACGTGATCGGCGACGACCACACCGTCCGCGTCCACCTGTCCTACGTGCTGCGCGCGACCGGCGCCCGCCGCGACGACGTCTTCGAAGGGAGGGCCGCCGCATGAGCCGCCGTACCAAGGTGCGCGCCGCCCAACTGGGCGGAGTCGACGCCGTCGAGGTCAGCGACGACGGGCTGCTGCTCACCGTCACCTTCCTCGGCAAGGCCCCGCACGGCCTCGGCCCGGAGAACGTCCGCATCGACGGCGGCCGCCGGATCACCGGCATCACCGCCGTGGACCTCAGCGTCGAGCGGGAGGAGGACCCCGAACTCGACGACCGGCTCCATGTCACCCTCGACCGGGCCGGGGACACCTCCCGCTACCGGCTCTCCCTCGTCGAGGCCGACCCCTACGGCCGCCCCGGCACGGACCCCTTCCGCGGCTTCGACCAGCGCTATCACAGCGCGGAGTTCTCCTTCCGGCCCGACTGCCCGACCCCCTTCGACTGCAAGGAGGAGGAACACGGGAACGGGGACTTCCCGGCGGCGCCCGTCATCGACTACACGGCCCGCGACTACGACACCATCCGCAAGCTCCTGCTGGACCGGCTCGCGCTCACCACGCCCGACTGGGTCGAGCGCAACCCCGCCGACCTCGGCATCACCCTGGTCGAACTCCTCGCCCACACCGGTGACCTGATCAGCTATCAGCAGGACGCGGTCGCCACCGAGGCCTACCTCGACACCGCCCGCCGCCGCGTCTCCGTACGCCGTCACGTCCGGCTCATCGACTACGCCATGCACGACGGCTGCGCGGCCCGCGCCTACGTCGCCGTGGAGACCGCGGGCGACCACACCCTCGCCCCCGGCACGTACCGCTTCGCCTCCGTCGACGTGCGCACCCTCGACCCGCACGACCGGCCCGAGCCCGGCACCGTCGTCGACGAGATCGACCTCGGCGACCTCGACGAGCGGGGCTCGGTGGAGGTCTTCGAACCGGTCGTCACCGCCGACCCGCTCGAACTGCGCGTCGCCCACAACGCGATCCGCCTGTGGACCTGGGGAGGGGAGACGTGCGCGCTCCCCAAGGGCGCCACCTCCGCCACCCTGCGCGACGACTGGGTCGACCCGGAGACCTGCCGGGACCGCCGACTCGACCTCAGGCCCGGGGACGTGCTGATCCTGGAGGAGGTCAAGGGACCGCGCACCGGCACCCCCGGCGACGCCGACCCCGCCCACCGCCAGGCCGTCCGCCTGGTCTCCGTCACCCCCGCCGTCGACCGCATCGAGGACCAGCCCGTCCTGGAGGTCACCTGGGCCGCCGAGGACGCCCTGCGCTTCCCGCTCTGCCTGACCACGCGCGGCGGCCGCGACTGCCTGCCCGTCGAGGACGTGACCCTGGCCCGCGGCAATGTCGTCCTCGTCGACCACGGCCGCACCCTGACCGGCCTGCCCGAGACCTTCACCGTGCCGCAGGACCCCGCCGTCGTCGCCCCCTGCGACCCTCCCGCCTTCGGCTGCTGGGACGCCGAGGAGGGCAACGCGCCCGCCCGGATCGTCAACTCCCTGACGGAACAGACGGAATCCGGTTCGCTGTTGCGCCCGGACGACATCCGTGAGCTTTTCACCGTCGTCGGCGAACGGCCCACGACCCGCGCCGGACTCGGCCTCCAGCGCGCCGGACAGCGCCACGAACAGGTCGTCCCCGGCACGGCCTACGCCCAGGCCGCCGCCTTGCGCCGGCTGCTCGCCCAGTCCGTCTACCCGGGCATCCGGCCCCGTTTCCGGCCCGTCCTCGGCCGTACCCCCGTCACCCAGGCCGTCCCCTTCCCCGACCCCGGCACGATCGCCGCCGGACAGGCCGAGCGGATCGCCGCCATCCCCGGTCGGATCCGGCAGCGGCTGGTCGAGCTGTGGCACAGCGCCCGCGACCGGGACGGCCTCGGCGAGGAGGAGATCACCGAACTCACCGTCGTCTACGGCCTGAAGGTCGTGGAGCGCCTCGAACTGCGCCGCCATCCCGAGCGCGCCCTGCGCGAACTTCTGCACCGCAGCGACCGATTGCTCGACGCCAAGCTGCGCCGAGTCGAGGTCCTCACGGCACGGGCCCGCGCCGGAACCGTCCTCGACGCCCACATCGCCTGGGAGATCGCGCACAGTTGGGGCCCGCCGTACGCGGCCGGACTCCACCCCGGCGAGCCCGTGCTGCGTGGCTCCGCGACCGGCGCGCTCGCCCAGGACCCGCGGCATGCCCTGCCCGCCGTACGGCTGCACGAGGAGGACCTGGTGTGGCGGCCGCGCCGTGACCTGCTCGACAGCGGGTCGCGTGACCGGCACTTCGTCGGTGAACTGGAGGACGACGGCCGGCTCGCCCTGCGCTTCGGTGATGGGCGGCACGGCGCGCGGCCCACTCCGGGCGCCCGGCTCACCGCGGTGTACCGGCTCGGCGGCGGCACCGCGGGCAACGTCGGCGCCGAGGCCGTCAACCACCTCGTCGTCGCCCTCGACTGCGAGCACCCGCCCGCCGCCGTGGTCCGCAACCCGCTGCCCGCCACCGGCGGCACCGATCCCGAACCACTGGAACAGGTACGCCAGTTGGCCCCGCTCGATCTGCGCCGCACCCGGCTGCGCGCGGTCACCGCCGAGGACTATGCGACCCTCGCCGGCGCCTTGCCCGGCGTCCAGCGTGCCGCCGCCGAACTCCGCTGGACCGGCAGCGTCCAGGAGGCGCACATCGCCGTCGACGCCCTCGGCAGCGGGGCGCCGACGCCGGCACTGCTCGACGCGGTCACCCAGGCGCTGGAGACGTACCGGCGCATCGGCCACGACCTCGTCGTCGGCCCCGCCAGGCTCGTCCCGCTCGACATCGGGCTGACCGTGTGCGCGCTGCCCGGTCACCAGCACGGGCAGATCCTGGCCGAGCTGTACCGCGTGCTCGGCGCGGGCCCGGGCGGTTTCTTTCACCCGGACACCCAGACCTTCGGCGAGTCCGTCCGGCTCAGCCGGCTGGTCGCCGTCGCGGCGGCGGTCCCCGGCGTGGAGAGCGTCGAAGTCACCCGGCTGCAAAGGCTGTTCGAACAGGACCGCGGAGAGAAAGAGGACGGCGTGCTGCGGCTCGGCCCGCTGGAGATCGCCACCTGTGACAACGACCCCGACCGGCCGGAGAACGGCCGACTGGCGATATCCCTGGGAGGTGCCCGATGAGCCAGGCCTGTTCCTGCGGCGGTGCGTGCGGCGGCCACGACGAGCGCCTCGCCCCCGCCCCGCTCCACAACTCGCCCGGCCGCACCGCCCTCGACTACCGCGTCGGCGAGTACGGCTCCTTCCTGGCCGCCCTCCTCGACCGGCTCGCCTCACCGGCGTACCCAGCGCTCGACGGGCTCACCGTGCGCACCCCCGACGACCCGGCGATCGGCCTGCTCGACGCCACCGCTGTCCTCGGTGACCTGCTCACCTTCCACTCCGAGCGGATCGCGGACGAGGCGTATCTCCGTACGGCGAACGAGCACCGGTCGCTCGCGCTGCTCGGGCGGCTCGTCGGGCACCGGGCGCGGCCCGGGGTGGCCGCGGACACGTATCTGGCGTACACGCTGGAGCGCGACGCTCGCGCCGAGGCGCTGCCGGTGGTGATTCCACGCGGGGCCCGGAGTCACAGTGTTCCCGCGTCCGCGGACGAGCAGTCCCTGACCTTCGAGACCAGCCGTGACCTGACGGCTCGCTGGGACTTCAACGAGCTGAAGGTGCGCCGTCGTCGGCCGTCGCCGCTGTCGCCTTCTGATCTGGAGCGGAGGTCCGAGATCTTTGTCGAGGGGACGGCGAACTCCCTTCAGGCCGGGGACCAGTTGCTCTTCGTCTTCGGGGAGCAGGCGGGCGGGGAGCGTTTGTTGCTTCCGGTGGCGAAGGCGCGGGTCGATCGGGAGGAGGAGATCACCGCGATCTCTCTGCCGAAGTCTCCTCCGCCTACCTTGAAGGAACTGGTCGATGAAGTGCGGCGGCGGATCGCGGATGAGGGGCGTCCGGTCAGCCGCCTGATCGAGGACTTCGAGGATCAGGTGCTGGCGCCGTTGCGGGGGGATCTGGACGGGGTGACGAGTCCTGAGGGGCTTGCGGCTCGTCTTGTGGAGCCTGTTGCGCGGTTGGGTGAGGCTCAGGTGTTGGCTGCGGCGTACGAGGACGTGGCCGATTGGTTCGAACGGCTGGAGGCCGTTCTGGCGGACATCGCTGAGCGGGCGATGGAGTTGGCACCTGCGCAAAGTGATTCGTCTGCGGCGCCGCGGGGGCTGGTCGCGCAGTTCCCCGCGCCCCTGAAGGGAGATTCGCGGGCCGCTGCTTATCAAGCACTCAGCGCCCTTCTCCCGGCCCTTCGCGCTATGCCTGGTTCCACCCGTCCTGCCCGTCCCGGCGCCGACCCCGTCGGGCTTCTTGCCGCGTTGCACCCCACACTCCACTCCGCCCTGCGCAAAGCCGCCGCCCCCACCACCCCCGCCCTCCTCCGCGAACTCCTCGCCCTGCGTGTCACCGCCGCCCCCTTCGGTGCCACGGCACCCCTCAAGCCCGTCCAGGACGAACGCGGGCGAGTCATCCGTACCGCCGACTGGCCGCTCACCGGAGCTGTGCTCGCCGGCATGCGCGTCGTGTTCGATCCGGCGGGGAAGGTGCCGGTGCGGGCGGAGTTCCAGTACGTCGAGGGCAGTGGCTCCGACCAGCGCAGCGAGAATCTGCCGGTTCCCCAGCCGGTGCGGTTCGCGCTCGGTGCCGGGCAGGTCGAGTTGTCCGTGCGCTCCGGGCAGGACCGCGATCTGAACTGGCTCAACCGCAGGCCCGCCGACTCCCAGGAGCCGGGGGTCACCGCCCGCTTCCACTCGGGGCTGCCCGAGCGGACGCTGTTCGTGTCGCGGCCCGGTGAGGACGGTCTGATCCAGGTCGGCATCCACAACGGCGACGCCCGGCAGATTCCCGTACGGCCGGGTGCCGACGAGCAGTTCACGCACGGTGATTTCGAGGTCAGCGTCCGGTACACCGTGGGCAGCACCGAGCCCAACGTCGAGGTCGTCATCGCCTCCAAGCCGGAGCCCGTCAACCGCCGGGTGCTCCAGCTCGACACCGTGCACGCCGGGATCACCGTCGGCAGCTGGGTGGCGATCCAGCGCCCGGCGAAGGGCAAGGGCGTACCCGGTGACGCCAAGCTGGCGTTCGTCACCACGCAGGTGGTCGCGGCTCGTACGGCGGCGTACACCAACTACGGCATCACCGGCCGCGGCACCGAACTCACCCTCGCCGACCCGTGGCTGGACGAGTTCGACGTGCTGCTCTCGCACATCCGTGACACCACCGTGCACGCGGCAGGGGAGGCGCTGCGGTTGGCCGACGAGCCCCTCGGTGAGGACGTGCACGGCGACGAGATCGAACTCGCCCAGCTGTACGACGGGTTGCGGCCCGGCCGCACGCTGATCGTCACCGGTGAACGGAGCGACATCCCCGGCACGTCGGGCCTGCCCGCCACCGAGGTCGTCACCGTCGCCACCGCCGACCCGGCCGTCGATCCCCAACTGCCCGGCGACCGGTTGCACACCCGGCTCACCCTCACCACCCGCCTCGCCCACCGTTATCGCCGGGACAGCGTGCGCATCCTCGGCAACGTCGTCGAGGCCACCCATGGCGAGGGCCGCGAGGAGGCCATCGGCAGCGGTGATTCCGACCGCGTGAACCAGACCTTCGCGCTGTGGCAGTCCCCGCTGACCTGGCTCGCCGCCGACAACCCCCTCGGCGCCACCGCGGTGTTGGAGCTCCGCGTGGACGGCGTCCGGTGGCACGAGGTCGACAGTCTCGCCGGACGCGGCCCCACCGAGCGTGTGTACATCACCGGTTCCACCGCCGACGGCCGTACGACGGTGACCTTCGGTGACGGTGTGCACGGCGCCCGGCTGCCCTCCGGCCACGAGAACGTGCGCGCCCGCTACCGCTTCGGCACCGGCAAGGCCGCCAACGTCGCCGCCGACCGGATCACCCAGCCGCTCACCCGCCCGCTCGGCGTCACCCGGGTCACCAACCCCCTTCCCGCGAACGGCGGTTCGGACGCGGACGGGCCCGGTCCCACCCGGCGTACGATCCCGCTCGCCGTGTCCGCCCTGGACCGGCTGGTGTCGCCCGCCGACTACGAGGACTTCGCCCGCTCCCGCGCCGGGATCGGCCGGGCCACCGCGCGCGAACTCTTCGACGGACGGCGCCGGATCCTGCACGTCACGGTCGCGGGCGCCGACGATGTACCGCTGGACGGCTCGGACACCCTGGACGCCCTGCGCGGCGCGCTCACCGAGTACGGTGATCCCGGCCTCCCGGTGCGTGTGGACGCCCGCGAGCCGGTGCTGTTGCTCCTCGCCACGCGGGTGAAGGTGGCCCCGGACCATGCCTGGGAGATCGTCGAACCCCGGCTGCGCCAGGCGCTGCTGCGCCGACTCGGCTACGAGGGGCGCGAGTTGGGGCGGCCCGCCAGGCTCTCCGAGGTGCTGGCCACCGCGCACTCCGTGCCCGGCGTCGAGTATGTGGACGTCGACGTCTTCACCGGCGTCCCCGCCTCCGCCACCCCCGAGGAACTCACCGGCATCCTCACCGACCCCGGCCCGCCCAGGGCCTCGGTTCCGGCGCACCCGGCGACGTACGACGAGAAGGTCCACACCGTCCGAGCCGAGGGCGGCGAGACACTGTCGGAGATCTCCGGCCGCCACGGCGTCCCGCTCGCCGAACTCCTGCGCCTCAACCCCGACATCACCGACACCCGGCGCCTGCCCAAGGGCCGCTCGGTGTTCGTCTTCCGCGGTATCCGCCCCGCCCAGCTCGCGCTGCTGGCGCCGAAGGCCGCGGACACCCTGATCCTGACGGAGGTCAAGTGATACCCCGCGACGTCCAGTCCGAGCCGGCGGTGTCCTCGGAGCCCGACGCCCTCGCCGCGCTGCTGCCCCGCTGGCATCTGCTGCGGGACGCCGAGGAGGGCGGCGCGCTCCGTGAGTTGCTCGCGGTCATGGCCGAGCAGCTCGACCGGGTACGAGACGGCGTGGAGCAGGGCTACGAGGACCTGTTCGTGGAGACGGCGGCCCCCTGGGTGCTGCCGTACCTGGGCGACCTGGTCGGCTACCGCACCCTGCCCGGGTACGAGCGCGTCCTCACCACCGGCCTCCACGACGGCGGTCGCGCCGCCCTCGCCCAGGCCGTCGCCCCGCGCGCGGACGTGGCGGCGACCGTCGGCAACCGGCGACGCAAGGGGACCCTGCATCTGCTGGAGGAGATCTCCGAGCAGGTCGCCGGCTGGCCCGCGCGGGCCGTGGAGCTGTCCCGGCTGGTCGCCCACCACCAGTCGGTGAAGCTGCACCGGGACACGGGCCGGGGGCGGCTCCTGGACCTGCGCGACAACTCCGCCCTCGACCTCGCGGGCGGCCCCTTCGGTACGACGGCGCGCACGGTCGACGTCCGCCGGGCCGACTCCGCGAAACGGCAGGGCGGGTTGAGCCCGGCCGGAGTCGCCCTGTTCGTCTGGCGGCTCAAGGCGCACTCGCTGACGTCGTCCCCGGCGTACTGCATCGACCGCGCCCGCAACCTCTACACCTTCTCTATCCTCGGCAACGACACCCCGCTGGTCACCGAGCCCTTCCCGGAACCGTCGCCCACCCACATCGCGACCATCGACAACGTCCCGGCCTTCGTCCGCCGCAGGCAGCTCCACGACCGGCTGCTGGACTACTACGGCCCCGGCAAGAGCTTCGTCATCCGGCGCGACGGCGAGGACAAGCCCGTGCCGCCCGCCGACATCGTGGTCGCCGACCTCTCGGACTGGCGGTACCGGCCCAAGCGCGGGCAGGTGGCCGTCGACCCCGAGCTGGGCCGCATCGCCTTCGGGTCCCGGACCGCGCCCCGGCAGGGCGTCTGGGTGGACTACCACTACGCGTCCGCCGCCGACATGGGCGGCGGCGAGTACGACCGCCACGACCGCGTGCCCCGTCCGGACGCCGACGTCTACCGGGTCGGGCCGGGACAGCCGTACCGGCAGATCATGGACGCCTACCGGGCCTGGCAGAGCGAACGCGGGCCGGACCGGGCGGGCATCATCGAGATCACGCACAGCGGCGCCTACCAGGAACAGCTCGACTTCGACCTCGACCCCGGCGACCGCCTGGAACTGCGGGCGGCGGAGGGGACCCGGCCGGTGATCCGGCTGCTCGACTGGTACAGCAACCGCCCCGACGCCCTCAACATCCGTGCGGTGGACGACAGTTGCGCCCCGCACGAGAGGCCGCGGATCACCCTCGACGGACTCCTCGTCGCCGGGCGCGGCATCAACGTCACCGGGCCCATGGGTGCTGTCGTCCTACGGCACTCCACTCTCGTACCGGGCTGGTCGCTGGAGCCCGAGTGCGACCCGCACTCGCCGGAGGAGCCCAGCATCGTCATGGAACGCACCACCGCCTGCCTCCAGATCGAGCACAGCGTTCTCGGCACCATCGAGGTCATCGGCGACGAGGTGAGCGAGGACCCCCTCGACATCCACCTGCGCGACAGCATCCTCGACGCCACCGGCCACGACCGCGAGGCCCTCTCGGCGCCCGACTGCCGGCACGCCCACGCGGTCCTCCATCTGCACCGCACCACAGTGATCGGGGAAGTGCACACGCACGCCGTGCGGATCGCCGAGAACTCGATCCTCACCGGCCGCCTCCACGTCGCCCGCCGCGGCATCGGCTGCCTGCGCCACTCCTACGTCCCCGCCGGTTCCCGTACGCCCCGCAGGTTCCGCTGCGTCACGGACGTACGGCCGTTGTTCGCGTCCGAGCGCTACGGCACGCCCTGGTACGGGCTGCTCGCGGACCAGTGCCCGCAGGAGATCCGGCGCGGCTCGGACGACGGCGCCGAGCTGGGCGCCTTCCACGACCTGTACCGGCCGCAGCGCGAGGACGGACTGCGGGCCCGGCTCGCCGAGTACACACCGGCCGGCGCGGACGCCGGGATCTTCTTCGTGACGTGAGCCGCACCGCCACCGACTTCATCAGTACCTTCCCGAACCAGGGGGACCCCCTTCATGCACGCTGACCTCTCCCGCCTCACGTTCCGACCGGAACGGCACTACTCGGCGGTCATCGCCCAGCAGGGCCGCGTCCAGCTCGACGCCGACACCAACGAGCAGACCGCGATCCAGCTCCACCAGGCCCGCACCTTCGCCGCCGACCTGATCGGACGGCACGGCGGCCCGCGCGACGCCACCGGGTTCCGCATCGAGTACGTGGGCGGACGGCACGAGATCGACACCCTGTTCATCCACGGCGGCCGCTACTACGTCGACGGCATCCTGTGCGACGCCGACCGCCCGGCGCCCGGGATCCCGGTGCCCGA
Source organism: Streptomyces davaonensis JCM 4913 (assembly GCF_000349325.1). Taxonomy (GTDB): domain Bacteria; phylum Actinomycetota; class Actinomycetes; order Streptomycetales; family Streptomycetaceae; genus Streptomyces; species Streptomyces davaonensis. The sequence goes on from NC_020504.1 coordinate 8,518,019, forward strand.
CGAGGACGCCGACGTCCAGGACAGCACCGAGCCGCCCGCGCACTGGACGTACTGGGACCAGCCCGACGCCCACCTCGACCCCGAGCGGCCCGGCGACCGGCTGCCCTCGCCCGCCCAGGCGCCCTTCGTCGTCTACCTGAAGGTGTGGGAGCGCTCGGTGAGCGCCGCCGAGGACCCGGCGCTGCGCGAGGTCGCCCTCGGCGCCGCACTGCCGGACACCGCCGCCCGCGTCAAGGTCGTCTGGCAGGTGCTGCCGCTGTCGCTGACCGCGCTGGACATCGAGGACGCCGAACCGGCCAAGGAGGTCGTGCGTGCCGCGTTCGACCGGTGGGCCGCCCGCCAGGCCGCCCCCTCGGCCCGGCTCGCCGCCCGCAGCGAACGGCCCGACCACGCCGACGAGGACCCCTGCCTGGTCAAGCCGGACGCCCGCTACCGCGGCCCGGAGAACCAGCTCTACCGCGTCGAGATCCACGCGGGCGGCCCGGCGAAGGACGCCACCTTCAAGTGGTCCCGGGAGAACGGCTCGGTGGTCTTCCCGGTCGACGAACTCGACGGCACCTGGGTGCAGTTGGCGACTCTCGGGCACGACGCCAAGCTCGACCTCGACGTGGGTGACCTCGTCGAGCTCACGGACACCGCGTCCGCCTCCCGCCTCGATGCCCGGCCGCTCATGCGCGTCGAGGAACTGGACCTGCCCGGCCGCCGCGTCCGCCTCTCCGCCGAACCGGAGCCCGGCGTCGGCAGGTTTCCCCACCTGAACCCGTTCCTGCGCCGCTGGGACCACCACGAGGGGCCCAAGCGCAAGGGCCGTACGACCGCCCTCAAGGGCGGCGCCCTGCCCGTCGCGGAGGGGGAGTGGCTGGCCCTGGAGGACGGCGTGGAGGTCTACTTCGCCAAGGACGGCGCCTACCGCACCGGCGACCACTGGATCATCCCGGCCCGCACCGCCACCGGCAGCGTCGAGTGGCCCGTCGACCCGGCCCGCCGCCCGCTGCTCCAGGCACCCGTCGGCATCGCCCGCCACTTCGCGCCCCTCGCCCTGGTCAAGGGCGAGCACGGCGCCGTCGATCTGCGGCTCGCCTTCGGCCCGTTGGCCAGCAGCGTCCCGGCGGCGGACGAGGCGACGCTCGCGGCGGAGGAGCAGGCGCGCCGTGAGGAACAGGCCGCCGAGGACCCCTCCGGCGGACGGTCCGACACGACGGCCGAGGCCGAGGCCACGGCGGAAGGAGACGAGTGATGGCCAAGCCGCTGAGCGCGTCCAAACTGGTGGAGATCCTGCGCGCCGAGGGCCTGACGGTCCACGAGGTGCGCAACTGGCGCTCCCACAACCGCAACAGCAAGGGCCCCTGGGGTCCGGTCAACGGCGTGATGATCCACCACACCGTCACCTCCGGCACCAACGCCTCGGTCGACATCTGCTACGACGGCTACTCCGGCCTGCCCGGACCGCTGTGCCACGGCGTCATTGACAAGAAGGGCCATGTCCACCTCGTCGGCAACGGCCGCGCCAACCACGCCGGGCTCGGTGACAGCGACGTACTGCGCGCCGTGATCAACGAATCGCGGCTGCCCGCCGACAACGAGGCCGACACCGACGGCAACCGGCACTTCTACGGCTTCGAGTGCGTCAACCTCGGTGACGGCAGGGACCCTTGGCCCGAGGCGCAGAAGGAGGCCATCGAGAAGGTGTCGGCGGCGATCTGCCGGCACCACGGCTGGAGCGAGCGGTCCGTCATCGGGCACAAGGAGTGGCAGCCGGGCAAGCAGGACCCGCGCGGCTTCACGATGGACGGCATGCGCAAGCGGATCGCCCAGCGCCTGGGCGGCAAGGCCCCGACTCCGTCGCCCGATCCCAAGCCCGCCCCGCCCAAGCCGTCGTACGAGCCGTTCCCGGGCAGCGGCTTCTTCCACATCGGGCAGAAGTCGCCGGTCATCACGGCGATGGGGCGCCGGCTGGTCGCCGAGGGGTGCGGGCGGTACGAGGAGGGCCCCGGCCCGGAGTGGACCGAGGCCGACCGTCGCTCCTATGCCGCCTGGCAGCAGAAGCAGGGCTTCAAGGGCAAGGATGCCGACGGCATCCCGGGGCGGGTGACCTGGGAGCGGCTGAAGGTGCCGAACGGGCCCAACTGACCTGCTTCCCGGGCTACTTCTGCCGGAGGTCCTTGACCCGCTTGAGCTTGCCGAGGGAGCGCTCCAGGGTCTCCGGCTCGACGATCTCCACCTCGACGCTGACGCCGACACCGTCCTTCACACCCTGCGCGATGGCCCGCGCGGCCTCCTGCCGCTGCTCGGGCCCCGCGTCGGGGCGGGACTCCACCCGGACGGTGAGGTGGTCCATGCGGCCACGCCGGGTGAGCTGGATCTGGAAGTGCGGGGCGACGGCGGGCGTGCGCAGCACGATCTCCTCGATCTGGGTGGGGAAGACGTTCACTCCGCGCAGGATGATCATGTCGTCGCAGCGTCCGGTGACCTTCTGCATCCGGCGGAAGGCGGGCCGCGCGGTGCCGGGCAGCAGCCGGGTCAGATCACGGGTGCGGTACCGGATGATCGGCAGCGCCTCCTTGGTGAGCGAGGTGAACACCACCTCGCCCTCCTCGCCCTCGGGCATGATCTCGTCCGTGATCGGGTCGACGACCTCCGGGTAGAAGTGGTCCTCCCAGATGTGCAGCCCGTCCTTGGTCTCCACGCACTCCTGCGCCACCCCCGGGCCGATCACCTCGGACAGGCCGTATATGTCCACGGCGTGGATCGCGGTGCGCTCCTCGATCTCGCGCCGCATCTCCTCCGTCCACGGCTCGGCGCCGAAGATGCCCACCTTCAGCGAGGTCTCCCGCGGATCGACGCCCTGCTTCTCGAACTCGTCGAGCAGCGTGAGCATGTAGGACGGGGTGACCATGATGATCTCCGGCCGGAAGTCCTGGATGATCTGCACCTGGCGTGCGGTCATCCCGCCGGACGCGGGGATCACCGTGCACCCCGCCCGCTCGGCGCCGTAGTGCGCGCCGAGTCCGCCGGTGAACAGGCCGTAGCCGTAGGAGATGTGCACCTTGTGGCCGGGGCGGCCGCCGGCGGCGCGGATCGAGCGGGCGACGACGTCGGACCACATCGAGATGTCGTTGTCGGTGTACCCGACGACCGTGGGGCGGCCGGTGGTGCCGCTGGAGGCGTGCACGCGCCGCACCTCGGACATCGGGACCGCGAACATGCCGAAGGGGTAGGTGTCCCGCAGGTCGGCCTTGGTCGTGAAGGGGAACCGGGCGAGGTCCTCCAGCGTTCGGCAGTCGTCCGGGGTGACACCGGCCGCGTCGAACTTCTTGCGGTACAGCTCCACATGGTCGTAGGCGTGCCGCAGCGTCTGCCGCAGCCGGTCGAGCTGAAGTTCCCTGAGCTGCTCGCGGGTCAGCCGCTCGGCGTCGTCCAGCAGATCGTGGGGGAGGGGCTCGGCCAGGTTGCTCATCGCGACTCCTTCGGCGCTTCACCGGTCCTGCGTCCGACGCTGCGGCTGCGGCCGCGGAACTCCGCTATGACCTCGTCGCCGCGGGTGACGCTCACGTCGTAGATACCACTGCGGCCGTACCGGGTCCGCTCCTCGGCGCGCGCCACCAGCTCGTCGCCCTCGTGGGCCGGGGCGACGAAGGTGATGTCGGCCCCCGCCGCGACGGTCACCGGGCCATGGCTGTTGCACGCGCAGGCGAAGGCGCTGTCGGCGAGCAGGAACACATAGCCGCCATGGGCGATGCCGTGGCCGTTCACCATGGCCCGGGTCACGGTCATGTGGAGCACCGCCATGCCCTCGCCGTGCTCCAGCAGCTCGATCCCGAGACCCCGGGAGGCCTCGTCCGCGGCGAACATCGCCTCCGCGGAGTGTGCCGTGGTCATCTCCACCACCTCATGCCCCAACCGACCATTCGGTTCGCTTCCGCCACGGCCAAACAATCAGCCGGGCCGCCGCCTGTCAAGGGTCGGTCCGGTGGTCGTACGGGTCTTGCCGGAGGCGCGAAAACGCGTCACACTGGTACCGAACGAATGGTCGGTTGGGAAGCTGGTGCTGATGACGACGACAGACCTCGCCGAGGCCTCGCCCCCGGACGCGCTCCAGGAACACTTCGACGCGACGATCGCGCACGACCAGCGCATCGAGCCGCGCGACTGGATGCCCGACGGCTACCGCAAGACGCTCGTCCGGCAGATCGCGCAGCACGCACACTCGGAGATCATCGGGATGCAGCCCGAGGGCGAGTGGATCACCCGTGCGCCGTCGCTGCGACGCAAGGCGATCCTGTTCGCCAAGGTGCAGGACGAGGCCGGGCACGGCCTGTATCTGTACTCGGCGGCGGAGACCCTCGGCGCGGACCGCGCGGACCTCACCGACCGGCTGATCGAGGGCCGCCAGAAGTACTCGTCGATCTTCAACTACCCGACGCTGAGCTTCGCCGACGTCGGCGTGATCGGCTGGTTCGTGGACGGCGCCGCGATCTGCAACCAGGTCCCGCTGTGCCGCAGCTCCTACGGCCCCTACGCGCGGGCGATGGTGCGGATCTGCAAGGAGGAGTCCTTCCATCAGCGGCAGGGCTACGAACTGCTGATGACGATGATGCGCGGCACCGACGCCCAGCGCGAGATGGTGCAGGACGCGGTGAACCGCTGGTGGTGGCCGTCGCTGATGATGTTCGGCCCGCCCGACGACGCCTCCCCCAACTCGGCGCAGTCGATGGCCTGGAAGATCAAGCGGCACAGCAACGACGAACTGCGTCAGCGCTTCGTCGACATGACCGTCCCGCAGGCCGAGAAGCTGGGCGTCACGCTGCCCGACCCGGACCTGAAGTGGAACGCCGAGCGCGGCCGGCACGACTTCGGCACCCCCGACTGGGACGAGCTGATGCGGGTCATCAAGGGCGGCGGACCGTGCAACGCCCAGCGGATGGAACGGCGCAGAAGCGCCCACGAGGATGGCGCCTGGGTGCGCGAGGCGGCCACCGCCCACGCGGCCAAGCGGGCCCGGAAGGAACCGTCGGCATGAGCAACACCGAGAGCTGGCCCCTGTACGAGGTCTTCGTACGCGGCAAGCGCGGCCTGAACCACGTCCACGTGGGCTCGCTGCACGCCGCCGACGACACGATGGCCCTCACCCACGCCCGTGACCTGTACACGCGGCGCAACGAGGGCGTGTCGATCTGGGTCGTGCGCTCCGAGCACATCGCCGCCTCCACCCGGGACGAGAAGGACCCCTTCTTCGCCCCCAGCGCGGACAAGGTCTACCGCCACCCGACGTTCTACGACATCCCCGACGATGTCCCGCACATTTAGGAGCCGGGGATGAGTGAGGACCACGTCTACATGACCCTCGCCGAGGGCCACGAGGACGACACCCGCTGGGCCTACGGCACCGGCTTCGAGGACCCCCTGCACGGCGTCGACACCACCGTGCCCGAGGGCGTCGACGCCGCCGGCCTCGCCGCGACCTGCGTCGCCCTGGCCGACGACGCGCTCGTCTCGGCCCAGCGCCTCGCGGAGTGGATCACCCGCGCCCCCGAACTGGAGGAGGAGGTCGCGCTCGCCAACATCGGCCTCGACCTGCTCGGCCAGGCCCGCCTGCTGTACTCCCGCGCCGGACAGGCCGACGGCACCGGCCGCGACGAGGACGCCTACGCCTACTTCCGCGACGCAGCCGACTTCCGCAACGTCCGGCTCGCCGAACTCCCCGGCGGCGACTTCGCGTTCTCCATCGTGCGACTGCTGGTCCTGTCCAGCTGGCGCCTCGCCCACTTCGAGCGGCTGGTCTCCCACCCCGACCCGGTGCTCTCCGCGGTCGCCGCCAAGGGCGTGAAGGAACTGACCTATCACCGGCAGTACGCCGCCGAGTGGGCGGTCCGCCTGGGCGACGGCACCGAGGAGTCGCACCGCCGGATGCGCAAGGCCGTCGAGCAGATCGCCCCGTACCTCGGCGAGTTGTTCACCGCCTGCGACGTACGCGACGAGGTCGTCGCCGTGCTGCGCCAGGTGACCGAGGAGGCCGGACTGCCCATGCCCGCGTTCCGGCCGTCCCCCGGCTCCGGCCGCGACGGCGAGCACACCGAGCATCTCGCCCCGCTCCTGGCGGAGTTGCAGAGCGTGGCCCGCGCCCATCCGGGGGCGACATGGTGACCCTCGCGCTCGACGCACGGCACGCCCGGGAGATCGCCGAGCGGGTGCCGGACCCCGAGCTGCCCATGCTGACCCTCGCCGACCTGGGCGTGCTGCGCGAGGTGACGCTCACCGAGGACGGCACGGTCGTCGCCGACCTCACCCCCACCTACTCCGGTTGCCCCGCCATGGCCGAGATGCGGGCCGACGTCGCCGCCCGGCTCCGGGACGCCGGGTACGCGCGCGTGGAGATCCGTACCGTCCTGAACCCGCCGTGGACCAGCGACTGGATCACCCCGGAAGGCCGCCGCAAGCTCACCGAGCACGGCATCGCCCCGCCCGGCGCCGCCCCCAGCGGCCCGGTGCCGCTCTCGCTGTCGCCCACCCGGCACACGGTGCCCTGCCCGCGCTGCGGATCCGCGGACACCGAGGAGACCTCCCGGTTCGCCGCCACCTCCTGCAAGGCGCTCTGGCGCTGCCGCGCCTGCCGCGAGCCGTTCGAGTACGTCAAGGAGATCTGATGGCCCCGACCGCCCCCGCCGAGGCCGTGAAGCCACGCCCGCGCCGCCGCCCGGTCTTCCACCCGCTGCGGGTCGCCGCGGTGCAGCCGCTGTGCGAGGACGCCGCCGCCGTCGGTTTCGAGATCCCGGCCGAGCTGGCCGAGGAGTTCGCCTTCGCGCCCGGCCAGTCGCTCACCCTGCGACGCGAGATCGACGGCCGTGACGAGCGCCGCTCCTACTCGATCTGCACGCCCGCCGGAGCGGCCCCGCGCATCGGCGTCCGGGTGGTCCCCGGCGGCCTGTTCTCCTCCTGGCTGGTCAACGACCTCCGCCCCGGCGACACCGTCGAGGTGATGGCCCCCACCGGCAACTTCACCCCGGACCTCACCACCCCCGGCCACCATGTGCTGCTCGCGGCGGGCTCCGGCATCACCCCGATGCTCTCCATCGCCGAGTCGGTCCTGGCCGCCGACTCCCGCTCCAGCGTCACCCTGTTCTACGGCAACCGGCGCTCCGGCACGGTGATGTTCGCCGACGAGCTGGCCGACCTGAAGGACCTGTACCCGAGCCGGTTCCAGCTCGCGCATGTCCTGTCCCGTGAACCCCGGGAGGCCGAGGTGCTCTCCGGACGCCTCGACGCAGACCGGCTCTCGGCGCTGATCGACGGCCTGGTCGACGTGGAGAGCGCCGACCACTGGTGGCTGTGCGGACCGCACGGCATGGTCCGGGACGCCCAGCGGGTCCTGGGCGAACTCGGCGTCCCCGGCGACCGGGTCCACCAGGAGCTGTTCTACGCCGACGACGAGCCGGTGCGCGAGGTGCACCACGAGGAGGCCGGGCCCACCGGCCCGGTCAGCCAGGTCACCCTGGTCCTCGACGGCCGCTCCACCACCTCCGCCCTGCCCCGCGAGCGGACCATCCTGGACAGTGCCCAACGCTCCCGCCCCGACCTGCCGTTCGCCTGCAAGGGCGGCGTCTGCGGCACCTGCCGCGCCCTGGTCACCGACGGCAAGGCCGACATGCGCCGCAACTTCGCCCTCGAAGAGGCCGAGGTCGAAGCGGGCTATGTGCTGACCTGCCAGTCGTACCCGGTCTCCGAGACGCTGACGGTCGACTACGACAGCTGAGGCCACGACAGCTGAAAAGGCCTCCGGCCGTCCCGCGTGAGGGGACGGCCGGAGGCCTTGAAGCAGAGGCGAGGAAAGCGAGGGGACTAGATCATTGAATCCGTTTTCACGGAGGTAGAAGGAAGCCCCCTCATGGCCTCGCCGCGGCTCACGCTATCAGTCACTGCGGGATCAGGTCGCGCAGATTTTCGAGGGTCACGACCCGGGAGTCCGGGTGGAGCCCCTCGGGACGCTGGAGCCCGATGTAGGTGACGGGACCGTCCGGGACCTTCTCCCCGTCCCACACCGTCACGGCATCGCCGGCCATCAGCTCCGCCAGGTAGCGCACGGTCAGCTGCTCCCGCTCGACGATCCCCCGCAGCAGCGTCGCCACCGACACCCGGTTTCCCTCGACCCGGTTGGATGTCGGGTTGCCCAGCAGGTACAGGTGCAGCCACTTGGCCCGCCACCGCCCGTCGGCCCCGCGCAGGAAGGCGAGCGGCAGCGCCACCCGGCCAGGACCCCGCAGCTCCGACTTCATCCGCACGGTCCTGGGCTCGAACGGCCGCCCCTTCTGCTCGCCCTCCCGCAGCATGAACCCGAAGAACGACTCCTCGACCTCCTCGAAGCCCTCCCCGGAGTAGAGGTTGACCTGCGGCACGACGAACGCGCCGCGTACCGCCCCCAGCCGGAGGTTGATGAACTCCGAGGCCCCCTCGGGTGCTTCGGTGATGTCACCGGAGTGCTCGCCCTCCACCTCGGTGAGGTTCGTCCACGAGAGCCAGCCGAGAGTCGCGTAGTCCTCGTCCAGCATCAGGGCCGACAGGTCGTAGTCCGTGGTCCGGCGCCGCTGCTTCCAGTACACGAAGAACCGCAGCAGCTCGCCCTCGACCGGCGAGAGCGAACCGCGCGGCAGCACACCGAGCCCGGCCGCCGTGCCCCGCCCGCTGAGGGGCAGCGCCACGTCGAGCACGTCCGGGTCGACGAACAGGTGCCCCGGGTCCGGCAGCCGTCGGCGGATCTCGGCGTCGAGCGCGTCGATCAGCCGCCCGCGCTCGTGCCCCGGCAGCGGGGCGCGCCGATCGTCCGACACCCAGGCACGGCCACGCCGGTTGACGAACACCCGGCGCAGGCCCGTGTCCTCGGCCCGGTTGTGCAGATGCTCGCGCACCGACAGCAGGACGCGCCCCGCGACCTCCGGGGCGACCGCCTCGGCCGCGGCCACGACGGCGTCCAGCTCCTCCTGCGTACCGCACCCGCACAGCAGCCGGTCCAGCGACCGGAACAGCCGTCCGGGCGCGCTCTTCAGCACCTCCGCGGCCCCCGCGATCTCCCCGGCGCCGAGCAGCTCCTCCACCCGACGGTCGAACGACGGCGCCTTCCGCTCACCGCGCGCCACCGCGAACACCTCGGCGGCGTGCGGCCACTGCGGGAACTCGTGCGGGTGCAGCCGCTCCCCGAGCCGCTTGAACGCCTCACGGTGCACGGGTACGTCGGCCAGCTTGCCGGGCGCCGCCGCGACGACGGAGTCCAGGCCCGCGAGCAGCGCGCGCCGCACCGGACGGGACAGACCCCGGAACCGGGTCGGCTCCTGGAGCGTGACATCGCCGTCGGACAGCGCACAGGCCAGCCGCAGCACATCCGTCACCGTGTCCAGCAGCAGCCCGGCACCCGCGGCCAGCCGGGCCCGGTTGACCACGGCCCGGTTCTCCCGCACCGGAATCTCCTCCGGCTGCGGCCCGTCGGCGCACGCCCCGGCCAGCATCGCGAGGTCGGCGAGCCGCTCGTCGCCCAGCGGGGTGGCGGACCCCGCGAGCGCCAGATACAGCGCGCCGATCTCGTCGTCGAGCTCGCCGCCCGGATGCAGCACGGTCACCCGGTCACCGACGGCGGCGATCAACTCCTCGTGCGCGGCGAGCAGATCGGCGTACGAGTGCTGGTAGCGGCCGTACGCCGGCAGGGTCAGCAGGTTCACCGTGCCGGTGCTCAACTGGTCGAGGATCCCGGGCCGTACGGACTCGTCGGCGAGGGCGCGGACCAGGCAGTCCCGCCAGAAGTCCACGGTGTCCGGGACGTTGGCCGGGAAGTCGATGAAGTACGCGTTGTGCTGGACGTGGTCGCCGACCAGCTCCCGGACGACGGGCAGGGTGCGCGCGGCGGTGTCCACGACCGTCTCCTCGGACAACTCCGAGAGCCGCGCCAGCAGTTCTGCCGAGAGCTTGAAGCCGACCTCCATCAGAGCGGCGTCGAACTGCCGCGCGGCGACGGCGCCTTGCCCCGCGGGACCGATGGGCGCGGGGAGGCGAAGAGTGTGGCGGACGACCAGCGATTCCAGGCTGTGCGACATGCCAGGGATGATCCCAGGGGCGTACGCGTGTGCGCATTCGGGTTTTTGTGCAGCCACCGGCCGTGGGCCTCGCTCCCGACGCGGCCGCGACCGGCGCCCGGGCGGCGGCCCGTACAGTCGGGCCGTCATGTCGGGCAGGGCGGGAGGGGTCCCATGCCGTCGTCGATACGTCCGCAGCCGGTGGTGGGCTCACCGGCCCCCAGCGCGGTGTTCCTGGTGGCCACCGTCGAGCCGGGCGGCGAGTCCGCGGTGCGCGAACTGCTGGGCGGACTCGCCGGGTTGGTCCGCGCTCTCGGGTTCCCGCACCCCGACGGCGACCTGACCTGCGTCGCCGGAGTCGGATCGGCCGCCTGGGACCGGCTCTTCGGCCACCCGAAGCCGGCCGAGCTGCACCCCTTCCGGGAGCTTACGGGTGACCGGCACCGCGCCGTGTCCACCCCGGGCGATCTGCTCCTCCACATCAGGGCCGCCCGCCAGGACCTGTGCTTCGCGCTCACCGCGGAGATCCTCAAGTCCCTGCGCGGTGCGATCACCGTCCAGGACGAGGTGCAGGGGTTCTCCTGGTTCGACGCGCGCAATCTCCTCGGCTTCGTCGACGGCACCGAGAACCCGGTCGGACCGGACGCCTCGGACGCGGCGCTGATCGACGAGGAGGACCCCGGGTTCCGCGGCGGCGCCTACGTCGTCGTGCAGAAGTACCTGCACGACCTGGACGCCTGGGAGGCCCTCACGGTCGAGGCGCAGGAGCGGGTCATCGGCCGCTCCAAGCAGAACAACCTGGAACTCGACGTCCCCGGCTCCCACGTCGACGTGAACACCGTCACGGGCCCGGACGGGGAGCCCCTGGAGATCCTGCGCGCCGCGATGCCGTTCGGCAGGCCGGGCCGCGGTGAGTTCGGCACGTACTTCCTCGCCTACGCCCGTACCCCCGACGTCATCGAGACCATGCTCGGCCGGATGTTCCTGGGCTCACCGCACAGCGGCCCCGACCCGATCCTCGACTACTCCCGGGCCGTCACCGGAACACTGTTCTTCGCGCCGTCCGCCGACTTCCTGGGATCCCTGAAGAGCTGAGGTCAGTCGTCCTGCCGGGCCGCCTGCTCGGCCTGCTTCTGCTTGATGCGGGCCGACTCCTTGCGGACCTCGGCCTGGGTGGCGCGCTCCTTGCGGAGCCACTCGGGCTCCTCCTGCTTCAGCGCCTCGATCTGGTCCGTGGTGAGCGCCTCGGTGATCCCGCCCCGGGCCAGGCCCGCGATGGACACGCCGAGCTTCGCCGCCACCACCGGACGGGGGTGCGGACCGGTGCGGCGCAGCTCGCGCAGCCACTGGGGCGGGTCGGCCTGGAACGCGTTCAGCTCGGCGCGCGAGACGACACCCTCGCGGAAGTCTGCGGGGGTGGCGTCGAGGTACACACCCAGCTTCTTGGCCGCGGTCGCGGGCTTCATCGTCTGGGTGGAATGGTGCTGCGTCATGCCTCCAGGGTATCGACCGGTGGAACACTCGCCGACCACGGCCGGTAGCCTGGCCAGGTGACAGGCTCGGAAGCACCCCTGACGTTCCGGCTCGCGTACGTACCCGGAGTGACACCCTCGAAGTGGGTGCGGATCTGGCACGAGCGCTACCCCGACGTCCCCCTCGACCTCCTCTCGGTCACCGCGGCCGAGGCCCCCGAGGCGCTCCGGGACGGTCGCGCGGACGCCGCGTTCGTCCGGCTGCCGGTCGACCGGACGTTCTTCAGCGCGATCCCGCTCTACACCGAGACCACCGTCGTCGTGGTGCCCAAGGAACACGCGATCGCGGCCGTCGACGAGGTCACCGCGGAGGATCTGGCCGACGAGGTCGTCTTCCACCCCCTGGACGACGTCCTCGGCTGGGAGCGGCCGCCGGGCGAGCCGGGCTTCGAGCGGCCCGCGACCACCGCGGACGCGATCGAGCTGGTCGCGGCGAACGTCGGCCTCCTCGTCGTGCCCCAGTCACTCGCCCGGCTCCACCACCGCAAGGACCTCACCTACCGCACTCTGGTGGACGCCCCCGAGTCGGGCATCGCCCTGTCCTGGCCGGAGGAGGCCACGACGGACCTGGTCGAGGACTTCATCGGCGTGGTCCGCGGTCGTACGGTCAACAGCACCCGGGGCCGCGCGACGGCCCAGGAGCAGCCGAAGGCGAAGGCGAAAGCCAAGGCCCAGGAGCAGCCCAAGCGCAAGCACCCCGACACCACGGCCGCGCGCCGCAAGCCCGCCCCCGCCAAGAAGGGCGCCCCCGGCCGCCGCGGAAAGCCCCGCCGCCGCTCGTAGGTCAGGGCGCGTACGTGGCCCGCTGCGCCGTGCTCACCACCGTCCGCCCGTCGGCCGCGCTCAGCAGCCCCGCCGCCACCCAGGCGTCCACCGTCGACCGCACCCGCGCCACCAGCGCACCCTTGCCGGCGAACGGCGCCGCGGCCCAGATCTCGTCCAGGAGCGTGGTGCCGTCGGACTTCGCCGGGTTGGCGACCCCGGAGTCGGTCCCCCCGAACACCACCCTGGGCTCGGAACGCCGGAAGTACGCGTGCGTGGGATCCTCCGTGCCCTCGTGGAAGGGCGCGAACTCCGTCCCGTCCAGGGTGAAGTGGAGCGGTTTCCCCGCGACCGGGGTGAGTGACGGCAGCAGGTCGCCGGAGAGCCCGGCGTTGCGGTACAGGCCCAACGGCAGGTACGCGGTGGAGGAGTTGCGGCCGACCAGGTTGACCGGGCCGTAGCAGAGGGTCTGGAGGGAGGGGTCGTCCAGTGCCTTCTCCGCCCGGAGCCGGAAGGGCATGGAGATCCGTACGGTGTCCCCGCTCCGCCAGGTCCGGGACACGGCGAAGTAGCTCCCCGGTGCCGGAGTGCCGCTCACCGCACGCCCGTTGACCGTCACCCGGAATCCCGCGGTCGCCCACGACGGCACCCGCAGCCGGAGCTCGAAGGAGGCGCTGCCGCCGCCGATCGTGAGCGTGGTGCCCTGCTCCTGGGGGAAGGCGGTGGCCTGAGTGACCGTCACGCCCTTGTCGGCCCAGTTCAGTCGGGACGGACTGTAGAGGTTGACGTACAGGGCGCTGCCGTCGTCCGTGGTGAAGTACACCGAGTCCTGGTACTTCGTGGCGCTCTCCATGCCGGTGCCCTCGCAGCAGGTGGTGCCCTGCTTCGGGGTGTAGTCCCGCACATGGCCGGGCGTCAGCCCGATGAAGTAGGTGACGAGCGGCTTCTCCGCGTCGGGCTTGTCCTGTTTGGAGCCGAGCACCTGGTTGTAGAGGGCCCGCTCGTAGTAGTCCATGTACTTCGGCGACGGCTCGTGGAAGAAGAGCGTCCGGCTGAGTTTCAGCAGGTTGTACGCGCAGCAGGTCTCGGCCGTGGTGGCACTGATCGTCCCCGCGATGACGTCCCGCGCCTTCCAGAACTCGCCCGTGCTGGTGCCGCCGATGCCGTACATGCGGTGCGGGACGACCATGCCCCAGAAGTTGCGGGCGGCGTCGAGGTAGCGCTGCTCGCCGGTCGCGTCGTACAGCCTCAGGTAGCCGGTGAAGATCGGTATGTGCTGGTTGGCGTGCAGGCCGTCCAGGATGTCGGTGTTCGCGGCGCAGGAGTCGATCAGCCGGTCGAGGTCGAACAGCCGGGCCAGCGCGAGGTGTTCGGCCTTGCCGGTGATGGCGTGCAGATCGCAGATCGCCTCGACGATGCCGCCAAACTCACCGCTGGAGAACAGGCCCCACATGCGTTGCAGGGTGGCCTCCGGCAGCTTGGACAGCCGCGAATGCATCCAGTCGGCCATGCCGGACGCGAGATCTAGAGCGCGTGCGTCGTCCGTGGCGAGGTAGGCGTCCAGGACGCCTCGGAGGATCTTGTGCGCGGTGTAGTACGGCGCCCACACCTTCGTGTAGTCGCTGCTGGTCCTGGACTCCAGATCGATGAACTGCGTCTCCGGGTAGGCCGCCAGGAACCCCGGATGGCTCGGCCCGCCCCAGGTGCGGCGCAGGGCGGCCGTCAGTCCGCGGCCCGAGCCGTCCGCGAAGGTGCCGCCGGAGGTCTCGTCGAAGGCGTACGACGCCAGGTCGCCGCGTCCGGCCGCGCTGTCGGCGGCGCGGCTGCCCTGCAATCCGGTGATCTCGGCGGCGGTGAGGGCCCGTGACCAGACGTTGAACTCGTCGAAGGCGCCCGCGAAGACGGGGTCGGCGGGGTAGTTGGAGCGGCCCAGCCAGTTGTTCACGGGGGTGCCGAGCGCGGCCGGGGTGAGGGTCATCGCGGTGTTGCGGGCGGCCTCTGCGCCGTTGACGTAGAGGATGCCGGTGCCGCCCGCGATGGTGACGGCGAGGTGGCTCCACTGGTCCATCGGCAGCGCGGCGGTTCCATTGAGGCCCTGCTCGGCGCCGGGGCCGCCGGTGGTGATGGCGAAGCGCGGGACACCGTCGGCGTTGCGGGCGGCCAGGTACAGATAGCGCGTGGTGTTGTCGCCGAAGTCGAGGACGCGGGCCCAGTTGCCGTCGTGGGTGGGCTTCACCCAGGCCGACAGGGTGACCGCGGAGGCGGCGCCGAGCGTGCCGGAGGGCAGGTCGACGTACTGATAGGAGCCGCGGACGTTCTCGACGGCCGTACCGAACTTCCCTGCCGTGCCGAGCACTTCAGGGTCCTCGCGCAGCGCCGCGCGCACCTCGGTCAGCGCGCCGATCATTGTGCGCAGTCGGTCCGCGAAGACCTGCTCACCGGTGCCGGCCCAGGCCTGGGCGAGCATCGTCATGAAGTGCCCGGTGTAGTGGCCGCGGAGGTTGCCGTTGGCCTCGCCGTCGAGGCCCTCCCAGCCGCCGGGGGCGACCGCGTCTCCGGTGGGGAGACCGGCGTTGGCGCGGAAGACCTGGAGCAGCCGGTCGACGTCGTAGCCACGGGCGTGGTCCAGCATCAGCTCGCGCTTGTCGGCGAAGAGGCCCTGGCCGAGGGTGACTTGGTCGAGGGCGAAGGGCTTGACCGTCCAGGCGGCCGGTGCGGGGAGCGCCGCCGAGGCGGTGGGCGATTCGGCAACGGCCGCCGCGGCGCGGGCCGTTGGGACGACGGAGGCCGCGGGCACGGCAGCGGCGAGGGCCGCGGCCTGGAACAGGGATCGTCTGGAGAGGGGCGGTGCCATGAGTGCTCCTCTATCTGAGGGCGACAGATTCGGTCGATATATCGAACGATGTGCGAACAGTCGACCAGACGATAGAAACGGGCCGCGTGAGGGTCAACGGGTCTGGAGCGATCAGTTCCGGCCGTTCAGTCGGAACTGACGCTCGGAAGCTCCTTGGCGACCTTGTTCACGGGGGCGATGAGCAGCCACAGCGCGGCCAGAGCGACGAGCGCGTCCGACCAGGTCTCGTACTGACCGGACAGCCACGGCACCGCCAGCAGGAACGGCACTCCGTAGACCACCAGCCAGCCCACGGCTCCGCGCACCGTCCAGCAGTCCTCCGTGCTCGCGCCGAGGCCGGCGGACAGGCTGCCGACGATCCCGCCCATGAGTGCGGTCATCAGCAGCGCCCCGCCGGTGACGGGCCACCTCACCCATTCCCCGACGTCCTCCGGTGCGGCAGTGGCGCCGAGGCCCAGCGTCAGACCGGCGATCGGAAAGCCCATCAGCACCAGGTTCGCGATCCGCAGCGTGTTCCACAGCCACTCGGGGTCGCCCCAACCGTCGGGCACCAGCCCGGCCGGTGGCGGCTCACTGCCCGCGTCGGCGATCACACCGCCGCGCAGCCAGCGGACGGCCCGCCCCAGCAGCACCGCCCACGCCACCCCACAGCCGAGGGCCGCGCCACCCACCGCGAGCGCCTGGCGCAGTCCGGTCGGGTCGGGGTGCCACCACAGCAGGGCCCCCGCCAGCCAGCCGAGGAGCACGGCGGCGCCCGCGGCCAGCCGGGCCGCCACGGTGAACCACCGGCCGGTCCGCTCCGCGCCCTCACCGGCCGTGTGCAGGTGCCGGAGCTGATACACGCGGATCAGCTCACCCCGCTGCCGCCTCACCACGGAAGCTGATCATTCACTCTTCGGATCACGCCATCATGACCGTCGAGACCGGCTCAGGGTTGCCCGGTCCCGGCGAGCCATTCGTACGCCGCCCGCGCCGTGAACTCCTCCTGGCCGCCGCGCAGCAGGAGCCCGGCCGTCGCGAACTCGGGGGCGCCGGCCTGCGCGGCGACGTACGGGATCGCGATGCAGCGCATCCCGGCCGCGTGCGCGGCGGCGGCACCCGGGGCCGCGTCCTCCACGACCACACAGTCGGCGGGCTCGGCGCCCAGCCGGCGGGCGGCTTCCAGGAAGACGTCCGGGGCGGGCTTGCCGTGGGCGACCTCGTCGGCGGAGACCAGGGTGCGCAGCTGGGCGTCAAGGCCGGTGCCGGCCAGGACCGCCTCGATCGCCTCCCGCGAGGAGCCCGACGCCACGGCCATCGGGGCGCCCTCGCCGGCCAGCAGCTCCACGAACTTCCGCATCTGCGGGTACGCGCGCGTGCCGGCGCGGGCGAGAGCGAGGTAGCGGCGGTTCTTCGCGGCGAGCAGCTCCTCCACCGAGGCTCGCAGGCCGTAGCGGGCCTTCCAGTCCGTGACCGTCTCCAGGGTGCTGATGCCGACATAGGCCTCGTGTTCGGCCCAGGAGAAGTCCGGCACGCCGTGCTCGGCGAGGGTCAGGCGACCCGCTTCGTAGTAGTTCGGCTCGCTGTCCACGAGCGTTCCGTCGAGATCGAAGATGACCGAGATTCCGCCGAGTCTGCTCATGGAGTCAGCATGTCAAGGATCACTTGCGGGCCATCCGCCCCACCGACTCCACCAGCGGCAGCATCCGGTGCGCCACCCGCTCGCGCAGGGCCACCTCGGTCCGGGTGCGCACCACGCCCGGCAGACTGATCAGCTTCTGGATCACGTCCTCCAGGTGCGCGTTGTCCCGCGCCACCACCCGGGTCAGCAGGTCCCCGCCGCCCGTGATCGAGAACGCCTCCACGATCTCCGGTACGGCGGCCAGCGCGTCGCCCACGTCGTCGAGGTGGCCCTGGGTGACCTCGATGTGCACGAACGCCAGCACCGGGTGGCCGAGTGCGCCGGGGGAGAGGGCGGGTCCGGTGCCGGTGATCACACCGTCCCGCTCCAGCCGGTCGAGCCGGGCCTGGAGGGTGCCGCGGGCGATCCCGAGGACGCGGGCGTACTCGCGCACGCTGGTGCGCGGCTGCTCCAGCAGCAGTCGCAGGATGCGGGTGTCCAGCTCGTCCACGGCCATCGGGCCGGCCTCCTCGTGCGTGGTCCGTTGGCCCGCCGGTGAGCGGGACCGGACCGGAATTCCTGTGCCAATGGCCCAGCATATTCGAGTCGACTTGAGCCAGCAGCCGGACGGATGCTGCAATGAACCCGTCGATGGCGCTGCGGACCTCCGCGGCGCCTTTTTCATGCCAATTCTGAGCAGGGGGCGGAAAGCAGTGCTGAAGAGGGTGTTCATGGCGCCGGACCCGGGGCGGGCGCGGCTGCGCTTCGCCGCGCGGGCCGTCGTCGGCATCGGTCTCGCGGTCGTCGTCTGCGGACTCGCCGGACACTCCCTCGTCGGCGCCGTCACCGGTGGCCTGGCCGCGCTGCTCGCCCTGTTCACCGTCACCGACCCCACCGTGCGCGGCCAGGCGGTCACCACCGCGCTGCTGCCGCTCGTCGGCCTGCCCGTGCTCGCCGCCGCTGCCGAACTGCACGACCAGCCGCTCGCCCGCGACCTCACCTTCCTCGCGGTCGTCGGCGCGGGCGTGTACGCCCGCCGCTGGGGCCCGCGCGGGCACAGCCTCGGCGTCTTCGCGTTCATGACGTACTTCGTGGCGCAGTTCCTCCAGGCGACCCCGCGCCACCTCCCCGAGCTCTACGCCGCCGTACTGCTGTCGCTGCTCGTCGCCGCCGCAGTGCGCTTCGGTCTGTGGTGCTACGAGCGCCGCCTGCCCCCCGCCCCGGTGCCCGCCGCGCCGGGCGGCACCGGCCTGGCCCGGGTGACCACCCGCCAGGCCGTCCAGGCGACCGCAGGAGCAGGCTTCGCCCTCGTTGTGGGCCAACTGGTCTCCGGCGAGCGCTGGTACTGGGCCGTCGGCGCCACCTGGTGGGTGTTCGTCAACACCACCTCGCGCGGCGAGACCCTGGTCCGCGGCTTCCGCCGGGTCCTCGGCACGGTGATCGGCATCGGCCTCGGCCTCGCCGTCGCGGTCCCGGTGGACGGCGCGCCGCTCCCCACCGCCGTCATCCTCGCCGTCTGCGTCTTCGGCATCTTCTACACGGCCGCGGTCTCCTACACCTGGATGATGTTCTTCGTGCCGTCAAGGGGGCGCAGCGCGGCAATCCCGGCATGACTGGCTTTCTCCCAGGTCAGCAGCCCTTTCAGGGGGATCTCCTCATTCCCAAGTCTCAGCACGTTCGATCACCTTTGATCGGACTCATGCTGACCCCATGCTGACTTTCCTGATGCATCGTCAGGTTTGGTCGTGGGGTGCTGGACCAGCACCTTGGCAGCTTCTTGTGTACGGAGCTGGTGGTTGCGAGAGAGCTGGCGGGTGCGCCCCTGACACGTTTTCGATGACGCATCACGTGGAGTGCGTGGCCATCCTCGAACCGGCCGCGAGGGGCTCCTGGGCTGTGGTTTCGCGCGTGTGCATAATGTGCGGTGTGGGCGTTACGGGCGATTTCTTGGCACTGAAATGACGCTCGCGACGCTCTGATGGGGTGTCAGGCATGGTGGAGAACCCGGAACCTGGGCGCCGGACTGCCTGGAATTTCGGCGTTATCCTGTGCCCCTCGCGTGGGTCGTCTCGATCGGCGCAGGGACAAGGGGGGGGACAGGGTGGGTGCGCCGGAGTCGAATGCCGGAGACGATTTCCACTTCTGGTGGGCGGCTAGTCGGGCGCTGAAATTGATTGAGCCGGGCACCGATCTCCGGCGTGTCACACTCGAAGGTCTTGCTCACGTCGATGATCCCGACGACGAGTACGAAACGGTGGATGTCGCTGAGTACCTGGGTGGCGACGATGCCGCGTCGGCGGACGCGCTCGTCCTGTCGCAGCTGAAGTACAGCTCGCGTCACCCGCACATCGTTTGGACATCGGCCCGGCTCTGTAAGAGGAGTGTGCGGCGTCGCGCTGACGGCACTACGACGCCACCACGATCCGTCATCGCGGATTTGGCGGCTGCCTATCGTCGGCTTGTGGACGATCACGGGATCGATGTCGCGTCGAGGGCCCGTATCGCGCTGGTTAGTAATCAACCGGCCGCGCCCGAACTGGTCTCGTGTATTGCCACTGCGTCGGCTTGGGTTCAAGGTCAAGATCAGACGGTACCGACCCGGGCTCTTCTCGCTGCGCTACCCACCGACCAGGCTGACATGATCCGGTCTCTGTACCAGGCTGTGGGCAGTCGGCTGAGCAGTCGGGAGTTCTGCGCGTTCATGGGCGCCCTCGATCTGTCGCAGACGGGTGCCATGGACAGGGCCGCACTGGCCCGCGCGGTTCGGTCCGGAGCGGCTGAGCTGACACCGGGCAAAGGGCACGACTCGGCCCTGAAGCTGTTCCACCTGGTTCGTGCTCAGGCCCTGCCGGACAGCAACCGCAAGGGAGTGGCGGCAAGCGATGTCCTTGCGGAACTGGGGGCTCCCGAACTGCTGGATTTGTACCCGGCTCCCGCTCGGTTCACGGAAGTTCTTGATCCCCTTCCCGCACCCGGTGCCCGTTCAATCGCTGACGCTGTCATGAGGAATTCTGGGCGCCTCGTGGTGGCTCACGGAGATGCCGGGGCTGGGAAGACCACGGCGATCCGCCAGATGAAGGACCACCTGCCAGCGGGGTCGCAGGTCGTCCACTTCGACTGCTATGGCGGCGGAGACTATCTGAGTGCGGGTGAGGAACGGCACACGCCGGAGCGATTCGTCACTCAAGTGGTCAACGAACTCGCGCAGTTGTGCGGCACCCCGCTGCTCATTCCGGTCTTGCAGCGGCAGGAGGACCTTTGGCGGCGGCTTCGCCGCACGCTCGACGGGGCTGTCGCCGGGCTCCCGCCGAACGCCGTGGTCGTCCTGGCGGTCGACGCTGCCGACAACGCCGCGACAGCGGCTCGGGAATGCGGAAATCGCTCCTTTCTGCCGGAGCTGGTCCGCCTCGCCCTGCCCGAGCGAGTCTCCGTGGTGCTCACCGCGCGCAGCCATCGGGTCGGTTCGTTGGGAGCCACGACGGCTGCTGAGGAGGTTCCTCTCGCAGTGTTTGACGCTCCTACGTCTGCGGCGCACTTGCGTAGGCACCGCCCGGACGCCTCCGAGGAGGAAGCGCACGCCTTCCACGACAGGACTCAAGGGAATCCCCGTGCCCAGTTTTACGCCCTTCAGCAAGCAGCCGAGCATGCCTGGGACATGTCCACGCTGCTGGCAAAGTCGGAGCGGACCCCCAAGGCGGTCTTTGATGACCTAATCGACTCCGCTCTGCAGGTTGGCGGCGCGGATGCCGGCGGTCTGCGATGGCTCGCGGTGATGCTTGCCCTTTCCCGCCCAGTACGGCTTCAGACACTCGCCACCGCTCTCGACGTTGACCTGGCGGCCGTCAGGAACTTTGCTGCGGGTCTCGCCCCCGGAGTCCGGGTCGTCGATGACTCGATCCAGTTCCGGGATGAAGACTTCGAAACGCACGTCAGGGAGTGCGTGGATCCCTCCGAAGTGATCGCGGCCCACAGCCGACTGGCTGATCTGTGTCTCGCGGCGCGGGCGAACGACGTTGACGCCGCAGCGCATGTGGCGGACCATCTGGCAGCGTCAGGCCGCTTGGAGGAGCTACTGCAACTTGTGCTGGAAGAACCCAGTCCGGTCGGCATCACGGAGGGATTCCGCCGCGAAGAGGTCCAGGGCCGGCGCCTGGATCTGGCCGTGCGGGCTGCAGCCGAGACGGCCGACGCGGCAGCCGCCGTACGACTGGCCGTCCGTGGCTGTGACACGGCGTCACGTTTCGACACGCTGTCGAGCCTGACCGAGTCACATCTGGATCTGGTCGCCCGCTACACGGACCCGGACCTCCTGCGAGCCCACGTATTGCGCACGCGGGGCGGGTCTTGGCTCGCCCCGATGTTCCTCCAGATGGCCGCGGTGTTGTCCCGTACGCCTGAACGGCACGACTCCGCCCGTGCTGACCTGGAGAGCGCCGGGGGCTGGCTGCGTCGCTGGATGGCGCAGCGGGACGGGGAGGGCAGACACTGGGATGTCACGTCGGACGACGTCGCTGCGGCAGCGGAGGCGTGCTATCGACTTGATGGCGTCAGGGCTGCGCTCAGGGAGCTGCGGCGGTGGCGCCCAGGGGACCTTGTGTTGGATGCCGCCGTGGCGTTGGCAGAACGCCTCGCGAATGATGTCGATCCTACCGTCGTACGAGGGCTGCTGAAGAGGTACCGGGTTCCGGCAGAGGCTCAGGCTCGCTTCTTCGTCGCTGTCGTATCGCCTTCCGGTGAGCCGGACGCGGAGTGGGTCGACGAAGTACTTGCCGCGTTGCTGATGGACCTGCCTGCCGAGCCCCTGCCGGGGCAGTCACGACTGCTTGACGCGGCTCTCCGGCACGGTGACCGTCAGATGACCGCCGACTTGGCCAAACGCTGGTCCACGGCGCTGCCCAGCGGGCTTTGGGACTATGCGGGATCCACCGAAAATGGCACCGCTATTCTGCGCTGTCATGCCGCAGACGCGGTGCTCAGCGGCAACGACATGGACGTCGCCGCACTCGTTCCCGCCGAACTGAGGGCACCTACCGGAGAAACGGGTCGCACCATGGACTCCCGGGCGCGCGACCGCGATGAATGGCTCCAGCTCGTTAAGCCCATTGCCGCAGCCGCTGTGCTGGTTGCACGCGCGTCCTTGAGGGAGGTGGACGCCGATGAGGTCCTCGCGTTTTGTGATCGAGGAATCGCCGCACGTATGGAGCGCGCCACCCACCGGTGGTTCACGTACGACAGGTCCTATCCGGCCTGGGCGAGCCTCGTGGCCTCGGCTGCGCTGGACACCGACGTGGCACTGGAAGTCGTCGATCGTCTGGCCGGGGCTGCCGAGACCATCCGTCGTGGCGGTGCTCCTGAACTGTGGATGGAATTGGCCGCCCTTCTCCTGCCGTACCGGCATCTCCAGGGCATGGCAGCTGACCTGTGCACACGGGCGGCCGGCTACGTCAACAGCCACGACTATCCAGCGCGGGAACGCCTCGACCTCCTTGCTCGCTTGGCGGAGCTGGGAACGAAGGTGGATGTGGACCTGGGAAGACATCTCTTCGACCAGGCTGTGGATGCGGCAACCGGGATCAACGACGACGCGGCCCGCCTTCTGGAGGTCCACGTAGACCTCGCCCATCGCGCTGACGTCTCCAGTCTTGATCCGGCTCATACTGCCGCGCGTCTCGTCCGAGCCGCGGAACAGATGGCCCCGCACGTCAGCGAAGCCGCCGAGATTCCCTACACGGAGATCGTCGAAGCTGCAGCCCGCCTGGACCCGTTCACCGGCCTTGCAGCAGCCAGCAGATGGGACGACCAGGATCGCATCGGGCTCTCGTCGACCTTGCCTGCCGCACTCACCGGTGCAGTTCGCAACGGAGGGGTACCCTCGCAGCAGGTGCTCTTCCTGGACCACTTGATCGGCGATGACGGAGGTCGTTGGTATCTGCAACTCAACATCGCCGAACGGTTGGCGGCGGGCGGTGCTGCGGAAAGGCAGGAGTGCCGCCGTGTCCTGTTGAGAGCGGTGGAATGGGTGAGGCGTCGTGTTCCCGCACGCGATCAGCAGGCTATGGCATGGCGCCTTGTCGACGCTGCTGAGCGGTTGGGGCACGGGAGTAGTGTGAGGTCGGCACTTGAATCCGTGATCCGGCTGGGTGACGTGCGAGAGGATGCGGTCATTGGCCACGCTGCCACCCGGGACTGGGGCGGCAGCCAGGGTCGCGCTCCCGAGGTGCAGACGTTGCTGGCCGATGCCGCCTCTCGCAGCTGGCTGTCGCTGGCAGAGGACGTGGGAACGCTGGTCGACGCTCGTGTGTACGGCGACGAACTGCGTGGATTCATCACGGCGGTTCTCCAGCGCGTTCCCTACGGGCAGCGGCTGGACGCCCTCACGATCGTCGCTTCGCTGCCGGACCTGGACGCGAGGGATGTACTGGCGGTCCTTTCCGACCAAGTCCGCCGCTGGAGCTCTACGCCAGATGTAATGACGTGGGCTACTGCGGGGCTCCCCGACCTGATGCATCGACTCTTCGCCGGGCTGTTCTGGGGGCATGACGTGCGGGGCACGATCGAACAACTACGCGCCTTCGGGGACGACTTGACTATCCGGCAGGCCGCCCTGGCTGCCCTGCCGGAGGCACGGCAGGATCTGCGGGCCTATGGCTGGCGGAGCATCGCAGCCCTTCTTGGTCATCTGTGTCCCCCGGGCGAAGCGGGTTCGGCCCTCCTGGGGCTCCTCGACGACCGCGTTCCGCCGGACACCGTGGCCATCGAACAGCAGAGTCCGGCGACGGCCGTTCCCCTCCTGCTGTGGAGCACCTTCGGCCACCCTCGGCGGGAACTGCGCTGGCGTGCGGCACATTCCACCCGCGAGCTACTGACCGCGTCCTCCGCTGCTGTCGCCGAGTCGCTTGCGGCGGACCTCGTGCAACGCCTGGGCAGCGATGCACCGGGAGCCTTCCGGGATACGAACCTGCACTTCTACCGCTTCTCGGCGACCGCCGCACTTCTCGCGGCAATTGAGCGGGTGGCAGCAGAGCGTCCCGACATACTTGCCGCGCATTTCCGTGAGTTCGTGTGCATCGCCACGGACCGGGTGTTCCCCCATGCCCAGATCCGTGAACTGGCACGCCGCAGTGCCTTGGCGGTCGCGGCAGCGGCCAACGCCGATCCCACGCAGGTCGAGACGCTTCGCCTGGCCAACCAGCCCTCCAGCTGGTTCGTGGATTACGGACGCAGCTACGGGCGACGCGAAAGAATCTCCCGGGACGGCCGGTACGACTTCGATTCCATGGACACCATCCCCTATTGGTACGGGCCGCTGGCCGAGGTCTTCGATGTCGAAGTCGATGTCATCGCCGAGACCGCCGAGGAATTCATCCTCGACCGATGGGGTTTGAGTAATGACGACTGGTGGACCGATGCCCGAGAGCTGCGAGACGAGCGCTCCTGGGAACGCACCGGTCACAGACACGGAAGCCTTCCTCGCGAGGAGAATCTCCGGCTCTACATCGAGTATCACGCCATGATGGCCACGGCCGGGCACCTTGCCGACGAAGGCTGTCCGGTCCGTGCCGGAACCTGGGCACATGAGCAGGCTGACTCCTGGGAGGACTGGCTACTTCCACACCTCCCGGCCCCGACAGGCTGGCTCGCAGACCTTGGGACGCTGGTCCCGGCCGAGCCGGAATTCCTTCTGCCCCGGGCGCGGTCCGCGACCTGGGACACCGCATCGCCCGCTGACTTCGACCATGCCCTCGGACTGACCGGTGACAACGGCGCATCGGACATGATCCGTGTGGCGGCGAGTGCCCGACTCCAGGGTTCCGACAGCCACGAGACAGTGAGGGTGGCTTCGGCCGTCGTTGACCCTCGCCATGCCACCGATCTGCAGCGTGCGCTCGCCTCGGCTTCCAACCCGACGGACTGGAAGCTGCCCGACGAAGAAGAGGAAGAGTTCGAAGTCGACGACGGTGCCTTTCACCTCAGCGGATGGATTCTGGATCCTTACGAGCCTAGGGAATACCTTGACCGGCACGATGTATATGCCTACGAAATGCGTCGTGAACTTCCACTGCCCGGGACGGCGTTCAGGACTCAGAGCCGCACGGCACTCGACGCTGCTCGTCTCGCGTTGACAGCGCACGACGGAGGCATCGTGGCACAGGCTCAGCAATGGGCCGACCCGGACCCGGGCAGTGACTCGGCACCCCCGTTCGTCTCATCTGGTTACCGGGTCCATGTCAGGCGGGACGCATTGCTGCGGTATCTCGCTGTCACAGGAACAAGCCTCATCACGGAGGTTCAGATTGCACGGCGCCGAACCGGACAACGACGAGACGGGTACCGGATCCCCGTCAGCCGCATCTATCTCCTCGACGCCACCGGAAACCTCTCCGCCAGTGGACTCCGTGGCCGAGCTCGGTGAACGCATTCTGGCCGAGTTCGGCGACGAGCACACCAACAACACCCTGGTCCGGTGGCTTGCCCATCACACAGCTCGCCTTGTGACGGAAGCTGATCAGGCGCGCGAGGGGAACGCGCCGGACGCCGCAGCCCGCGCCGCTGAGGCACGGGACGCGATCCTGCGACTCTGGCAGGCTCGCTCCTCGTGGCCCTCTGGATGGCCGCCCCCGTACGCGGCGAAACTGGCTGCGACGCTCGATGCGCTTCCTGAACCGGGGAACGACAGATGGTCTCGGCCCACCGTTCAGACGCGGCTGCACGAAATTCACCACAATGTCTTGGCCATCCTTGTCGATTTGACGACCGACGACCGTCCGGAGGCCGAGGAAGACTGGCTGAACAGATTCGGCCCCCATCTCACCGAAGAGGAGTCGGCCGTCCTCCGGTATGCGGCCCACTTGCCGAGAAGGGCAGCAGCCCTCCAGAAGAGAGACGAGGGCGAGACCTCCGCGGACGCCGATGTTGATGTCGACCGCTCCGGGACGGCGGCCGTCATCGAAGTGCTTGCCGAACTCGCGGAGGCATACCGAAACACCATCACTGAGCTCTTGAGGGCGGTGGTAGAGGCTGCCACCTCGCCAGATGAAGACGCTGACGGCGATGGGGAATCCGTGTAGGAGGGTCGGCCCCTGCCGCTGAGGGCTACGTCGGTGGCGCGGATGTTTGCCGTTTTGCCCAGGCCGTAGGTGATGACGCGGGCGCGGATGAGTTCGGCCATAGCCGTCACGGTGGGGGTAGCCGGCCTTGAGCACGCCGAGTCCGACGGCGGGAAGGACTTCGACCATCTCGCACTTGGCTTGGGGCGATCTTCTCCTGCCCGCCGAACTATCGCGGATTTGGGAGTGTGCCGAAGTCCGGGGCTATTGGGGCAAAAATATAGAGCAGGCACCCCGGTGGGCCGTTACACGGGGTCTCACACAATCTTCACAGCTCCGAAGGCCCCGACGGAAACAATTCGATCATCGTCTGGTGTTGCAGCCCCAGGTAGTCGGAGGAGGGGACGGTGTCGGGGCTGAGGCTGTTCAACACGAAAGGCGGCGTGACCGAGGTCATGCCCCGCCTCGCCGAGGTCGAGGCGGATGTGCAGGATCTCGTCGAGGCGCACATGGAGACTCTGCTGGGCGTGCGGTTCTTGGCGAGCGAGTACGTGATCGACTGTATCGACAGTGGCCGGATTGACTCGCTGGGGCTCGACGAGAACAACGCCCCCGTGGTGGTCGAGTACAAGCGCGGCACCGCGGTCGGCGTGATCAATCAGGGCCTCTATTACATGGCGTGGCTGACGGCGCACAAGGACGCCTTCCGGAACCTGGTCCGCGACCGGCTCGGGGCTTCGGCCGCGTCCCAGGTCCTGTGGAGCGCACCCCGGTTGATCTGCGTCGCTGGTGACTTCTCCCGCTACGACGCGCACGCCATACGCGAGTATCGGCGCTGCATCGACCTGGTCCGCTACCGGTTCTTCGGCAACGATCACTTCGGCCTTGAGACCGTGGCATCGGTTACGGGGCACTCAGCCGCTACCAAGCGGGCGCGCAGGCATGCGGCCAGGCTGTCTGCGGCCCGAAGGCAGGGCGGAGCGATGGCAGAGCTGGCCGGGGCGGTGGACGAGGTGCTGCTCGGCCTCGGGGACGGTGTCACCCGGGTCCGGCGAAAGCAGTACGTCGCATACCAGCGGCTTCGGAACTTCGCCTGCGTCTGCCCGCCGCAGCAGACCAAGCTCCTCGTTTACCTCAAAGCCGACCCGAAGGGTGTCGACCTGGTTCCAGGGTTCACCCGGGACGTGACGGGGCTCGGCCACCACGGCACGGGCGACCTGGAGGTACAGCTCCGCACGGAGCGGGACCTGGAGCGCGCCCAGGACCTGTTCCGCGCGAGCTACGCGGCGGCGTGAGACGACAATGGCTGTCTCGGTCGAGTCGCACTCCACGCGTCGGTGATCGTTTCGTGATGCCTCTCGACGTACGGGCAGGTGGTGGCGGTGGACCATCAATGATGCGCGGGATCGCCGGTTTGGGTAACCGGCGGTCCCCCGCTATGTTGTGCAGCTGCCTCGGCCTCTTGGAGTGAGACGCTCTGACCGATCGTCGTCACGCCGAGCAAGTCGCTCGTCGAGGCGCATTTCAGCACGTTGGCATCCCCACGATTGGGTGCCGCGGCTTCTGCCGGGATGCCGGAGCTACTCCTGGTCGGCGGTCTGCTGTGTGTCGCCGGTCGCTTCCGCCTCGTTGTCCTCCTGGGGGGCGGTGCGGCGGTACTGCGGGTGGTCGAGGTCCATCTGCTGGGCAGCGTGGAGATGGACGGGGTAGCGGGTTCGGTTGCTCCATGCCAGTGGGCGGTTGCACAGGCGCGCGGTGAGGTTGGCGAGCACGTCCTGGTCTACCCCCGGCGCCAGGGACAAGGGGTAGATCTCGGTGCCGTTCATCGTGTACCAGTTGGCGGCGACCTCGTTCTTCGAGATGCTGCCCTTCTCCTTGGAGCCGTGGCCGGCGGTCCAGCGGGTCTTGTCTCCACCGAGACGGCCCGCCCCGTTCCCGTCGTACTGGTGAGGGACGTTCGACAGGATCCAGGCAGCGGGGCCGAGGTCGCTGTCGAGCCGGTACAGCGACGTCGTGGTGCTGTTGGTGCCGATTAGGTTCCCGTCCGCGTCGAACCGGCTGACACCGATGGGCTGCGGGACCTCTTCCGCGCTCTTGTTGAGCCGGATGACGGCGATGGGCCGGTCCTGGTGGCGCAGCGTGCTGCCGGGGAGCCAGGTGTCTCCGGGTTCTCCGGTCAGGCCCTGCTTGTTGTTGTGAAGGCCGCCCCACAGCCTGCGGGTTCCGACTCCGTCCACGGTGACGGTGTAGGGGAGGCGGCCGATGTGGACGGTCAGGTCGGAGAGGGCCTGGTCGATCTGCTCGGCGACCTTCTTGTAACCCTGGTTGTCGTCGACCAGCTCGGTCATCTTGCCGGTCGGGTAGTCCAGGGCGTGGAAGGCTGCGATGGCGTCGCTGTAGTGCTGCCACTTCGGGCTGGTGTAGCTCCAGCCGTGGAGCGTCCAGGCGCCTCCCTCTACGGCAGGAGGCACCAGAGCGACTGCGGTGATGCAGATCTTCGCCTTCTCCTTGGGGTGCTGCTTGCTCTGCCGGCGTACGTGGATCCCGACGTGTGCGACGCCATGCGGGGCGTGGGCGCCGATGGGGTCGATCAGGGCCGTGTCGATGCGCTCGTCGAGGATTCCGATGTTGCGGTGCAGGTCGACGAGGGAGTACAGCGCCTGGTGGTCCTTGCCCTGGTCTCGCTTGCGCTTGGTCTGCTTCATGTCGGCGATGTACTGCGACACGATGCCCCTCTGGGCGATGATCCGGCGTCCCTGGTACTTGGCGTCGGTCTCGTCGTTCCTCGATCGCTGGCGCCGGTCTCGCCGGCTCTCGGCAGCATCCTCTTCGGTGGTGTCCTCGATGGGCTCGGCCGTGTACTCGGTCTCCGCCCAGACCGCTACGAGCGTTCCCGGTTCTCGGCGAAGGAAGGGCAGTTCGTCGACCAGCCCGGTCCGGCCCTTGGCGGGGCCGTGCGCGAGGAAGGCGGGGGCGTGGTGGAACACGACGCTGACAGTGTCGTCGTGCAGCGGGATGGGGACGCCGTCTGTGGGGTCGATGCTCTGGGTGGGCAGGCTGTAGGCGTCACACAGCCCGTTGATCATGCGGGTGCGGTTCTCGTCCTTGCTCCACAGGCAGACGATTCGCAGGTGCTCGTATCCCATGGACGTGAGGGAGCGGGTCACCTCGGCCGGGGCGGGGAGAGGGTTCTTCGGGTCGTTCCGGGGGAACCCTCGGGTGCTCAGGTGAATGTCGGGGCTCGTCGCGGCGTCGCCGAAGACGTCGCGGATGTGCCGGTCCAGCTCGCGCATGTGGTGCATGCCGACGCCGCGTCCGATGGGGAACTTGTAGCTCTTGCCCTGAATGGGGCGGATCTTGCTGTCCGGGCCGATCGGGGGGAGTGCTTCCCGGATCTCGCCCTCGCCGCTTTCAGCGTCTTGCGTGGTGGCGTCGTGGTCGGCCTCGGCCTGGGCCCGGTTCTGGATGAGGCTCAGGGTGGTGTAGTCCATGCCGAGCTTGGCGAGGATCTGGAGCGCCATCCGGTTGATCTGGCGGATCTTGCCGCGGCCGTCCAGCTCGACCTCGATCAGCGGGAGGTCGGGGTCGGCCTGCTCGACCAGCACCTTCCGTGCGTAGGCCAGGTTGGACTTGAGGCGTGTCACCTGGGAGGAGGCCAGGATCACGGGGTGGGAGAGGTTGGGGAGGGTCTTCATGGACAGCCGGATGCGTGCCACGGCGTGCGCGGTGCCGGTCTTGTTCGACCAGGGGTGGCCCCAGGCGATCAGGCCGCCCTCGCTGTCCGGGCGGAGTGTGATCTCCTGCCCGTCAACCTTCCATGGACGTGCGGTCAGTCGGATCGACAGGTCCCACGTCACCGTCCGGTACACCCAGCCCGGTGCGTCCGGCTGGCCGTTCTCGTTGGTGATGAGGTAGTCGGCGAGGAGGCGGTGTTCCTGTGGGGTGTTGGCGACCTTCACGGCCAGCGGGTCGGGGTTGTTGAGGCTGATCTGGTCGATGGGGGTGCCCATGGCCATGCCGACCATGAGGGTGAAGGCGTCGCGGAGGGTGTCGTTGTCGATCTCGACTCGGGTGACGAGGACGCCGGCCCAGGGGTCGAAGTGGACGTAGCCGCCGGTCAGGCAGCGCAGTGCGGTCGTGACGATGGAGTGGGGGGCCTGGACCTCTTCTCGGCCGGCGAGGTCCTTGTACGCGCGGTCGAAGCCTCTCCAGAGGTGCTTGAACCCGTTGTCGAACTCGCGGACCACGACGGTGGCGCCGTCGAGGAGTTGCGGGGTGCACAGGTATGCCGCGACGTTCAGCTGCTGCTTCTTGTTGACCTTGGACGGCTGGCCCAGGGGCTGAGCGGTCATCGGGGTGAGTGCTCCGTTTCTGGCCGTACGGCGGTACGCCGGGATGGGGGAGTGCGAGGCAGAGGAGAGGCTCTCGTCACCGGGCGCCTCGTCTGCCGCCGCCCGTGATTTGCGGCCGATCAGGCAGTCGTCTTTGGTGACGTAGCTGCCGAGACGATGGATGCCCATGAAGTAGTGGAAGCGCAGCTTGCCGGCCATCGCCGGGGGAAGAGCGCCGTAGACAGGGCAGAGGTGTGCCTGATCCTGATCGGCGAGGAGAGCCTCAGCTACTGAGGTGAGTTCCTGCGGCGATCGTGCTGCGGGCTTCTGGAGCAGGCGGATGATATCCAGGGCCTGCGTGTAGGTGTAGTCCGTACGCCGCTGGAGCTTCCGGGCATCCTTCTGCAACGGTGTTTGCCGCTTGGGCATGTCTGTTCCCTCGCGCGGTATCCCATGCTTCCCGCCGAGACGTTGACGATGCCTGGCAGTGATGTGCGTGCCCGAAACGGGACTTCATCGCGCGGGTCCAACGGGGCCTTTGGCAAACGGTCGCTGCATGGGAGCTTCCGTCATTCGCCTGGGCAGTGCGCGTCCAGCCGTGCGTCACCATAGCACGGCTGGACGCGCGATCAATGCCCTTCCGATTCCTCGGAGTTGATCCCGGCGTACGCGAGGAACGCGGCGAGTGCTTCGCGGTAGATCGCGTCCATTCTCCGCCGGACGTCCGGAGTCCACTTCTCGTGCATCCGGCGCAGGATGTTCTTCAGGTCGGACTTCCACGAGTCGTTGTGGAAGGCGTAGTCCACCAAGTGCAGCGTCATGTCCGTGCCGCCGCGGCGGGCCCGGCCGGCGAGCTGGATCATGTCGACGATCATCCCGGCGACGATCTCCTCCTGAAGGGTCTTGTGGGCACTGACGAACCCAGGCGCGGAGCGCATGATCAGTCGGAGCCGGGACCAGGCCGCCTCTCGCGCCTTCCGAAGGACTTCCAGAGGGTCACTCGCGGGAGTAACGGCGTTGATCCCGGCAGCGTTGATGGAGGCGTACATCTCCGGTGGGTCGGTGAGTAGAGCGAGGGGGCGCGTGCACAGGTAGACGCTGGTGATCGCCGACCGGCGGCCGATGACGATGTTCAGGCCGCGCGCGATCCTCGCCATGGGGACGACGAGGATCTTCCCGCGCTTGGGGAACGTGGTGAATTCCTCTGGTGTCAGCTCGATGACGCCAGGAGGGAGCTTGATGGCCTCCCGGAGCCGGTCACGCCGGTACTTATCTGGGGGGACAGCGACGCATAGACCGTCGCGGTAGTCGCCGGACGCGTAGATGCCGGCGGCGATGTGGCGGCAGTGCTCGTAGGAGTTGACGACGACCGCCACGTGCGCACGGTCGGGGTCGCTTTCGAGGAGTTCGGTGAGCTCGGGGTGGATCCTGTCGGTGTAGAGCTTCTCCCCGAGCGCGTTGAGAGCCTTGCTCTTGAGGT
Source organism: Streptomyces davaonensis JCM 4913 (assembly GCF_000349325.1). GTDB lineage: Bacteria > Actinomycetota > Actinomycetes > Streptomycetales > Streptomycetaceae > Streptomyces > Streptomyces davaonensis. The sequence continues at coordinate 8,549,680 of NC_020504.1, forward strand.
GCTGGGGGAGTCCGGAGATCTGGATGTCGCGGTTGAGCGCGTCCTTGAGCGGCGCCTGCATGGCGCTGATGCTCTCCGGGTCGGCATCGGTCATCCACCACTTCACGTGGCCGTGGACGTGCTCACGTACGGCCTGGGGGAAGTAGGCGGTCGCCGACAGGCCCATGACCGGACGCTCGACGCCGGCCAGCACGAGAGACACGATGCCGCCGAGCTGCGCGGTGTAGGTGTGGGGATCGCCGGAGATGCTCTGCGAGGTGAGTTCGGCGGACTTCTCCGGGTCGTCCAGACCGGTGACCCGGTAGCCGAAGACGCCCTTGCCGAGCATGCCGTAGGGCAGGATGCCGGACGCCACGCCGGTCTCCAGCTTCTCTCCGAGCTTCTGCGCGGAGGGGAGTCCCGCGGCCTTGAACTGAGCGGTCTTCCCTCGGAGGCGCTCAAGGGTCATGTCCAGTTCGGCCAGCCATACGCGGATGATCAGGAGCTCAATGGCCTCGCCCCGGTCATAGCCGTTGGGGACGGCGCCCTTGAGGATCTTGTCCATCTCGGATCGGGCCTGGGTAAGGAGGTCTTCTCCCCGTGAAGCGAGGAGGTTCCCCAGCACCTCCTGCACCTCCTTCAAGTGCGGTTCCAAGGAGATGTCGTGGATGCGGCCCGGAGGCGCGTCCTCGGACGATTCCGGGTGCACGGGGTGCAGGGCGTTCAGCCTGTCGAACAGCTCGGCCGGAATCTCCTGAGCATCGGTGACGTCCTCCTCGGGGAACAAGAGCGTGATCAGTCGCCGATCCCGCGACCCGGACAGGTGCCACATGCTGCTGTTCGAACCGTGAGTGTCCTTCGCCTCGCCCCGTCCCTCGTAGTAGCGCAGGTGAAGTTCGTCGGTACACAGCGCGGCGAGGAGGAATTCCGCCAAGTAGCGGGCGTGGCTGATGGTGGGGCACAGCTCCTTGATGGCTTCGGACGACATGATCCGCTGGTCGTCGTCCAGGTCGCGAAGAGGAACGCTCTTGCGCTGCCGGGAGTCAAGGATCAGTTCGCTGGAGCACATGTCGACCGCTACCGACTGGAACTGGTCGACCTCGTCGATCAGGACCGCGTGTGAGCGGCGGAACGCGAACTCGGCCACGGACAGGTCGCCAGCCTGCCTGCCGTCGAGTATGACGCCGATGTGGAACCGCCCGGCCATGAAGTTGTGGTGGTTGGTCACCACGACCGCGGCCTCGCACGCCTGACGCTGCTGCTCGTACTTTCCGCAGGTCTGCATCCACGAGCAGGACCGACTCCCCGTCATCGGAGGGATAGGGCCCAGATACCGGCACGACTCGCTGCCCGGCGGGTACGGGTGCGTGCTGGTCGTCGCGTGCTTGAGAGCGCACCCGTAGGAGAGGGTGTCGAGACGCCACAGCGTCTCGTCGTCCTGGCCGATGAGAGGGCCTTCGATGCGGGAGACCAACTTCATGGCCCGGTCGTGGAGCCGGGAGGGCGACATCAGAGGAGCGCAGGTCTTCGTACTGCCAAGGGCTCTGAGGTCTTCCTTGATCTCCCATGCGGCGGACAGGGTCGCCTCGACGGTTGGGAGGACCAGGGTGATCGCGTACCCGTTGACGGCGAGCCAGGACGCCGCGACCCTCACCAGGACGCTCTTCCCGGTTCCGGTAGGGGCGTTGAAGATCTCAATGGGCCCAGCGAGGAGCATCAGGGCGTCACCGACGCTGATGTCGTCGGTCGTATGCAGCTCGTCGAAGAGCTTGGACAGGACGTCGAAGAGGTACCCCTCCTTACCGTGCTCCTCGTAGCGGACCCGGTCGACCTCCTTCGCGTGCTCCAGAAGATCAGGGGTGGGAATCTTCAGATCCGGCTCGTAGGGGAGCGTGTGCACCTCGGGGAGGTCATCGAGATCCTTCCCGCTCGTGAAGGTGCCGGTTGCCGGGATGACCGCCCGGCCGACGATCTCACCCTTCCCTGACGCGTACCGCTTGGCCGTCAGCCACGTCCCCGGGCCGGCCGGGGGATTCGCCCTCCTGCGCCCGTACGACTTCGACAGCCTCTCCAGCATGCGATCGACGTGGGCGAGGAGATCGCCACCGACCCGCGGCCTCGCGGACACGGCGCTGCCAGGATCCCCCACCGCCTCGAACGGGATACCGCCGTCCGGAGACTGCTCCGCCAGGCAGCCACGTACGAACCGGGTGAACACCCCCGACGAGGCGAAGTCCTGCGGCCCGTACCGGATGACACCGGCGATCCGCTGTTTGTCCGCGAGCGGCATCTCCCGCCACTGGTCCCACAGGTCCAGGTGGCCGGTGAAGAAGAACGACGCGTGGCGGAACGAGGCCACCAGATTGCCGTCATCGTCCTTCTCCGGGAAGTAGTGCGCCGCCAGGGCCAGCGCGGCCGATGCGGAACCGAGACCCTTCGACAGCTTCTTCGTCACGCCCACGTCGCACCCGCTTCCTGGCACACCCGCGCGCCGAAATCCCCAGCGGTCGCCACCCGCATCCACTTCCGGCTGACGTCCTCCAGCATCGGCACCGTGTCGTACCGGAAGTCCGGAACGACTAACCAGTCAGCACCGCCCCCGTCACCCCGGTCGGCGGTGATCTTGTCAGCCAGGAGCGTCGCGTGGGTGTAGTCCTTCACATCGACCTTGAACTCAGTCCTCGCCCCGCGCTCCCGTGACACCGTGACCAGCAGGTCGTAGGTGTCCATATCCGGCCACAGTGCCACGGCCACCTCTTTCTTCTTCAGGGTCGGCTTCGACAGCGCGTCATACAGGCCCAGCTCGGGAATCCCCGGGATCGTCGTGCACCGCCATACTCCCCGCACCAGGGCCCTGTGCCCCTTCTCCGGAGTCGGCTCGGGGATCCCATCCGTGATGTCCTTGAACAGGACGCTCGCATTCCCCTCGGGCTTCAACGGCCTGCCCACGGGCCGCAGCTCCGGCGCCTTGCCGCTGTCCGGAACCGTGAACTCGTACCGCGCTCCATGCCGGGCGTGCGGCCGGTGGAAGCAACGGACCTTCCCCGCGGAGCCACGCTTCTCGCCATGCAGCGTGATCTTCATGGGCCACGAGCAGAACGGGCACGCGAACCACCACCGTTGGTCGTAGAGCGCGTCGAACCGGATAGGTTCGTAGAACTCGTCGAGCTTCGCGGGGAGATCAAGACGGCGGAGTTCCCCGGCGGTCCCCGCCGGAGTCGTGATCAGGGCCGACCGCCATGCGCAGTAGGACTCCTGCGAGCGACCTTTCAGCAGTTCCCGGTGCACCAGTGTCTGGTGCAGCTCGTCGCTGACCCGATCACCCATCGCTGACCGGCCGTTCCACGACGCCTTGTCGAGCGCCTCCAGGACGGTCCGCTGCTCCATCTCCAGGTCGTAGGAGTCCTCCTCGAACTCCCCGTCCTCGGTGATGGCGTAGAAGCCCGACATCTCGCCGGCGTCCACGCCGTCGGGCAGGAGCGCCGACAGGTCTTCCGTCAGCATCTCCCGGAACTTGGTGAAGGTCAGGGGCTTTCCGGGACCCCACGCCCAGAGGATCCTCGCGTGGGCGTCCATCATCTCCTTGAGGCGGACTTCTGGGTCTGTGCTGCTGTCGGACCCGGTCAGTGCCCTCGCGGCCATGGCGGCAGCGGTCATGACGACATGCCGGATCTCGGCGTCATGCAATGAACTGGCGGAAGTAGAGCGTGTGTTCACCTGGTCGACCTTAGGTGTGCACCATTTCTCCGCAGCCATCTGAGTGGTAATTCATCAGTTCGGGTGATGGAGCGTGCGGAAGCCTCCTATGCAAGCTCCACGATGGGGACATTTGGGTACATGCCTCGATAGGCGTCCCGGTATTGGGTGATGTGCTGGCGTCCGGCGTCAGTCAGGCGCCACCGGTACTCCCTCACGAACGCCTCCTCGCCTTCCCCTTCAGTCACCGCAAACTCGTCGATCAGGCCGCGGCTGCTGCCCCCGCGCGACCGGTACCCCGTTCCCAGGTAGAACTTCGACCTCCCCCACATATCATCTTCCGGTAGGCCATCCGGTTCGGCAGAAGCTACCTTCATCAGACTGGACCACAGCCACTCTGAAAGCAGGTGCGCCGGCCGCCGTGGCGGAAGTGCCTCACCGAGGCCAGCTCGCGCGCAGGCTCGGCCCAAGCGGGTGAGTTCCACCAGGACCCGTGGAACGAAGCCCAGGGGGAACACCTCGACCTGGTCCTCCGAGACCACGACAAGCCCGCGCGTGGCCAGAGCTTTGAACGTCTGGCCGGCGCCGGCGTCATGTTCGCCCAGTACCCGTAGGCGGTCCTGAAGAGCCGTGTACCCCGTGAACGCCGGGTCGGCTTTGATCGTGAACGGGACTTTCCTCCACTCCGCCGCGGGAATCCGCTTCCCTGAACTGGTCGCCCGAGCAGCCGTCACCTGACGCTCAACTTCCTGGTCCTCCTGGTAGCAGGCCGTCAGATAGATGCGCTGCCGCTCATTGAGGCCCTCCCAGATCTCCGCTGCCCGTACGGATGGGTGTGTCCTGCCCTTGGAAGGGGGCTTCGGAGGGACGTCATCCGGTCGGCTACGCATCACGCGTCCATCAGAACCCGGGGCGGGACCCCGTACATCCGGGCCAGGGCGCTGGCAAGCAGCCCCGAGGTTTCCGGGTCCCACAGCATCTTCCCTGGCACCTTCCTCTCCTCCTCCAGGTCCCGGATCTTGCGGTGGTCGATGAGTTGCCCGTGGCTCGCAGGGTCTCCCCGTAGGCGAGCCGCCACGCTAGCTGTTGTGAAGCCGGCCACGGACCGAAGATCAACCAGGGACGCTTCTCCTCGTGGGCTGGCGATCAAGTCGTCCGGGGCGCACCCCAGGGCCAGGGCCAGATCCCCCAGGCGAGACACCGAGGGAGAGTGCACGCCTGCCTCGTAGTAGTGGATCACCGGGCAGACACCCCCCATCCGGTCTGCCACGTCCTCTGGGGACACGCCGCGCTCCTTCCGCATCTTGGTCAGTTTCGTCGCGTCGATCTTCCATACCGACTATGGCACGCACCCAGGGAACCGCGATGAAGTCTTCGTCGCAACCGTCCTCAACACCCATCGGCAGCCGCGTGCCCGTCCCGTGGGATAGGGCTCCCGCGCCTCCGTGGGCACAGTCCCGTTCCCAGGATGGGTGGCTCGGGCTCGAGGGCGGGCGCCGAGCGATGACCGGCAAGGCCCGTTCTCTGGACAAGGCGTCCGGCCGTAGTGGTTGCGCAGTTCGTGACGATGGACCAGTGGAGCCGGTTCCTGAGCTTCGCGGCGATGTTGAAGGTGGTGTTCTCCCGGACCCAGCCCGGTTGGCTGATCAGCTCCCCCATTCCATCCGTACGGGTTCACGGGCGACAGCGAGGGCGCCGTCGAAGTCGGCGAGGCGTTCGGCGAGGGTGGTGGTGGCGATGCGGGAGGGGAGTGCCGCCGAGAACTTCAGGCCGCGGACGGCTCGTGGGTCGACGGTGGGCAGGGTGAGGGAGTCGGGGAGTTCGCCGCGGGCGGTTTTCCAGTCGGTGAGGGAGAGGTCCTGGCGGAGCCGGACGTGGGTGTCCGTGGGGCGTTGTACGGGATCGGCCAGGTTGCCGAGGGAGGCGGCGAGGGTGGCGTTGGCGCGATAGCCGGCCCAGGTCCACCAACGGGTGGCGTCGGCGTCGCGGACGAGCAGGGTGCCCGCGGGGTGCACTTCGTAGGGTGCGCGGTCGGTGCGCAGTTCGGCGAGGGCCGCGGTGGCTCGTCGGGTGAGGCGGACGTCCGGATCGGTGCCCAGGAGCACGTCGCGCATCGCCCGAGTGAGTGCGTACGACAGGCCGCGGGCTTCGCTGCCCTGCCATTTGGCGACGCCGCCGTCCTCGACGGGTTCGACGAAGGCTCGGCGTCGGGCCCAGTCGATGAAGGTGACCTGCCAGCTGCGGCCGGCCAGGAGGAGACGGCGCGGCCCTCGGCGCTCTTCGGTGAGGACGGTGGGGTCGGTGGTGCCGATCTCGGTGCGTCCTGCGAGCACGGTGAACTCGGGTGGTGCGGTGAAGGAGGCGGTCAGTTCCATGAAGTGGCGGCGCCCGAAGTGTTTCTCGGCTTCGGGGCCGATGAAGAGCATGCCGCCGTCGCTGTCGAGGAAGCCCTCCGCGACGAGGTGGGTCAGGAGGGGGGTGGCGGAACGGTCGAAGGGGGCGAGGCCGTTCCAGTGCTCGGGCCAGAGCCTGTCGCCGATGCGGTGTTCCTGGAGGGCGACGGCGAGGAGCTGCTGGGCGACGAGGTGGCGGGGTGAGGGAGGCGGGGTGACGGGTTCCACCCAGCCTCGGGCCCACTGGGTGAGCAGGCCGGCGGCTTGGAGGAGGGCGTCGGGCCGGGTGGTGAGGAACAGGCAGTTGCGGGAGGTGCCGGCGCGACGTCCGGTGCGGCCGATGCGCTGCAGGAACGAGGCTACCGTGCTGGGGGAGTCAATCTGGATGACACGGTCGAGGTCGCCGACGTCGATGCCGAGTTCCAGGGTGGAGGTGGAGACGATGACGCAGTCACGGGCTTCGGCGAAGGCTTGCTCGGAGCGTGCGCGTTCGTCGGTGGAGAGGGAGGCGTGGGAGAGGAAGACGGTGACGTCGCGGGCTCGCAGTGCCGCCCCGAGTTCTTCCACCTGCTTACGGGAGTCGCAGAAGACGAGGCGTTTCTCCCCCTGGTGCAGGGAGGAGATCACCTTGGCGGCGTTGGCGAGTGATCCCACGTAGTCGAGCTCGACTTCTCCCGCGGGGCGGGGCAGTGCCGAGTCGTCGGTGGGGGTGGGCAGGGTGACGCCGGGGGCGACGACCCGGCCGGAGCGGTGGTCGGGGTCGGCGCCTTGGAGCCAGGTGAGCAGGGCGTCGGGGTTGCCGACGGTGGCGGAGAGGCCGACGCGTTGGATGCGGTGGCCGGTCAGCTTTTCCAGGCGTTCGAGTACGGCGAGCAGGTGCCAGCCGCGGTCGTCCCCGGCGAAGGCGTGCACTTCGTCGACGACTACGGCACGCACCCGGCCCAGCATGTGTGCATGGTCGGTTTTGACGCTGATGAGCATCGCTTCGAGGGATTCGGGCGTGGTGAGCAGCACGTCGGGGGATTCGGTGCGGATGCGGCGGCGTGCGGACTCGGGGGTGTCGCCGTGCCAGAGCGCGGCCCGGCGGCCCAGCCACTGGGCGTAACTGTCGACGCGGTGCACCAGGTTGTTCAGGAGTGCCTTGAGCGGGGCCAGGTAGAGGACCGAGGTGCCGGTCCATTGTTTGTGGCGCATTGCGGACAGGAGGGGGAAGGTGGCGGCTTCCGTTTTGCCGCCTGCCGTCGGCGCGAGCAGGATCGCGTCCTCGCCGTCCATCAGGGGGTGGACGGCGGCCTTCTGCAGGGGTCGTAGATCGGGCCAGCCGAGGGTGTTGACGATGTGGTGCAGGACCACCGGGTCGAGGCGTTCCACCGGGTCGGTGCCGTGCGGCTGGTCCTGCACGCGGTTGCCTCCTGCACTGGTCGTCAGAGGTCGGAGTCAGACGGGCCTGTTGAGAGGCCCGGGCTCGGTTGGGGACTGGAAAGCAGGACCTTCAGACGTCGATATCTAGGTCGTCGGCCGAGGCGGCTGGCGCTTGCGCGGCGAAGTTCCGCTCGGTGGCGGTGAGGTCACCACTGCCCACCGTCAGCTTGTAGTGCTTGCGCGGGTCGAAGTCGTCGAACTGGTCGATCCGGTCCAGGACGTCACCGACCAGCTTCTTCAGGTACAGGCGCGGGGCCACACCGACTTTTCCGCCAAGCGCTCCGCCCACGGCCCGGGCCAGGTCGGTGAGGTAGGCATCGTCGGCGAGCTGTTTGATTCGGTCGGGGGCCTGGGAGCCTTCGGCGTACAGGTCGCGGATGGTGGCGCCCAGGCCGGTCAGGGACTCTTCGGTGAATCCGGGCAGCCGGATCTGGACGGCCCGGGGATTGTCGAAGCGGGGGTCGGTGGTGAAGTCGGTGGCCAGGCGCTGGGCGAGCGGTGCGAGCCGCTGCACTCCCTGCTGCCCGTCGTAGAAGGCGGGGGTGCCGGTAATGATCAGGTACAGGCCGGGGAAGCGGCCGGAGTGGACCTCGTCGATGAGCTGCCGCAGCGCGTTGAGGGCCTTGTCGCGGGCGTCAGAGCGGACCCGCTGCAGGGTTTCCACCTCGTCCAGGACGAGGACGAGACCGGCGTGTCCGGCGTCCCTGAGGACGGTGAGCAGGCCCTGGAGGAAACCGAACGCGCCGAAGTGGTCGAGGTCACCGCGGACGCCTGCGCTGCGCCGGGCGGCTGCGGCGACGTGCGGCTGGCCACCGAGCCAGGCCATCACCGCGGCGGCGGTGGCCTCGTCACCGGCGTCGAGGGACTGCTTGTAGCCGCGCAGTGCGGTGGCGAACGCGGGAGCGTGTCGGGACACCTCGGCCAGGCGGGCGGTGAGCAGCCGGTTCACCGCCTGGGACAGTTCGCTCTCGTCCGTGCCGTCGGCGAGGGCGTCCTCTTCCAGGGCGTAGAACCACGCGTCGGCGACCGGCCGCAGCGCGCTGGGCGGGAAACTCGCGGTGGTGAGGCGTTCAGTGAGGCGCCGGTAGACGGTCTCCAGCTTGTGCAGCGGGGTCTCGGTCTCCGACACCTGTACCTCGGCCACGGCGAAGGTGCGGCGTTTGGCACGCTCGCCGAGCCAGCGGGTGAAGAAGGTCTTGCCGGAGCCATACTCCCCTCGGACGGCCTTGAACACCGAGCCGCCGGCGGCAACGGTGTCCAGTTCCTCGTCGACGGCCCGTTCGAAGCGGTCGAGGCCGGTGGCGAGCAGGTCCAGGCCGCTTTCCGGTACGGCGCCGCGCCGCAGGGCGTCCACCACGGCGCGTCGTCGTACGGCGCCGACCGGGGAGCCGGTACCGGGTGTTGAAGATCCGAACGCGTTCACCCGGACAGTCTCCCATCCGGTCGTCGGCCCGACCGCCAGCATGCGGGCCTGGCGGCCGGGGCGGTGCCCTGCCTCACAGCCCGAACTGGTCGATCAGCTGGGCCCGGTGCAGGCGCAGCGTGCGGTTGTCGGGGAGGATCTCCAGGATCTGGGCGCCGTCGTAGTTGAGGAGCTGGGCCAGCGTCGCGGCGAAGCCGGGTGCGCGGGTGGCTGGCTGGCCCGCGCGTTCGGCCAGCGCGGTCATCGTCAGGGTGCCCGTCTCGACCAGGGCGACCAGAGCCTTCGGTACCGCCTTGCCCTGTGGCTTGCGGGCCAGCAGCCCGAGCTGTGCCTGGTACAGCTCGGTGGCCATGAGGCGCTCCACCAGGGCGGTGGCCGGGTCGCTGGATGCGGCGGCGGAGGCGGAGTCCTGTGGTGCGGCCGGGGCCGCCTGCTCCTCTTCGAAGAGAGCCATGGTCGGCTCCGCCGGGGCGGGGGTCTTCTTCGTCTGCTTGCGGCGCGGCCGTACGTCGGCGGCCTCGGTCCCAATGCCGGCCCCTGCGGCGCCTGGCACCGGAATGTCTGTGCCTTCGGCGCGCTCGTCCCACCACGCGGGTGACGGGTCACCCAGTTCCCGCCAGCCCGTGGGCGGTTCGGCGCCGAACGGCAGCAGGGCGAGAAGCGGGATGGTGAACTCGGCGAGGGTGGCCCCGCCGTGGTAACCGGCCTTCATCGCCGTGTAGCGGGCGTCGTGCTCGCGCAGCGCGACGATCCGTGCACCGGGCTCAGGCCAGACCACCCGGGGGCCGGACAGTTCGATCTCTGCCGGGGCGAGGGGACCGCCGGGCAGCCGGTGGCGGGCCGAGGCGACGCTGCCTGCGGGGGCGTCGGCTCTGTTGCCGCGCCGTTCGATCACATGCCCGTGGTCGGAGGTGAGCAGTACGGTCATGCCGCCCGCTCGGGCGGCCCGCAGCAGTGGCTCCAGGCCGCCGATCTCCTTGATCCGCCAAGCGCCGTCGCCGAGCTTCTGCTCCTTGCCGAGCCGGTCGTCGACGGTGTTGAGGACGACCGCGACGTGGGTGCGCTCGTCGGCGAGAGCTTCGGTGAGGGCGGTGGAGAACGGCGAGCCTGTGTCGGGGCCGCGCAGGTCGTCCTTGTGGAAGATCGCCGCCGGGGCCCCCTTCCAGCAGGGTTGCTGGGGGAAGAGCCGCTTCTCGTCGCTCTGGTCGCCCTTCATCAGGGTGCCGGCGAACAGCGAGGTGCGCGAGACGGTGGTGAGGGTGGGCAGCGCCGCGGCCACCGCCCGCCGGGCCGGTGCCCCGGCGGGCTCCGGCAGAGGGTCGTACTCCGACCAGTGGGCGCGCAGCTCCTCGCCGAGCTCGGCCGCTATCGCCGCGCTCATCCCGTCCACGAGCAGCAGCAGGACTCGGTGCCCGGGCGAGGCCACCAAAGGAGCGACCACCCGGTCCAGGAAGCTCTCGACGGTGAGCATGGTGCCGGGCGCGGTGCCGTCCGCCGTCCACACCGCGAGCCGCTCGGAGAACGCGTGGTCCAGGGCCCGGCGCTCGCTGCGTACCTGTTCGCCGATCCGGCTGTACGCGTCGGCGAGCACGCTGTCTGTGTCACCGCCGGCCTCCAGGTGTTCCAGGGCCCGGTCTACCCAGCCCAGTTCGCGGATCTGGCGGGTGATGCCCTTGGCCACGGAGGGGACTTCGGACGTGGGGCGGCAGGCGAGCCAGCGCTGCAATCGTGCCGCCATCTTCACCCGCTCGACGCGGACGGGGCTGGTGTCGACGGAGGCCAGGGCGTGCTCGGCCAGCGCGGTGACGGCGTCGTTGATCTTCTGCGTGCCGCCCTCTGCCAGGGCGCGGCCGGCGGCGGTGAAGCGCGCGTCGAGGCCGTCGGCGAGCAGCGGGCTTGCCGCGGCTGCACTTTGCGCACCGAACTGGGTGACGAGCTGCGCGGCCCGGTTCAGGACCGGGTCGGCGAGCCGGTGCTCGCCCCTGTCGAGCAGTCCCCGCACGTACTCCTCGCCGCTGTGAGCGAAGGAGGCAAGGAGCCGGTCGAGGTCGTCCCCCTGGGCGGGCGGTTTCTCGCCCAGCCACCGCTCGGCGCGCCCACGCGCCCGGTACAGGTCGTGGTCGGCCTCCGCATGCCCCCACAGGGCAGCGCACACGACCGCGTACGCCGCCGCGTCGGCCCCGTGCTCGGCGTCCACCAGGGCGGTGATGATCCGGCTGGCGGAGCCGGCCTGCTCGGGTTCGCCAAGGAAGGCGGCAAGGCCCGCGCGTTCCGGTCCGCGCAGGTCGCGCAGCAGGTCGGGGCCGCCGGGGGTGAGGGTCCAGCGGAACAGGGCGACGGCGTCGATACGGTCGCCGTCGTCGTGCGTGGCCGGTGCGCCCAGCGCGTCGGTGTCCTGGCGGGTCAGGCGCAGCCGGCGTCTGGCCAGCCGGGTGAGGGCCTCGTCGCGGGAGAGCAGCCCCTTTCCGAGCGAGGGCCAGCCGCGGGTGGCCGCGGCGTCCATGAGCGCCTCGGCCGCCCAGCTCTCGCCGCGCAGCCGCCCGTCGATCCCGCGCGCGTCGAACGCCTCCCGAACCACTTCCCAGTTGTCGACCGACCGGATGCGACCGCCATAGACCCGGGCGAGCAGTCCGGGGTCGAGGTCGGTGTCCTCGCAGTTGGTGAGGACGACCAGGACCCCGGGGTCGGGCGGGGTGGCCGCATCCAGATGGCCCAGGATCAGCTCGTGCACGGCCAGTACGGACGGCGCGACGGCGACCTGCGCCTGCAGGCCGCCCGCTGTGCGCTGCACGGTGGGAGCGTCCCAGACGGGGGCGGCCCGCAGCAGCAGGACGCGAACCGCACCGTCACCGATCCGGCTGCGGGCGGCCAGGTACTGGCGGACCGTCCCGGCGGACAGCCGGGCGGGTCCTGCGGTTTGGGGCGCGGTGGTCACTGCTTCGGACATCAGTCGACGACCTTCCACACGATCTCGACCACGGCGTCCGGGTGTGCGGCCGCGAGTGCCGCGATCTCCGCCTGGAGTTCGGCGGCGGCCCGGGCGGCGGTAGTCCGCCCGCCGCCGGAACGGGCGACGGTGCGCGAGCCGGTGCGCGGGCCCGGCTGCTGTGGCGGCTCCGGCAACACCTGCGGATGTGCGGAGCCGCCGCCCAGGTCCACACTCTCGGAGCTCGGCGCCGCCGGGATGGCGGGCGCCTCGGGCTGTGCGGGCGGGGCCTGCCGGGACCTCAGCAGCGCCACCACCTCCCTGCCGCAGGCGCTCAGCACCCCGGGCAGGTCGGGATAGTCACCGGGGTCACCCGCTGCCGCCTCCCGCATCCGCGCCAGGACGGCCTCGCCCTCCACACCGGCGGTGGACGCCAGGCCCAGATGGTCCCAACTGGTGTTCTGCAGCGCGTTGGCGACCTTCCCCGCGCTCTTCAGGGACATCCCGTGCCGGTGTGCGGTGAAGTCTGCGAGGTCGAAATGGGCGAGCCGGTCCACCACGCTCCTGGCGTCAATGCCCGCCTCCGTGACCCGCCTGACGAGCTCCTGAGCCTGCCGGGCCAGGACGAGCCGGGGCGAGTCGTCGGTCAGCTGGAGGAAGCTGCGGTGCTTCTCCAGCTCCGTGACCAGCCGCCCGGCGTCCTGGGCGAGCCCGCTCGCGGCCTGCCTGATCTGGCCCGCGAACTGGTTGACGATCCGCCCGCGCCGCAGCTGCGGCGCCACGCCCCCGAACACCGTCTCGAACCTCTGACGCGCCTCCTCCCAGTCACTTTCGCCAGGCAGTTGCTGCTCGCGCAGCGCGAACTCCGGCTTCAGCTCGTGCGGCGCGGGCGCGGGCTCGACGGGCACACCGCCGCGTACCCACACCCGGTCGGTCATCTCGGCGTAGGCGGCGGCGAGCAGCCGCCGCAGTGGCTCGGGCAGTCCGCGCGGCTCGGGAAGGTCGGTCCAGTCGGAGAGCCTGACCAGCGTCGGCTCGGCGACAGCGTCCCGCCTCGCCTGGGTGTTGAAGTGGTCGGCCCACAGGCTCGCCTGCCGGTAGTACGCCTCCCGCATCACACCGAGCCCGAGGCCGCCGGCGATTCGGGCCATGACCTTACGGTCCTTGGCCTCGACCTCGACCTGTCCGTCACGGTGCTCGGCGGCCTTGCGGACGTACCCGAAGACGGTCCTGATCTCGGCCGGCCTGACGGGCTTGCCAGTGCCCTCGGGGTCCAGGTCGGGGTGGGCTGGGTACTGGTGGGCAAGCAGCTTGCCGGTCAGCTCGCGGGCTGCGGCGTCCAGCGGCGCCCCCAGGGGGAGGCGCAGGTCGGCGACCTCTTGCTGGGCGACCAGATGGGTGTCGAAGCTGAGGTCGACGACGCCTTCCTGCTTCTGCGCCAGCCCGTACGCCTGCCGCAGTGCCTGATGGACCCGCTCGGTGAGGATGGCGAGTTGCGACTTCAGCATGCCCTTGGCGCGGGCCTTGTCGTCGGCGTTGAGACTGC